>JASGTU010000285.1 GCA_030058085.1 Chloroflexota bacterium
ACGGGCGGCTCTACTTCTTCGACGCCCATCGCCTGATGGATGCGCTGTGGTGGACGCCTGCAATGGCCTTCTATTCCAACCCGACCTTCAGCCCAGACAGCAGCAAACTGGCGGTAACAGTCCAGTCGCAAAGCCGGTCGCAGATTCAGGTCTTCCACAATTTCGGCGTCGTCTGGCTGCCGGCTACCTTGCTCGGCGGCTATGCCGGCCAAGTGACGGGGGTTGCCTTCCAGCCCAACGGGCTGTTGGCAAGCGGCGACCTGGAGGGCGGCTTGCGCTGGTGGGATGTGTCCGGAGCGCAACTGCCTCGCCTGTCCGTTGCTTCCGGCCCGGTGACGAGCATCGCGTCCAGCCCCGGTGACGCGCCCGGCCTGCTGGCCGGCCTGGAGGGCGGCGAGGTGGAGTTCCGGTCGGAAGACGGCGATCTGTGGTGGAGCGGGCTGGGTACGCTGACGGAGTCACCGCAGGTGGCTGTATGGCCGGCGCTGGATGCAGGCGGCGTCGGCGACCTGGCGGTCTACGGCGAAGGCCAGGCCGAGTGGTACGCTTATGACACGTCAGGCGCCGACCTGATCGCGGATCTGCCCGAGGATGACCCGGACTTCGCGTCCACCGGCGCGGCGTTCAGCCCGGACGGGTCGCTGATGATCATCGCCGGGCCGTATGCCGGCTTCTACGGTCGGGCCGACGGCACGTTCCTGGGCATGCGCCAAGCCTGGATTGCAGACGACGTACCGGCGCAGATCGAGCGCCTGAGCATCAGCGACAACGGCGTCTATGCGCTGCTGGTGACCGATGACGGGCTGCTGCGCCTGTGGGCGGCTGTGCAATAGCCGGTTCAAAAAAGACGAGGCCCTCCCTATAGACGCTGGGAGGGCCTCGTCTTTTTCTTGCCTGCCGGTTCCCGAAAGACGCTGCGAACATTCCAGCATTGGCGCCTTCTGTCTTGCGCCGCGCCTCATCGAGCGCAGCCTGGCAGCTACCCTGCCGCTGCCAGACTTACCCAACCGGCAAAACCCGCTATGTTTCCGCCGTGGTAGGATCGATTACCTCGTGCACCTCCGATACCCGGTCCGCTGGGAAGCCGCCGCGGCGGGCGTGTTCGCGGATCAACTCTTCGCTAGGCGCGATGTAGGTGCAGTAGAGGCGGTCGTCGGTCACCGAGCTTTGGATCCACTGGATGCTCGGCCCTAAGTCTTGCAGCACGTCACGCGATTTCTGTGCGATGGCTTGCAGTTCGGCGCCAGAAAGCTTACCCGCCTCCGGCACGATGCGCTCGATAATGTACTTCGGCATAGTGTGTCCTCCTTTTGTGGAATTGACTGTACTTAGAAGTGAGTTGCGCCTAAGAAGCGGCCATATCGACCACCGGCTGGTCCGCCGGACAAGTGATGAGCGGGTTGTAATCGGCAAAGAGGCCGTCGGGGTTATGCGACCACAGCCAGATATGCAAGGTCCACACCGGCGGCGTCTGCGGGATCGTAGTCTTGAGCGTAAACTCCTGGCCAAACAGGCGCGGGGGGTTGCGCCCTTCTTCGTCAGGGTCCCACACATCGGCAAAGACGAGGTACTCATACGCGACGAGAACCTGCTTGCCGTCGCCCAGCGGTTCGTAGACCAGCGCTTCAGGCCGCAGCGGGTCGAGCACATCATCGCCCGCCCAATCTCCCTGCACGTAGTGTTGTCCCATCCCGCGCTGCCCCCCATAGGTAAAGCAGTCCAGGAATTCACCGTACCCAGCCGCGCGCGCGGTCCGCACATCCTGATATTTGGCCGTAGCGACGCGCACCGACCGGATCAGGTCGACGGTCTTTGGCGACAAGCCGGCCGCGCCCCCGCCCAGAGTTGAGAGCCCTGCGGGCCCCTCGATAGTCAGCACAAGCAGAATACTCAGAAACAAATGGCGATAGTTCATCGCTCTTCCCCTTTCCTGAATGTGGATTTCCTCCATTGATAACTGGCTCGACCATGGTGACAGCATAGAGCGGGCGAGCAGCAGCGTCACCTGTCTTTCGACAGGGATTGCGGTAGGGATTGCGGTAGGGATTGCGGCAGGCGCTGAGGCGCGCGGGCCGGCGGGGGTTGATTTTCGCCGCCCGCTGCGTCATAATGCCGGACATCGAGTCAGGTAGTTCAGAAAGCGTCGTCTATGCGACCCGTCTCTTCCGCTTGGCCGCTTACGCCGCTCACAGACCGCGAACGCGAAATACTCGGCCTCCTAGCCCAGGGCATGAGTGACCGCGCCATCGCCGAGAAAACCGTCCTCACCGTCGGCACCGTCAAGTGGTACAACCGCCAAATCTACAGCAAGCTGGGCGTGCGCAACCGCACCCAAGCCGTCGCCCGCGCGCAACAACTGGACTTGCTGCGGCGCGCCGCAGACTCAGCCCCGATGCACGCCGCCCCCGCGCAGACAGTGCGGCACAACTTGCCCGCTCAGCTGACTTCCTTCGTAGGGCGGCAGGCCGAGATCGCCCAGATCCAAACGCTGCTGGCCTCCTCTCGCCTGGTAACCTTGACCGGCCCGCCCGGCGCCGGCAAAACGCGCCTCGCCCTTGCCGTCGCTGCGACCCTGCTGCCCGACTTCCGCGACCGCGTTTGGTGGGCGCCGCTGGCCTCCGTCGGCGACCCTAGGCTGACCTTGCGGCACATTGCGCAGCAAGTCGGCGTCCGCCAGGAGCCGAGCCGCCAAGCGTTGTTGGCCGCCTTGCAAGATAAGCTGGGCGAGCAATCGCTGCTGCTGCTGGACAACTTCGAGCACCTGTTGGCTGCCGCGCCGCTTGTCTCCGAACTGCTGGCGGCAGCGCCCGGTTTGCAGGTGCTTGTCACCAGCCGCGAAGCGCTGCGCTTGTACGGCGAACATGAATTCCCCGTCAGCCCCCTGCGCTTCCCGGTGCTCGATGCCCCTGCCTCGCCTCACGATCTCCAGGCTTTTGAAGCTGTCGACCTATTTGTGCAGCGCGCCCGCGCCGCCACACCGAACTTCGCCCTCGACGACGAGAATGCGGCTGCCGTTGCCGCCATCTGCGCTCATGTGGACGGCTTGCCGCTCGCCCTCGAACTGGCTGCGGCACGCATCCGCTTCTATGCACCGCAAACCCTCTTGCTGCGCTTGGCGAGCCGCCTGGAAACGTTGACCGATGGACCGCGCGATCTGCCCGCACGCCAACGCACGCTGCGCGCCACCCTGGCCTGGAGCTATGACCTGCTGGACGAGGCCGAACAACGCCTGTTTGCCCGCTTGGGCGTCTTTGCCGGCGGCTGCACATACGCCGCCGCGCAGGCCATTTGCGATCCACAGTCGCAGACCGAATTGACGACGGGCCTTGAATCCCTCCTCGCCAAGAACCTGCTGCGCCACGAAGAAGCGCATGGGGCTGAGCCGCGCCTGGTGATGCTCGAAACGATGCGGGAGTATGCGCTGGAAAAGCTCGACGAGAACGGCGAAACTGTCGCAACGCGAGAACGCCACGCGCGCTACTTTCAAGAGCGGGCGACGCTCGCCGCTCGCGCCTTTTATGGGCCGCATGAACCCGAATGGCTGGACATCCTCGAGGCGGATCACGACAACCTGCGCGCCGCGCTGCAATGGCGCCTGAAGGCGGCGAACGCGGGCACGGACGAGGAGACCGGCGCCTCCTCGCCGGCCCAGGCGTGTCTAGCGCTGATTGCCTGCCTAGCACGCTTTTGGGAACTAAAAGGCCATAGCGCCGAGGCGCGCGGCTGGCTGGAAGCGGCGTTAGCCTTGCCCGACGCCGATCAGCCCACCCGCGCCCGCGCCGATGCGCTGTATGGCATCGGCGAAAATGCCTATCTGCAATGCGACTATGCCGCTTGCCAAACGCTCTTTGCTGAGGCGCTCGCCCTCTACCAGGCGCTGAACGAACCGCACCACGTCGCCAAGACGCTGATCAGCATCGGCGAGGTGGCCACCGAAATCGGCAACTATGACCGCGCGGCGCGCTTGTTCGAGGAAGCATATGCCATCGTACGTCGCGGGGACGATGTGTCGGGCCAGGCGCGGGCGCTCACGCAGCTAGGCTTTGGGGCGCTGCGAGCCGGCGATGCGGCGCAGGCCCGGCAGTGGTTGGACGAAGGTTTGGCCGCCTATCGCCTAACCGACGACCGCGTGGGCGAAGCGCTTGCCCTATCCGGCCTGGGTGAGCTTGCCCTGCGCGCCGGGCGCCCCGGGGAGGCGGCTGCGCTGCTGGATGAAAGCCTGCGTCTGCGCCGTCAACTGGGGCAAAAGTGGGGCATGGCGGCCACGCTGGGCAGCCTAGCCTGGGTCGCACTCGACGAAGATGACCTTGTGCGGGCCGCCCGCCTTTTGCGCGAAAGCCTGGACATGCGCCTGGAGATCGACGATCGCGGGGGTGCGGCCTGGTGTTTGGAGAAATTCGCCGAAATCGCCCGCCGCCGCGATGACCCGAGCACGGCGGTGCGCTTGTATGGTGCAGCCGCGGCGCTGCGCACCCGCATCGAGTCCGTGATCGACCCCGCCGATCAGCCCGCCTACGCCCGCAGCACCCGGCAACTGCAAGACGCGCTGCCGCCCGGCGTCTATGCGGCGCTGTGGGCCGAAGGCCAGGCGCTGCCTCTGGCGCGCGTGCGCGAACTATTACCCGCCATCTGACAGGCCGGCCCAGGCGGGCGGCGTGTGCAATGCCCGGTTAGATCAAGACGGCATCCCTATAGCAGCTATAGGGATGCCCCGGTTTGTATTTGCCTGCCGGTTCTTGAAAGACGCCTTGCCGGAGCAGTTCTGATGGCGCCCGTTACGACTTATCAGTCAAGTCGTCCGTCAAGTCGTCCGTCATGCCGTCGGTGTTGTAGTCACCCCATTTGCCGCTGAAAGACGATGCGAACATATCGGCATTGGTGCGTTCAGCCTTGCGCCGCGCCTCTTCGAGCACGGCCTGCCGTCGCGCCGCGGCATCCGGGGACGCCGGCGTCTGCGCCGGTTCCACCGCCACGATGCGCACGCGGCAGATGTCGCCCATGCGATAGTCCACCTCGGCCCCTTCAAACTTGCCGCGGATGGCCTGCACCAGGGGCGCCTCGACGCTGAGCAGGTTGCGCGTCACGTCGGCCGCGGCGTCGGTCGTCACGTCGAAGGCAAATTCCTCGCGTCCGCCCTGCTCGTCGATCAGTTCGACGGTCACATGCGTACCGATGCCCACCTGGGGGCGCATATTCTCCGCCATGTTGCGCTCCTGTCCGCCTCAGGCGAGGGCCTGCAGCGTCAACTCGCCCGACTCGGTGTCATAGAGTCCCCAGGTCGGCGCGCCCTTCATGCCCAGGATTTCGCCGGGGTTCGCGAAGACGGCCTCGCCGATGCGCTCCACCTTCTTGTCGTGGTTGTGCCCGTAACACACCAGGTCGAAGCGGCCCGATTGGGCGATGCGCAGGGCCGGCTCCGGGTAGTGGATGATGGCGATGGCGCGTCCGCCAGCCTCCAGTTCGGCGTAGATGCCGTGCAGGGTGACGTGGCTGTAATTGGAGGCGATTGTGTGCAGCAGACGGCCGTCGCCGTCGTTATTGCCGAAGACCACGTGCACCGGCCCGGCTGTAAACTGCTTGCCCAGCCGGTCGAGCATAAACGGTGCGCAGAGGTCGCCCAGGTGCAAGAGCAGTTCGGCGCCGGCTTCATTGGCCTGCCGGAGGGCCTGCTCCAGCCCGGCGATGTTGTCGTGGCTGTCCGAGAAGACTGCGATCTTCATGGGGTTAATCTCTTTATTCTCTAATCCAGTCTAGATTCCGTCCGATCAAGAGTTCGGTCATTTCAGCATGATGTGTGCTTTTCATTGCGATAGGCAGGAGGTCGAAGTTATGTGCAGCGGCCAAGTTCCTTACGCCTTCATCGTTATCATAGGTCATCAAGAAATCTCCACGAACGGTTTGCATCAAATCAAAAAGGTAGGTGTGGTCCAGTTCCGAACAATTGTAAAGGCGCCGACCTGCGCGTTTACCAGTCCCAGCTGTGTAAGGAGGATCAATGAAGAATACAACGTCAGGCCTTGATGCGTTACGCCCGATTATCTCCAGACCATCGCCCTCAATGAAGGTGAGATGGGCGCGTATCCGGTCGATTTCTCGAATTCGTTTTGCCAGCGTAGCTGGATACCAACGAGAGCTGATTCCTCTGCCGTTTTCACCATGCTTGACGAGTCCGGCGCCCTTCGCCAAAATTCCTCCTCTGCTGACCCGATTGCGAACAATTGTTTGAAAGGCTTGCTCTTCAACTGAAAGACTGTCCGAAGCTAACACCGCCTCTACATTTTTAGGCGTTAAATCAAATGTTTCAATGCGTTTCGCAAGCCATTCGCCGCCGCCTTCTTGGATGATAAGTTGCCATACAGACGCCACTTGGGCATCAAGTTCAACAATTGTTACATGATCCGCTAATCTTTCAAACGCAACGGTCAAGCCGATAATCGCGCCGCCAGCAAACGGCTCAATGAACTCGTCTGGAAGTTCCGAAAGACTTAGCAGCCATTGGCGAACGCGAGGCGCTAACCATGTCTTGCCGCCGGGATAACGAAATGGGCTGCGATGGGGAACAGATGCCACATTAACGATTTGATTGGTTGAATCATTGAGTAGTCGCAATTGGCTCATTGTTTATTTTTTTCCCTCCCAACCCATCGAATGGGGTCAAGGTCAGAGGCGGAATCCTCTGTTCTTCTCTCTCAAGCTTTTGTTGAATCCGTGAGAGAAACCCTCTCATATCTCCCGCTTTGGCTGTGGTTATATGGGCAAGTACAGCTTCAGAGTTCGTATAAACAATTTCATCTTGAGTAAGATGATATAGGTTCATACGATCGTCTAGCACCAATTCATAGATTAGCCAGGCGATATCGGCATCTTCTCTCGCGGCTACTGGCAGAGGAGGAAGAGATTCATAAAACGGTCTCTGGATAGCAACGGCTGTTTTCTTATTCCACTCCCGAAGAATTCCGCCTTTATATATGAGCTGCGGGACAAGTCTTTTTCTCGATGATGAAAGATAGTCAGGTCTGACAGAACCACCCCAGGTAAAAACATGGTTAGGTCTGGTTTCCATGTATTGGTTAAATGGACCGGAGACGTTGCCCGAGATATACACAGATTGAACCTCCAGCGCCCCAAAATCAGCAATTTCACCTTGAGGCCCCAAAGCGACCAAGACAAAATCGACGTTTCCGGCAGACTGTCCATCCGCATCATCCAATCGCGTCTCCGGCACAGCGGTATAACGCGTGCCCGGCGGAAAGAAGAAGTTTGCGGCGTCCTCCAAAATACGCCAGTCTTCTCGAAAACGCGTCGGACAGGTGATGACGGGTTGTTCAGCTTCAAAGACGCTGCATACTCCCAACGGATTAATGACGCTGTTCTTGGTACAGGATGGAACTTTATTGTTATACGGACATAGCGCTTGATTCCGATACCGCTCTGCGCGTTCAGAATGGTTGTCATGAGGAAAACCAAAAACTTCGGCCAGAGGATGTGAGGGCACGTCTCGCTCTCCTGTTTTCCTAGGGATATGGACTTTTTCTACAGAGAAATGTCCCTGTGCCAACTGACTTCTATCGTAATCTGCGACGCGGCGCGCGTCAAGCTGAGAACGGATGCTCGCCCTGAAATTTAGCTGTCGTCGCCTCGTTTCATTGCCGTCCCCTGTGGTATACTCGCGCGCATGGGTGACCGTACACTGCGCCGACCGCTCCACAAACTTGGCGGACGCTCACGCCGGGCGGCGCGGGCTTACTTGGGCCTCATCGCCTTGCTGCTGGCAGGCTGCGGGCAGGTCATCACCGTGACGCCGACGCCCACGCCCGCCCCCACCGCAACCATCGAAGTGGCCGTCCTATCCTCGACCGCGGCCCCCACGGCGACGCCCGCCCCCTACACGCCGGCGCCTACGCACACCCCGACCGTCACGCCTACGCCCGTCTTTCACACCGTCCAAAGCGGCGAGAGCCTCTTGGCCGTCGCCACGCGCTACAACGTCTCTGTGGCGGCCCTGCAAGACGCCAACGGCATTTTGGACCCGCGCACGCTGCAGATCGGCCAGCAGCTGATCATCCCACGCGAAGAGGAGCTAGAGGCTGCGGCGGAAGCGACCGCTACGCCCACCCCCTTGCCGCTTGACGTGCAGAACCTCCACTTCAGCGAAACGCCTATCGGCGGCCTGTGGGTGCTGGGCGAGGTGCATAATACGAGCGGCATGCCGCTGGAACAGGTGCGCGTCGGCGTCACGCTCCTAGACGAAAACGGCGAGCCCTTGGCCGAAGCCGCCAGCCTGGTCGCACTCGACCTGGTGGATGTCGAGGAGCGCGCGCCCTTTGCCGTGCTCTTCGAGACGGTCCCCGGCGAGTTCGACCAATACCGCGCCTACCCCCTGAGCGCGGTTCCAGCCTATGTCGGCAGCTATTATCGTGACCTCTCCGTGGAAGAGGTGCAGATGCAGAGCGAGCGCTACGCCTCCTATACCGTCACCGGCAAGGTCTTCAATGTCGGGCCGGAGGAAGCGGTCGAAGTGCAGGTGGTGCTGACCGCCTATGATCCGCTGGACCGGGTGGTGGCTGTGCGCCAGGCCGCGCCGGAGCACAACGTCATCGCGCGCGGCGGCAATACAGACTTCACCGCGGTGCTGGCGCCGGTCGGCGGGCCGGTGGTGCGCGTGGAAGCGGCGGCCCAGGGACGACGACTGCAACCGGGCCAGTAGGTTTTGTCATGTCGCGGGGATGGGACGACTCAACGCCGCGCAACCGTCGCTCTGCTTACAGCGGCGCGACGCAACGGCTGCTATCTTATCTCGACAGCTGCTTGGCGCTTGCCGCTCGGCATCGAGCCCTTTTTCGGACTTTTTGAACGCCGATTGACGAGGCATCATTCAACCTATGAGACGCACTGATCGCCCATCCATCCTGGCCTACTTCGCAACCCTGCTCCTGGCTGCGAGCGTGGCATTGGCCGGCTGCAGCCCGGCCCAGCCCAGCCCGCCGGCAAGCGCGCAGACGCAGCAGGAAATCGCCGCAACGAGCGCGGCGCAGGCGGCCTTGCCCGACCGGCTGGAAATCCCCGGCATCGACGTGGATATCCCCGTGGTGGAACTGGGCTGGCACGCAGCCACGACGAACGACGGGGCCATCTTCAGCGAGTGGGACGTAGCCGAGTACGCAGCCGGCTGGCACAAGAACAGCGCCCTGCCCGGGCAGCCCGGCAACATCGTATTGAGCGGCCATAACAACATCCTGGGCGCGGTCTTTCGCGAATTGGACCAACTGCGCGCCGGCGACGAGGCGATCCTCTGGACAGGCGATGAACGCCACGTGTATCGGGTGGATCAGGTGCTGATCGTGCCGGAAAAGAACGCCACAGCCGAACAGCGCGCTGCCAACGCCCAGTGGATCGAGCAGTTCGACGACGATCGCCTGACGCTGGTCAGTTGCTGGCCGCGCAACAACAACACCCACCGCATCATCGTCGTCGCCCGCCCGGTCGACAGCGCCGGCACAGCCCACGCCGCGGGACAATAACCAGGGAGGCCAGATGCCTGACGATTCATTCGTCGAGGAATTGCTCAGCCACATCGTCCAACGCCTGCAGACGGTCGCCGGCATTGAGGCGGTCGTGCTGGGCGGCTCGCGCGCCTTGGGCTCGCACACGTCTACATCGGACGTGGACCTCGGCCTCTATTACCGGCCTGACTCACCGCCGGACCTGGACGCGCTGCGACGCGTCGCCGCCGAGATCGACGACGAACACCGCAGCGACATCATCACGCCGCTACACGAATGGGGCCCCTGGATCAACGGGGGCGGCTGGCTGAAGGTGCGGGGCTTGGCAGTGGATTTCCTCTACCGCGATCTGGCACAGGTAGAGCAAGTGATCGACGATTGCCGCGCCGGCGAGGTGCAGATCTTCTACCAGGCCGGGCATCCGCACGGCTTTGTCACGTCGATCTACATGGGCGAAGTCGCCGTCTGCCGGCCGCTGTGGGACCCGCACGGCACGCTGCAAACGCTGAAGGCGCAGACCGATCCCTATCCCCCGGCGTTGCAGCGGGCCGTGATGGACAAATTTACCTGGGAGGCGCGCTTCTCGCTGGATACGGCGCGCAAGAGCGCCGCACGCGGGGACGCCGAGTATGTGGCGGGTTGCTGCTTCCGCAGCGCGGCTTGTCTGATGCAGACGCTGTTTGCGCTCAACCGGCGCTATCTGCTCAACGAGAAGGGCGTAGTCACGCGGGCGGCGGCGCTACCGTTGTGCCCGCCTGCGCTGGAAGAACGCGTGCAAGGCGCGTTCGGCCAGTTGAACGGCGAGGCGCAAGGCCTGTCCACGGCGCTTGACGAGTTGGAGAGCGTGGTGCGCGAGGTGGAGGAGTTGGTCGCCGGCGTGCGCGCGGCGACAGCCTAGCGCCCAGCCGGTGAATCGCCGTCGGATGGCGGCCGGCTTTGGCGTTCGATGGCCGCAATCTCGGCAGCCAGCTTCTGCCACACCATTTCGTCGTCGATGTGGAAGAGCGTCATCAGATAGGCATCCTCGCCGGTATCAAGGTAGTAGCCGCGGCGCAGGCCTACTTCTTCAAAGCCCAATTTGCGATAGAGCGCGAGGGCCGGCGCGTTGGAGGTGCGCACCTCCAACGTGACCAGGCGCGCGCCGTTCCGGCGCACAGCGGCGATCAGATTGAGCAGAGTCCATTCGCCCAGCTTGCGACGCCGCCAGTTCGGGTGTACGGCGATGGTGGTGACGTGCACCTCGTCGCCAAGCTGCCACGTGCCGGCATAGGCGAGGACGGAAGGAGCGGTGCGGGCCGCGACGCCGCGCGGGCTGACCACCCAATAGGCGCCGTGCTCGTTGCGCGTGATCTCGTGGCGATAGGTGCCGGCTGACCACGGCGTGGGGAACGAGACTTTCTCGATAGCCATCACCGCGCCCACGTCAGACACCGCCATGGCGCGGAACACGGGGTCAAGCTCGAAGGGGAAGCTAGCGCTCATGTTAGGGATTCTGCAGGTAGAGCGGCTGCAGGCCGGCGAGGTCGTCTTCGTTGCCCGCGGCGAGGTGCCGGTCCGCCAGGCGCGCCAAGTGTCCTGCACGGCGCAGCGCACTCACCCCATCCAACAGACAGACATGATCCAGTACGGCGACCTCTTGCTCCAGCGCGGCGTCGGGTTCGCCCGCCAGCCAGACGGGCTGCGGTGCGAAGGCGGCCAGCGCCGCGCAGAATTCTCCGGCAGCGCCGGCGCCGTGCTCCTCGCGGCCAGGCCGCCGCAACAGATCGCCGGGGTCGAAGAAGGCCCAGTTGTAGCGACCGCGACCGGCCTGCACGAAGGCGCAGACCGCAGCGGGCGCCGCGCCTCCTGCCGCCGCGTCCAGCCAGGGCGCTGCGGTCACGCTCAGGGTGGGCACGCCCACCGTCTGCGGCGTCTGCGCCATGCCCAAGCCGAGCCCCTTGACGGCGCTGATGCCGATGCGCACGCCGGTGAAGCTGCCGGGGCCGGTCGTCACGGCTAAGGCGGTGATCTGCTCGACGCCGGCTCCGGCGTAAGCCAGGGCTTGCTGCACTGCGGGCATCAGGTCTTGCGTATGGCGGCGGCGCGCCTGCCAGGTGATCTCGGACAACAGCCGCCGCCGCTGCCGGTCATAGACGGCGACCGAAGCCGTCGCCGTTGCGGTGTCTAGGGCTAGTAGCAAAGAGTGTTCTCTCCACGAAATCGATCAGATGTTGCATGGGCGGACGGCGCACATCGCTTTTTCGCATAACGCTCGACCATGCAAGACGGTTGTTGCCCCTTTACCAATGCTGCGCATCGCATCCGAGGCTATGCCTTAGCGCCGGTCATGGATCAGGCGGTCGATGGCGTTCTGAATCCAGATGGAGCGGGCGGCGTCGGGTGCGCGTGTGCGCTCGTAGTCGATCAGCTTCTCGGCTGCGGCGACATCGCCGCCAACCATCTTCACCAGCCGGGTATAGCGCGAGGCGCCGGCGTCGACCTTTGGCGCCGGTGAAGCGGCCTCCGCTGGGCCGGCCCGTTCATCCGGCTCATCCGGCTCATCCACGGGCGGCTCGTGCGCGTCTGCCTGGCGAGGCGGCGCGGGCTGGGGTTCCGGCTCCGTGCCGGCGGCCCCGCTCGCGGCGAGCAGGGCGGCGCGTTTGCCCCACAGCCAGTAGAGCAGAATGGCAAACCACAGACCGCAGGCAAATCCGATCAGGAAACCGCCCACAAAGCTGTTCATGGGGCTACCCCGCAGTCTCTCCAGCCGCCAGATGCTCTACCTGGGCGCGGAAAACCGCCAGCATGGCGCGCACCGTCTGCGGCGCATGTTCGCCCATCAGGCAGATCTGGATCCAGTTGCGTTCGACCAGGTAACGGCTCTTGTAGCTCAGTTCGTACCCGGCCTCCAGCAGGGCGTCGCCCAGCGCGACGGAGTTCACCTGCGGCGGCAGGGCAATCGTGGTCACGGTAGGGATGGACACGTCCGCCGCGATCAGGTTAAGGCCCATGTTGCGCAGGGCGCTGCGCACCTGGCGCGCCAGCCGAGCGACGCCGGCATAGTAGTCCGCGTCGAAAATCTCCAACGCCGCGGCCAGCGCATAGACCAAGTTGGACATCAGGGTGAAGGGCACGCCGTTGCGCGCGGCGTAGTAGCCGATGTCCAAATAGCGCGGGACTTGGGGCGAGGGGGCCACCGGCTCATTGTAGAAGACCATGCCCAGCCCGGCGTAAGAGCCGAGGGCCTTGCCGCTGGCGCCGGTCGCCAAGTAGACGCCCGACAGGTCGATGGGCACGGCGCCGATGGAACTGATGCAGTCCACACAGCAGCGCACGTCATAGCGGGCGCACAGTTCTTTGAGCCGGTCCAAGTCGTTGAGCATCCCCGTCGAAGTCTCGCAGTGGGTGAACCACAGCCAGCCGATGTCGCCGTCGCGGGTGAAGCGTTCCTCCAGCGCGGCGTAGTCAAACGGCTCGCCCCATTCCGATTCGTAGGTCTCGATGTCGAGTTGCCAGCAGCGGGCTTGCTCGACCAAACGGCTGCCAAACTCGCCGTTGGACA
>JASGTU010000286.1 GCA_030058085.1 Chloroflexota bacterium
TTCTGCCAGGAGCACGTCTGGCCGGAAAGCGTGCGCACGCTGCCGGAGGGGACGCCCTGGCAGGCGGCTGTCTGTCTGGACCCGGCGGACTTTGCCCTGGGCGCGGTGCGCGACGGACATGTGCGCATCGAGGACGCCGTGGCCGTCTTCGGTCTGGGCGCTATCGGGCTGATGGCGGTGGGGCTGGCCAAGCTGGCCGGGGCGTATCCCATCTTCGCTATCGACCCGATCCCCCTGCGCCGCCAGGCGGCGCTGGCCTGCGGCGCTGACGCTGTCCTCGATCCGACGGCCTGCGACGCCGGGCTTGAGATCAAGCGGGCGACGGCCAAGCGCGGGGCCGATGTCTGTATCGAGTACAGCGGCAGCCACGCTGCGCTGCAAGCGGCGCTGCGCGGCGTCGTCTATGGGGGCACGGTAGTGGCAGGGGCTTGGCCGGGAGCGTATCCGGCGGGGCTGGACTTCGGCGCCGAGGCGCATATGAACCGGCCGCGCATCGTCTTCTCGCGCGCCTGCAGCGAGCCGAATCCGGACTACCCCAACTGGGACGAGAACCGCATCTTCGCCGTCGTCTGGCGTCTGCTGGCGAGCGGCGCCTTGATCTCAGAGCCGGTCGTGCATCCGGTCGTGGCGTTCGACGATCTGGTGACGGAGTACCCGAAGATCGCGACCGAGCCGGAGACGAATATCAAACTGGGCGTGCGCTTCTAGCGGGCGGGGCTTACGTCTGCGCTTGACAAAGTGCACTCGATCCAGCACAATGTGCTTAATACAGAACGCTTCCCAGCACATTGCGTTGTAGTTTCACATTTGCAGTAGAGTTGCCGAGCGTTGCGCTGCAAGCTGCGCCTGGCGTTCGCATGGTGATCGTCTCAGGCGAGTGCCTCCGCCTTGGGCGCCAACCCATCACCCAGAAACACCGCCGAAAAATGACTTCCATCCTAGAGGTGAATGATCTGCGCGTGTATTTCCACACGCCACGCGGCATGGTCAAGGCCGTCGACAACGTCACCTTCGACGTTCATGCCGGCGAACGGTTTGGCCTGATCGGCGAGTCAGGGTCAGGCAAGTCGACCATTGCATTGGCAATTATGCGTCTGATTCGCTCGCCCGGCCGCATCGAGTCGGGAGAGATCCGTCTGGAGGGCGAGAACCTGCTCGCGTTGAGCGATGAGGAGATGCGGCAGCGCCGGTTAGCCGGTGTTGCGATGGTTACCCAGGGGGCGATGAACTCGCTCAACCCGGTGATGCGCATTCGCCAGCAGTTTGCCGACGGGCTCAACAGCCACGGCGAGACCGTCACCGTCGACGAGGCGCGAGAGCAATTGGTCGATCTGCTGGCGCGCGTCGGGTTGAAGCCGGAGGCGGCGGACGTCTATCCGCACCAGTTGAGCGGCGGCATGAAGCAGCGCGTCTGTATTGCGCTTGCCATGAGCCTGCGCCCCAGCCTGATCATCGCAGACGAGCCGACCAGCGCGCTCGACGTGGTGGTGCAGCGCCAAGTCGTGCAGACGTTGCGCCAGGTTCAGGAGGAGCTAGACGCGGCCGTCATCCTGATCGGGCATGACATGGGGCTGATGGCGCAGTTCGCCAGCCGCGTCGGCGTGATGTATGCCGGCAAGCTGGTGGAAGAAGGGCCGGTGCGCGCTATCTTTCGCCAGCCGGAGCATCCCTATACGCGCATCCTGATGGAGAGTCTGCCTTCGTTGGACGAGAAGGAGACTTTGCAAGTGGTCAAGGGCGCGCCGCCCTCGGCTGCGGACCGACCGGCGGGCTGCGTCTTTCACCCGCGCTGCCCCTTTGTGATGGACCGTTGCATCCAAGAGGAGCCGCTCTTCCGCGAAGTAGCGCCGGAGCAGTGGGCTGCTTGCCACCTGCACGACGAACCCGCCGCTGCGCACAGTTTGAGTCGCGAGGTTGCCGAATGACTGCGTTGCTGGAAGCCGACGACATCACCAAAATCTTTGGCAGCGGGGTAGGGCGGCGCATCGAGACCGTTGCCTTGCGCGATTTTTCGTTCCGCATCGAGACGACGCGCCCGCTGATTACGGGCGTAGTGGGCGAGAGCGGCAGCGGCAAAAGTACGATGGCGCGACTGCTGCTAGGACTGGAGGAGCCGACGAAAGGCGCGGTGCGTTATCGCGGCGCGGACTTGCGCCACCTCTCCAACACTCAGCGCGCAGCGTTTCGTCGTGAGGTGCAGGCCGTCTTCCAGGACCCGTTCGAGTCCTTCAATTCTTTCTACAAAGTGGATCACATGTTGGAGACGCCGATCCGGAAGTTCAAGCTGGCCGCCTCGAAAGGGGAGGCGCATCAGCTTATTCTGAACGCGCTAGGCGCCGTTGGCCTCCGACCCGAGGAGACGCTGGGGCGTTTCCCGCACCAGTTGAGCGGGGGGCAGCGTCAGCGCGTGATGGTGGCGCGAGCGCTTCTGCTCAACCCCAAACTGATCGTTGCCGACGAGCCGGTTTCCATGATCGATGCGTCTCTGCGGGCGACGGTGTTGACCGCGCTGCGCACCCTGCGCGACGAATTCGGCATCTCGCTGATCTACATCACGCACGACCTGACCACGGCCTTTCAGATTTGTGACGACATCATCGTGCTCTATCGCGGATATGTGGCCGAGGTCGGGGACGTGACCAAGGTCGTCAAGGATCCGAAGCACCCTTACACACAGTTGTTGGTCAGCTCGATTCCCAGACCCGATCCTGACCGCCAATGGTCAGAGGAGCCTGAGCCGTCAGCCCTGGCAGGCACGGCGAACCCCGACAAGGGCTGTCTGTTTGCGGCGCGTTGCCCGCATGCGTTTGAGCCGTGTTTGCGCGCCATACCGCAGCTATATCGCACCGATGCCCGGCGCGCAGCCACTTGCTATCTTCACCAGGACGCGCCGACGCTGGCGCTCGACCAGATGGATGAACTCCTGATGGCGGCTTCGGGAGAAACGGAGCCGCAGGTCACCCGCTAGGCGTCAGCGTCAGCGGCCGTCGTCAGCTTGAAGGAGGTGATGCCGGACGAGTGTACGAGTCCGATATGAGTCCGATCAGATCAGGCATTACGCACACGATTTGATTTTCCGAAGACAACCAAGGGAGGAAAGGACAAAGATGTCAAGAAGCAGAAGTACTCTAGTGATTTCTCTACTCTTACTCGTTGCCATGTTGATCACGTCGGCGTGCACGGCGGCTGTGCCGGCAGGCCCGTCGGCAGCTGACATGGAGCGCGCGCAAACGCTCAACATCGCCGTTTCGAGGCCTTTCGCCGATCCCACCCTCTTCAACATCTATGCGCCAGGCTTCGACCGCTCTCGCACGGGTCTGGGCGCGATGGTTCATGAGTACCTGTTTTATCTGAACATGGAGACCGGTGAGTTCGTCCCGTGGCTGGCCGAGAGCTACGAGTACAACGACGACTACACCGAGATTACGGTCAATCTGCGCGATGGCGTGATGTGGAGCGATGGCGAGGCCTTCACTGCCGACGACATCGTCTTCACCTACGAGATGTTGCGCAACAATCCGGCATTGACCTGGGCGAACGAGTCTAACAAAGCGGTCGCCAACGTGGAGAAGATCGACGACCTGACGGCGAAGTTCATTCTGACCGAGCCGAACCCACGGCAGCACCTTGTGCGCGAGACGTTCCCGGCGGTCGGCGTGTGGAGCGGCATCACAATCGTGCCTGAGCACATCTGGCGCGATGTCGAAGATCCTGTGACCTTCAAGTTCGATCCGCCGATCGGCACTGGTCCGTATCTGCTGGAGTCGGCGACTGAGTCGGCGTTCTCCTACACGCGCCGCGATGACTGGTGGGGCACGGAGGTGTTCGGCGTGACGCCTGCGCCGGCCAAGGTCAACTTCATGCATGTCGGGCCGGAGACGAGCGTGGCGCTGTCTCTGTCCGCCAACGAGATCGACTCTCCTGCCATCGGCATTCTTTCGCCGGGCGCCTTCATGTCGGTCAAGGAGCGGAACCCCAACATAAAGGCGTGGACGGAAGAAGCGCCGTACGCCTGGTACGATCCTTGTCCGCGTGCGCTCTTGTTCCAGATGGGGAAACCGCCGATGGATGACCCGCTGGTGCGCAAGGGCATTTCCAGCCTGATCGATCGCGATCAGATCGTGGCGCTGGCGTACGAGGGTGCGACGGTGGTAAGCGATAACGTCTGGCCGGAGTATTCAGGCCTACAGCCCTACAAGGACGCCATCGCCGATGTGATCGCCGCGTCGGCTGTCACCTACAACCCTGAGGCGGCGGAGCAGTACTTCACCGAGGCCGGCTATGCCAAGGATGCAGACGGCTTCTGGGCCAAGGACGGCGAGCGGCTTGCGCCCTTGCTGATGACCAACGGCGACACGCCTGAGGCGATGAAGGTCACGGCGGTGATCGTGGATCAGTTGGAGACCGGCGGCGTAGCGGTGGAATTCCAGCCGTTGGGCGGCGCGGTGGTCGATGCGGCCATCTTGGCCGGCGAGTACGATCTGTACGGACCGCAGGCCTTCTGCCCCGGCACGATCTACGAGAACATGGAGCTCTTCCACGGCAAGTTCTTTGTGCCTTTGGGCGAGCCGGCGCCGTGGTACGAGCGCAACTCGTTCCGCTACGCCAACCCTGAGTATGATGCAGCGGTGGATGCCATGCTGGTCGCGCTCGGCGAGAACGCGGACGAGGCGACGCTGATCGATATCTACCGGCAGGCTATGGAGGTCTGGTACAACGATCTGCCTGTGACGCCGCTGAACCAAGCCCCGGCGCTGGTGCCGTTCAACTACACGTATTGGGACGGCTGGCCCAGCGCGGAGAATCCGTGGATGATGCCCGTCAACTGGTGGGCGACCATGAATCTCCTGCTCACCGGCTATGAGTCGGTAGAGACCGGCGAATGGGTCCCCGGCATTCGCGCGGCAGGTCAGTAGCACATAACTAGCCGTAACTAGCACTTCCAGGCTCGGCGGCGCGCAGGGTAATGCCGCCGAGCCTGGAAGCACCGAAGGCACGCCATGAACCCATACATCCGTTACATCGGTGAACGTCTGATTCTTCTGCTGGCCACAATCTTCATCTCGATGACGGTGGTCTTCTTCGTGCCGCGCATGGTGCCCGGCGAACCCATGAACGCCATCTTTGCCAATATGGCGGCTGTGGGCGGCAGCATGAATGCTCAGGAGATGATCGTCGAGTATCGTGTGCGGTTCGGATTGGACCGGCCGGTATGGGTCCAGTATCTTAGCTTCTGGCGAGAGCTGGCGCAGGGCAATCTGGGCATCTCGATCAGCAACTTCCCGTCCGAAGTTTCGGGGATGCTGCTTTCGGCGCTGCCCTGGACGCTCGGGCTGTTGACGGTGACGACGTTGATAAGCTGGATCGCCGGGTCTGTAATCGGCGCGGTGATCGGCTGGCGCGGGCGCAAGGCCGGCGTAGCGCGGCTGATGGTGCCGGTGGCGCTGGTGCTCTACACGACGCCCTACTACATCCTGGCGCTGATCCTCGTCTTCGTCTTCGCCTTTCACTGGCCTATCTTCCCGTTGTCCGGCGCGTATTCGGTGGGCATGCGTCCAGGACTCAACACCGCATTTATTGTCGACGTGGTGCGTCACGCCGTGCTGCCTGCGCTGAGCATTTTACTTGTGTCGTTGGGGTGGTGGTTCCTGAGCATGCGCAGCCTGATCATTTCGCTCAAGGGCGAAGACTATATCCTCAACGCCGAGGCGATGGGCATCAAGGAGCGGCGTATCCTGTGGGGCTATGCCTTCCGCAACGCCCTGTTGCCGCAGACGACGGGCTTGGCGATTTCATTGGGCCACATCGTCGGCGGCGCATTGATTACCGAAGTGATCTTCGCCTATCCGGGGATCGGTTATCGCATCTATAACGCCATCAAGAGTCTCGACTACCCGCTCATTCAGGGCGGTGTGCTCCTGATCATCATCTCGGTGGCGCTGGCGAATTTTCTGATCGACGCGGCGTACCCGTTGATCGACCCGCGCATCCGCTTCGAAGGATCGGGAGGCAGTTGACCTATGGCCGTTGCTCCTGTGCAAGACGCCATTGTTGAAAGCCGTAAGGGCGTTCTGTGGGAATTGCAGCGCAATCGCAAGTTCACGATAGGCGGTGCGATTTTCCTGGCGATGCTGCTGATTGCGTTGATATCGGGCATGATGATCGACCCCGACTTGCGCAAGTCGGGCAGCTTTCCGCAGCGGCTGCCGCCCGGCGAAGGAACGCTGTTCGGCACGACGTCGCTGGGGCAGAGCGTCGCTATCCAGTTGACCGAGGCCATCCCCAATTCGGTCCAAGTCGGCCTAATTGCGGCGGCGGTAGGTACGATCCTTGGCGCGCTGATCGGCTTCGTCAGCGGCTATTTTGGCGGCAAGGTTGATAACGTTCTGCGCATCCTGATCGACGTCTTTCTTTCCGTGCCTTCGCTGCTTTTCTTGATCCTGATTGCCGCGTTGCTACGCGGGGTGGGGGTGACGGCGATGGCGCTGATCATCGGCGCGTTCGCCTGGCCATCGCCTGCACGCCAGGTCCGCGCCCAAGTGCTGAGCCTGAAGGAACGCGGCTTTGTGCAGGTGGCGCGGCTTTCCGGCATGAACGGCATGGAGATCATCCTGATCGAGTTGATGCCGCACATGTTCCAGTGGCTGGGGGCCAACTTCGTCAACGCCTTCATCGCCGCAGTGCTGGCCGAATCCGGCCTGTCGATCCTCGGCCTCGGCCCTTCGCGCGAGATGACGCTGGGCATGATGATTTATTGGGCGCTCAACTACAGCGCCATATTCCAGAATTTGTGGTGGTGGTGGCTAGCCCCAGTCATCACGTTGATGGCGCTGTTCCTCTCGCTCTACCTGGTTCACATCGGCTTCGACGAGGTGAGCAACCCGCGCCTGCGGACTGAGGGATGAGGCGGCCTTACGGCGCTACGACGGCAGAGCACGAAATCGAGTAGACTAACTCTGCGCCAGGAACGCGGCGTACTCGCCACACGTCATCCGTCGATTCTGGCGCGTGGTGTTTTCACGGTTTGGGTCCGCAACACGAATGGGAGCATCGACTTGGGCAAAATGATACGCGCCGTCTTTTTGGATTGCGGCGATACGTTGGTAGACGAGGGTACCGAAGTCAAGACGGAAGCGGGCGTGTCGCTGCGCGCCGACCTCATCCCCGGCGCTGATGAACTGCTGCACGCGCTCAAGGCCAGGGGCTATCCTCTAGCGTTGGTGGCAGACGGACCCGCCGCTACGTTCCCCAACAATCTAGAGCCGTATGGCCTTTATGGCCTGTTCGACGCCTACGCTATTTCTGAGGAAGTGGGCTGCGAGAAGCCGGACGCGGCCATGTTCCTGACGGCGTTGAGCGCGCTCGATATCCCTGATAGCCAAGCGGGCCGCGTGGTCATGGTCGGCAACAACCTGGAACGAGATATCGCCGGGGCCAACGCGCTCGGCTTGATATCGGTGTGGCTAGACTGGGCGCCGCGCCGCAGCAAAACGCCAGCAGACGCGCTGGAAGTTCCGGACTACACGATCAAGAGCCCCCTCGAATTACTGGGCGTGCTCGATCGGCTGGAGAATGGCGCGCAATAGAGCCGGTTGCCTGCGCTCACCCTTCGCGCCTTTGCCCGCGGCGTGCTATACTGCTGCCTAGCGCATTGTGCTGAACGCTGATCGCAGCACAAGCCCTGGTTAGCCCAATGAACGCCAACCACTGGTTGCAACCTCTCTTATGCAGTACATACGGCGGCGCTGGCGTCTGATTCTCATCCTACTTTCCGCCGCGGTTCTCGTTTCGCTTGGCGCGGTGTGGCTTTGGCTTGCCAAGACATCTCCTGTCGGGGCTTGGTCAAGAACGCTCGTTCCCTGGCTGATTGAAAACGGCGACTTGCTGCGAGCGGTTGCGGCGGTATTGAGCATCATCGGCTTCTTCGTGGGCCTGATGATACGGCGTTCGCGTCGGACGGCGGAAATGCGCGAGACGCCGCCGTTGGCGCAGGTGGCGCTGGAAGACCTCTTTGCCCGCTATGGCCGCGGCTTCACCGTTCCCTGGATGACGCGTGACATGTTTTACGCTTTTGACCTGGCGCGCACGCCGCGGGTGGTGATCACAGGCGGCCCGCGCCGGGGCAAGACCCGCGCTGCGCTCGAACTCATTCGCGAGGCGCAAGACGCCACGCTGATCGGCGTCGGGCGCGTTTTCGAGCCGTATCCATACGCTTTCAACACCCGCCGCGCATCTATACTGGTGCGGCAGATCCGCGCGTCGATCAGCCTCTACTCGCCGCTCGTCGTCTTCATCGACGATCTGCCGCTGCACTTTACCGGGGAGACTTCGTCGATTCCCACGACGGCGGGAGAGAAGGACGAGGAACAGACGCAAGAGGTGAACGACCTGGAGAACTTGGCGGAAGCACTCGACGCGCTTGCCCAACGCCAAGTCTGTTATGTGGTGGCGACGGCGCGCCCGGAGCAGATGCGGGCAGGCGTTCACGATCAGTGGCTGAGGCGCAGCGGCTTTACATTTGTCGAGATGCACGATGTAACGCCCGACGAGCAGGAAGAGATTTTTGTCCGGGCGGCGGAGACGTGGGGGCTGGGCGTCGACGATTCGGCGCGGGCTGCGCTGCGCTCCCGCCACACCGGCGCGCCGGGTTTACCGGTGCGTATCGTCGGCTTACACGCCGCGACGAAGTTCGGTCCGACGCTGACCGCGCATAGCGTCGAGACGGTCGCGGCAGCCCTGGACGGCAAAGATGCGGCTGCGGACCGGGACCGCAGCCGGGCAAAGCCGCGCGGCCAAATCGGGCTGTTCGACGGCTTTGGCGAGGCTTTTCGCGCGAAAGCGGCTTCCGTTCGTTCGACCATGCTGCGCATCGGCAACGAGGCGCGCCGGGCTGCTAGCGGGGTACGCCGACCGCCGCTCCCGTTGTGGCGCCGGAGCGATTCCGATGAGGAGGAGTCAAAGAGCGATGAATCATCTTGATGAAGTCATTTTTCAGCACCGTGCGGCATCAAATCCCCTCGCAGAGCGCACGTCCCCTTCACCGTATATGAGAAAGGACAGCAACTACTATGCAGACCGCTAAAATCGTCGCAGACCCTGAGTTCAGGATCGGCGAAGTCGACCCGCGCCTGTTCGGGTCATTCCTCGAGCATCTGGGCCGGGCCATCTACGGCGGCATCTACGAGCCGGAGCACCCGATTAGCGACGATATGGGCTTCCGCCGCGACGTGATTGAACTGGTGCGTGAGCTCGACGTGCCGGTCGTACGCTATCCGGGCGGCAATTTCGTGTCAGGCTACAACTGGCTCGACGGCGTCGGCCCCAAGGAGAGGCGACCCAAGCGGCTCGACCTGGCTTGGAAGACGCTGGAGACCAATGCCGTGGGCACAGACGAGTTCTGCGAGTGGGCGCGGCGGGCCGGCGTCGGGGTGTATATGGCGGTGAACCTGGGCGAGGGCGGCATCAACGAGGCGCGCAGCCTGGTCGAATACTGCAACCATCCCGGCGGCAGCCTGTACAGCGACATGCGCATTGCCAATGGCCGTCGCCAGCCGCACGACATCAAGCTGTGGTGTTTGGGCAACGAGATGGACGCGCCCTGGCAGTTGGGGCATAAGAACGCGGACGACTACGGCAAACTGGCGGCGACGACCGCAGCCGCCATGAAGTGGGTTGACCCGACGATTGAACTGGTGGCGTGCGGCAGCTCGCATCGCGGCATGCCGACCTTCGGCGATTGGGAAGCGACCGTCCTCGACCACACGTACGACGCGGTGGACTATCTCTCGCTCCACCAGTACTATTTCTGCGACCCAGTCAAGGCGCCGCCGCCGCTCGACACCTACTTCCCGCAAGAGCCGGTTCCGCTGGGCACGTACCTGGCGAAGCCGATCCTGATGGACGACTTCATCCGTTCGGTCGTGGCGACGTGCGACTATGTGCGCGCCAAGAAGCGGGCCAAAAAGCATATGTACTTGGCTTTTGACGAGTGGAACACGTGGAACCCGCGCGCCGGCGACCTGCAGGGCGTCAACGACAACCCGTGGCAGGTGGCGCCGCCTCTGTTCGAGGCGCCGTATACACACCAGGACGCCCTGGTGGTCGGGCTGATGCTCATCACGCTGCTGCGGCACGCCGACCGAGTGAAGATCGCGTGCATGGCGCAGCTCGTGAATACGATCGCGCCGATTCGCACAGTCGCCGGCGGCGGCGCGGTGCGCGAGACGATCTTCTACCCGTTGCTGCACACTTCGCGCCTGGGGCGCGGGACGGTGCTTGACCTGCAGGTGCGTTCGCCCCACTACGAGAACGACGAGTTCGACACAGTGCCGATGCTCGATGCGGTGGCGACATTGAACGAGGCACGCGAAGAAGTGACTATCTTTGCGGTCAACCGTAGCCAGGACGGTCCGCTGCCGCTCGAAGGCGATCTGCGCGGCGTAGCCGGTTATGGCGTCGTGGAGCACCTGGTGATGGAACACGCCGACCCGCGCGCCGTGAACACGGTGGAGCAGCCTGACACGGTCGTGCCGCACAACCGCGGCGATGCGAGCTTGGCGGACGGGCGGCTCACAGCCACGCTGCCCAAGCTTTCCTGGAACGTAATTCGCCTTTCCAAGGCGGCGGGCCGATAGCGCCGGAACCTGCTGCGGCAGACCAGTAATATCGACTCGGCCCCGAAGGCGATCGGCTAGTGCAGCGATCGCCTTCGGGGCCTTTTGTTTTCCCCTTGCCGGCTCGCAACCTCTTATCATCTCTCCGGGGCGTGGCGCTGTCTTTGCTCTGGCGCAACCTTGACAGATAGATGACAGGTCTAGAACGTGATCTGTGTGTTATCTTGCGTGAGTACTTCGTAAGAGGTGTGGTGTGGAGGGTAGTGACGACGCGACTCGCAACGTGTGTCGTGTTGGCAAGAGGACTTGTCGCAGCGTCTGACCGCTGCATTTCAAATCGCCGGCCTCACCCCGTAACCGGCAAATCGTTTTGACAAGACCCGATTCTGTCTTTCGGAATGGCGCCGGTAAAGGCCGGTGTATAGGGGAGTTGTTGTCTCTATGCGCCGGTTCGGTTGCATATGGTCGTATCCCGCACGGAACTACGTTTATACATAGCTTTGTAACTGCACGGAGGAGCCGAGAAATGAGTCATAAATTCCGCTATGCATTATCACCTGTATTAATCCTCTTCATCGTGTTTCTAGCGAGCATCGGCGCGATTCTAGCGCCGGCACCGGTTGCGGCCCAGGCCGGTGAGGTATGCGTCGAGTCCCGGATCAGCAGCAACAACGATGACGCCGAGGAACGAATAGGCGGCTTCGGAGAAGGAGACATGTATCTCTCCAACAACGATCTCCGAATGTACAGGAATATTAGCAGCAGTAATCGACGAATGTGGTGGGGCTTGCGATTTCAGAACGTCAGCGTGCCGCAAGGCGCCACGATTACCAGCGCTACCGTCGAATTCCGCGCCAGCAGTAACAGCACTGGTGCGACTGCCAGCATGACGCTGTGGGGCCAGCTTGCAACCAATCCCTCTACTTTTACATCAAGTGATTATGACATCTCTACTCGTTCTAGGACCAGCGCTTCGGCGGCTTGGTCTGTGCCGCAATGGAGCAATAACAACAACTATGATACGCCGTCGCTGACGGCAATCGTGCAGGAGATCGTCGACCAGCCGGGCTGGTCCGCCAACAACGCCCTGGTCATTGTCGGCCGAACTGAAGCAGACCGGGATCGAAGCGCCGATTCGAGAAATGGATCGACTTCTAACGCCCCTCTGCTGAAGGTGTGCTATGCGCAGGAGTATACGCTGAGTTACAGCGCGGGAGCGGGCGGCAGCCTGACCGGCAACACGAATCAGACGGTACAGCATGGCCAGGACGGGTCGGCTGTGACGGCTGTTCCCGACACGGGCTACGACTTCGTGGAGTGGAGCGACGGTTCGACAGACAACCCGCGCACGGACACGAACGTGACGGCTGATGTGAACGTGACGGCGATCTTTGCGCTGAAGAGCTTCACGCTGGATTACAGTGCGGGAGCGGGCGGCAGCCTGAGCGGCAACACCAATCAGACGGTGCAGTACGGCCAGGACGGTTCAGCCGTGTCGGCTGTTCCCGACACGGGCTACCACTTCGTGGGGTGGAGCGATGGTTCGACCGACAACCCGCGCACGGACACGAACGTGACGGCGAACATCAATGTGACGGCGAACTTTGCGCTGGATGAATACACCCTAACCGTCAACACGACCGGCAATGGCTCGGTGGACAAGAATCCCGACCAAGCGACCTACCATTATGGCGACGTGGTGGTGTTGACGGCGACGGCCAACCCGGGCTGGACGTTCACGGGCTGGAGCGGAGACCTGGGCGGGACGGATACCCCGGCGAACCTCGTGATGGACGGGAACAAGGCGGTCACGGCGACGTTCACAGCTGACGAATACGCCTTGACGGTCAACGTGGTCGGGGACGGGGCAGTGAGCGTGGACCCGGACCAGGTGACGTATCTGTACGGCGACGTGGTGACAATGACGGCGACGGCTGACCCGGGCTGGACGTTCACCGGCTGGAGCGGGGACCTGGGCGGGACGGACAACCCGGCGAACCTCGTGATGGACGCGAACAAGACGGTCACGGCGACGTTCACGGCTGATGAGTACGTCCTGACGGTCAACGTGGTCGGGAACGGCTCGGTGGGCAAGGACCCGGACCAGGCGACGTATCTGTACAGCGACGTGGTGACGTTGACGGCGACGGCCGACCCGGGCTGGACGTTCACCGGCTGGAGCGGGGACCTGGGCGGGACGGACAACCCGGCAGACCTCGTGATGGACGCGAACAAGACGGTGACGGCGACGTTCACGGTTGACGAATACACCCTGACGGTCAACGTGGTCGGGGACGGATCGGTGAGCGTCGATCCGGACCAGGTGACGTACTTGTACGGCGATGTGGTGGAACTGACAGCGACGGCGAATCTCGGCTCAGGGTTCGTCGGTTGGAGCGGGGACTTGAGTGGGACGGACAACCCGGCGAACCTCGTCATGGACGGTGACAAGACCGTCACGGCCAATTTCGCGCTGGATAGCATAACTCTGAAGTACGCTGCGGGAGCGGGCGGCAGCCTGAGCGGCATCACGGAGCAGACGGTGCAGTACGGCCAGAGCGGGTCGGCCGTGATGGCCATACCCGACGCAGGGTATCACTTCGTGGAGTGGAGCGACGGTTTGACCGACAACCCGCGTACGGACGCGAACGTGACGGCGAACGTGGATGTGACGGCGAGCTTTGCGCTGAACAGCTTCACGCTGAAGTACAGTGCGGGCGCGAGGGGCAGCCTGAGCGGCGATACCGAGCAAACGGTGCTCTACGGCCAGGACGGGTCAGCCGTGACGGCCGTCCCGGACACGGGCTATCACTTCGTAGAGTGGAGCGACGGCTCGACTGACAACCCGCGCACGGACACGAACGTGACGGCGAACATCGATGTGACGGCGAGCTTTGCGCTCAATGAGTACACCCTTACCGTAAACACGGAAGGTAATGGCACGGTGGGCATCGATCCCGACGAGGCGACGCACCTGCATGGCGACGTGGTGGAACTGACGGCGACGGCTGACCCGGGCTGGACGTTCGCCGGCTGGAGCGGGGACCTGAGCGGGACGGACAACCCGGCGGACCTCGTGATGGACGCTAACAAGACGGTCACGGCGACGTTCACGGCGGTAGCGCCTGTTACGTGCTACGCGCTGACGCTGACCCACACGGGCCAGGGGAGCGACCCGGTCGCCAGCCCGGCCAACTCGGCGGGCTGTGACACAGGCCAGTACGTGGCGGGCGAGGCCATCAGCCTCAGCGGAGCTGTCCCGGCGAGCGGCTGGGAGATCGGCGGCTGGACGGGCACAGATAACGATGCCAGTACTGCCGCTGCCAACAGCCTGACCATGCCGGCCAATGCGCACTCGGTTGGCGTGACCTACACGGAGACGACCGAACCGACTGGCGATGATCTCTTCATCTACGTACCGGTCATTCTGCGGTGAGATCGGCGCAGTTCGCCTAAGGGACCTGACAGAACGAAGGCCCGCCCTCTAGCCGGGGGCGGGCCTTCTTATTGAATCGCATAGAGTGGTCGCCACTGCGCCTAGTTTGAGCCGGCGGCTGGTGTGCGCTGAAAGGCTCCGGCGCAGCGCTGACAGATATGTGACAGGTAAAACAACGCGATCTGTGTGCTATCGTGTTGGTGGTTAGTTTGCAATGAGTTTTGTGGTCACGACTACTCCTGCATCTCAATCCGCTTGATCTATCTGAAATGTGCCATTCGATTGTGACTGTTTTTACAAATGATGCTGTGCGATAGGGACCATTACTAAGGAGACGAGAGAATGAGTCACAAACCCCGATACGTGCTTCTGCACCTTTTGACTTTGTTAGCCGTGCTGTTCTCTGGTCTGGGCACGGCCTTAACACCGGAGCCGGTTGCGGCTCAGGCTACTCCTACGTGTATCACGTCGAGAATCAGCGCGTCTAGCGATGACGTCGAGGAACGCACAGACAACGGCGCTGTAGACGATGACGGAGATACATCCACACATTCGCTTCAGACGGTTAGGGCCTACGCCGGCAGCTCTACGGGAACGCGCAACTGGTGGGGGCTACGTTTCCTCAACGTTAACGTGCCACAGGGCGCGACCATCACCAGCGCTGCGGTGACGTTCCGGGCCAATGCCGGCAGCGGCAGTTCAAACTCCGGGATGACCATCTGGGGTCAACTCGCAGAGAACCCGGCGACGTTCACGGAAAGCACGAACAACGTCAGCAACCGCGCCACAACCAGCGCTTCGGTCTCTTGGGATATTCCGCAATGGACCAGCGGATCCGACTACGCAACTCCATCGCTAGCCGGGATTGTGCAGGAGATTGTGAACCAATCCGGCTGGTCGGCCAACAATGCCCTGGTCGTCATCGGCCAGACTACGGCTGACCAGAACCGCAGCGCCGTCTCAAGAGACGGCACAAATGGTTCAACCTTGGCCCCTCTTCTCGAGGTGTGTTACACAGAAGGGGCAGTAGGCCCGACTATCACGGT
>JASGTU010000287.1 GCA_030058085.1 Chloroflexota bacterium
GTGGACGACAGCGTAACCGCACAGTCGGTGACCGCGGTGGACAGCGCCACGGTGAGGCTGACGCCGACCGGCATCGATCCGGACGACCAGCCGCCCGGCGGCTGGCGGCTTCATCTGCCGCAGATCGACGGATAGAGCGCTGCCGGCGCAGGCGTCACGACCATCTCAGAGGGGGCGGCCTAGCGGTTGTCCCCTTATATATTGGCGCAGCGCAGGTGTAGTACAATAAAGGCAGCGCCGCGCATCAATCCCGGCGCATTCTCCCACACGCATACAACTGCATGCAATCATGGCATGCTCATCATATGAGGAGGCGCAAATCGTGAAGACAGTGGTTCTCGATAAGCCATTTTCGTTCCGGCTGACGGAGACCGAACCGCCCGGCGAGCCTGGGCAGGGGGAAGCGCTGGTGCGCGTGCAGCGCGTGGGCATCTGCGGCACAGACTTGCACGCCTACCAGGGCAACCAGCCTTTCTTCGACTACCCGCGCATCCTTGGCCATGAGTTGGCCGTGGAGATCGTGGCGCTGGGGCCGTCCGCCGAGACGCACGGGCTGGCTGTGGGCGACCGCTGCGCGGTGGAGCCGTATCTGAACTGCGGGACCTGCATCGCCTGCCGTCGCGGGCACACGAACTGCTGCGAGCGCCTGAGCGTGCTGGGCGTGCACCAGGACGGCGGCATGCGCGAGCAGGTGATCGTGCCCATCGCCAAACTGCACAAGGCCAACGGCGTACCGCCGGAGCAACTGGCCTTGGTCGAGATGCTATGCATCGGCGCGCATGCGGCGCGCCGCGCGGCCATCGAGCCGGGCGAACCAGCCCTGGTTATCGGCGCCGGCCCAATCGGCCTGGGGACCATGCAGTTCGCCCGCGCCCTGGGCGCGGAAGTCATCGCTATGGACATCAACGCGCAACGGCTGGCCTTCTGCCAAGAGAACCTGGGCATCCAACGCATGGTGGATGCGCGCGGCGACGCGGCGGCGCAAGTGCGCGACCTGCTGGGCGGCGACCTGCCGACGCTGGTCTTCGACGCTACGGGCAACGCGCGCTCGATGATGGACGCCTTCAACTATGCAGCCCACAGCGGGCGCATCGTCTATGTCGGCCTGGTGAAGGGGGAGATCACCTTCAGCGATCCCTACTTTCACAGCCATGAATTGACGCTACTGGCGACGCGCAACGCCACGGGCGATGATTTCGCCTGGGTCATCGATTCGCTGGCGCGCAGGCAGGTTTCCGTAACCGGGTGGGATACGCACTACGCTACGCCGGAGACGCTGGCCGCGGACTTTCCAAGCTGGCTGCTGCCGGAGACGGGCGTGATCAAGGCGATGTTGACGTTTGAATAGTGAATAGGCGCTTGATGACTAGACTGCTGAGCGGCACACAAGGCGGCGAACGCCGCCAAATAGAAGGGAAGATCAGGCAATGAAGTACAATTATCTTGGGAAATCCAACCTTCTTGTCAGTAAAATTTGCTTGGGCACGATGCATTTTGGCGATGCCACCTCGCAAGAGGAGGCTTTCCGCATCATGGACCGCGCCTTGGAGATGGGCATCAACTTCTTCGATACGGCCAACGTCTATGGCCGGTCCGGCGGGCGCGGGCGCACAGAGGAGATCATCGGCCAATGGTTCCAGCAGGACAAGTCGCGCCGCGACCGCGTGGTGCTGGCGACCAAGGTCTACGGCGAGATGCCCGAGCCGGACGTGACGAACAGCCGTCCCGGCATTTCCGCCTACAAGGTGCGCAAGCACGCGGCCGACTCGCTGCAGCGGCTGCAGACTGACCACATCGACCTCTACCAGGTTCACCACATCGACCGCCGCATTACGGGCGAGGAGTTTTGGGAAACCTTCGAGCGGCTGGTGGCGCAGGGCGACGTGCTCTATGTGGGCACGAGCAACTTCCCCGGCTGGGGGCTGGCGAAGTTCCAGATGCAGGCGTTGCAGCGCGGCTCCCTGGGCCTCGTCTCCGAGCAGACCATGTACAACTTGCTGAACCGTATGCCGGAGCTTGAGGTGCTGCCCGCGGCGCTGGACCTGGGTATCGGCGTGCTGGCCTATATGCCGCTGGCTGGCGGGCTGTTGAGCGGCAAGGCGCGCCAGACGCCCGCCGGTTCGCGCACGCGCGAGGTGGAACAGGAGTACGAAATGGACCTGAGCGAGAACCGGCAGCTCGACGACTTCGCCGCGCTGTGCCAAGAGATCGGCGAGCCTGCGTATGTCGTCGCCATCGCCTGGACGCTGGCGAACCCATCCGTCGCTTCGGCCATTGTCGGCGTGCGCAAGCTGGAGCACCTGGACGGGCTGGAGCGCGCCTCGGAACTGGCCTTGGATGCAGAGGCGATGGCGCGCCTGGAGGAGATCTTCAACATCAACCGGGGACGTCCGCTGCGACCAGGGCCGGCTCCCGAAGCCTATTCATGGTAGCGTAACCTATGAGCCAACATCCGCTCAATCTGGCGCTGCGTTTCGCCCTGGAGCTGGCGATGCTGGCCGCGCTGGGCGTCTGGGGCTGGACGCAGCACGCCGGCATGTGGCGCGTTGTGTTGGCCGTGGGGCTGCCGCTTGCGGCTGCGGCTCTGTGGGGCGTATTCCGCGTGCCCGGCGACCCGGGCAATGCGCCGGTGCGCGTCTCCGGGCTGCTGCGCCTGGCGCTGGAGGCGGCGTTGTTTGTGGCGGCGACGGCGGCGCTGATCGCTTCGGAGCGGTGGACGGCGGCGTCGATCTTCGGCCTGCTGACCGTACTGCACTATCTCGCTTCGTACGACCGGCTGGCATGGCTGATGCGCCAGTAGAGAATCCGGCTTGGCCGCCGGCGGATGCTCCCTGCGGCCCAATCTGCACGCGCATTTACAGCAGACCAGCGTAACTAACCGGTTCGATCGCCAAGCGCCTGTCATTCTGAAGCGAGCGTTAGCGAGCTGAAGAATCTCGTTGCCCCAAAGGGAGAGATGTTTCGCTACGCTCAACATGACATCGTGCGTATTTGGCGATCAAACCGGCAACTAATCCAATAGCATAATAGAATAGGAAGCGGGTAATGAAACAAGCGGTGATTACCGGCGTGCGGCAGGCCGAGTTGGCAGACGTGGCTGAGCCGCGTCCGTTCGAGAATTGGGTCGTGGTCAAGATTCACGCTGCACCCATGTGTACGGAGTACAAGTCATTCATCGCCGGGCACAACGCATCGCTGATGGGGCACGAGGCGGCGGGAGAAGTCGTGGCGGCGGCGCAACCGTGCCGGGTCAAGGCCGGCGACCGCGTGGCGGTAATGCCCTTGGCCGGCTGCGGCCAATGCGAGTATTGTCTTTCCGGTGATTTCATCCATTGCGCCCGGGCCCTGGATTTCGTGGGGCTGACCGGTCAGGAGACGGGGCACTCGACCATGGCCCAATACGTGCTCAAGCCGGACTGGCTGCTGCCCAAGCTCCCCGACGATATGTCCTATGCGCATGGCGGGCTGACCTGCTGCGCGCTGGGGCCTTCGTTCGGGGCGATGCAGACGATGAACGTGAGCGCGTTCGACACGGTGTTGATCACAGGCTTGGGGCCGGTGGGCCTGGGTGCGGTGGTCAATGCGCGCTACCGCGGGGCGCAGGTGATCGCGGCGGAGTCGCACCCGTGGCGCGTGCAGCGCGCACAGGAGATGGGCGTCGCCGCGGTGATCGACCCGCGTTCGGACGATCCGTTAGGCCAAATTCGGGCGCTGACCCATGGGCGCGGGGCGGACTGCGCCGTCGACTGCTCGGGCACGGTACAGGCGGAGCGGCTGTGCATCGACGCCACGCGGCGCAAGGGCAAGGTCGCCTTTATCGGCGAGTGCAACGATGACCTGGCGATCCGCATCAGCCCGGACATGATCCGCAAGGGGTTGACGCTGATCGGCGCCTGGCACTACAACCTCAACGATATTGCCAAAGTGCTGCAAGTGATCCAAAATTCGCCGCTGATCGATCTGTTGGTGAGCCACACCTTCCCGATGAGCCGCATTCAGGAGGCGTTCGAGTTGCAGGCGTCGGGCGAATGCGCCAAGGTCATCCTCGACCCGTGGGGGTAGGGCTGCGCCGTTCTAGAAATATCGAATTCGGAAGCGCCGGTTAGGCGTAGGAGCGGGTGATGAGCGCGGTGATTGTTATCCAGTTGGTTGCAGGGTTTGTATTGTTGATTGCGGGGGCGGAAGGACTGGTGCGCGGGGCGTCGCGCATTGCGTTGGCGCTTGGCATCCCGCCGCTGATCATCGGGTTGACGGTCGTCGCTCTGGGCACTAGCTCGCCGGAACTTGCCGTGTCCATCGGCGCGAGCGTGACCGGACGGCCGGACATCACCGTTGGCAACGTGATCGGCAGCAATATCCTCAATGTACTCTTCATTCTGGGCGTGTCGGCCGCGCTTATCCCGCTCGTGGTGCAACGCCAGCTTGTGCGTTTGGACGTGCCGATCATGATCGCTGCGTCCGTGGCGGCGTGGCTGTTCGCCCTCGACGGGCAGGTCAACCGGCTGGAAGGAGGGCTGCTCTTTGCCGGCCTGCTCGCCTATGTCGGATTCCTCTTCAACCAACTGCGCCAAGAGCGGGGTACGGAGGTAGAAGCCCAATACGAAGAAAAGTACCGGCGGGCTGTGGACATGTCGGCGCGCACATGGGTGGCTAACGTAGGCCTTGTGGTCGGGGGGCTGGCGGTTCTGGCATTAGGCAGTCACTGGCTGGTGGCGGGGGCAACGGCCATTGCCGAACTGCTGGGGGTGAGCCAGTTGATCATCGGGCTGACTATCGTAGCCGTGGGCACCTCGCTGCCCGAAGTGGCGACGTCGATCCTTGCCAGCATTCGGGGCGAACGCGATATCGCTGTGGGCAATGCGGTGGGCAGCAACATCTTCAATCTACTGGCGGTATTAGGTTTGAGCGCGCTGGTGGCGCCTGTGCCGCTGCGCGTGAATACCGCCGCCATTCACTTCGATTTGCCGGTTATGGTGGCGGTGGCGCTCGCCTGCCTGCCCATCTTCTTCACCGGCTCTCTGATCGCTCGCTGGGAAGGTTTCCTGTTCCTAGGCTATTATGCAGCCTATACCGTCTATCTTATCCTCTATGCGCAGCAGCACGACGCGCTGCCGCTGTTCAGTGATGTGATGCTGCTCTTCGTCATCCCGCTGACCGTGCTGACGCTAGTCGTGATCACGTGGCGAGCGTTCGGACGGCAGCGAACGGCCAGCCGGGCAAGCAGTTAGCGATACACCGGAGCAGCCCATGAGCGCGCTTATCATACTCCAGCTAGTCGGCGGGGTGGTGTTGTTGATCGTTGGGGCGGAAGGGTTGGTGCGGGGGGCCTCGCGCATTGCCGCGGCGCTCGGCATTGCGCCGTTGATCATCGGGCTGACCGTTGTGGCGTTTGGCACCAGCTCGCCCGAATTGGCTGTGTCGATCGGGGCCGGCTTGAACGGCCAGGCTGATATTGCTCTGGGCAACGTGATAGGCAGCAACATCTTCAATGTGCTTTTCATCCTCGGCACATCCGCCCTCATCGCTCCGCTAGTCGTCAACCAGCAGCTTGTGCGTCTTGATGTGCCGATCCTGATCGCCGTGTCGATCGTTGCGTGGCTGTTTTGTTCCGATGGGCAGGTCAACCGGCTGGAGGGGCTGGCGCTTTTCGCCGGATTGATCGCCTATACCGGCTTTCTAATCGCCCAGGCGCGTGGCGAGAAGGATGCCGAAGTGCATGCCCAGTATGACAAGAAGCGCTGGCGCGCGGGGGATGCATCGGCTAGGGGTTGGCTGATCAATGTGGCGTATGTGATCGCGGGGCTGGCGATCCTCGTCCTGGGCAGCCGCTTGCTGGTCACGTCGGCTACGGCTATCGCCCAGGCGCTTGGCGTAAGCTCGCTCATCATTGGGCTGACCATCGTGGCCGCGGGCACGTCGCTGCCGGAAGTGGCGACGTCGATCCTTGCCAGCGTTCGGGGCGAACGAGACATCGCCGTGGGTAATGTGGTGGGCAGCAACCTCTTCAACCTGCTGGCGGTGCTGGGGCTGACTGCCAGTGTAGCGCCGAACGGGGTCCCGGTCAGCGCGGCCGCCATTCACTTCGACCTGCCGGTCATGGCGGCGGTGGCGCTCGCCTGCTTGCCCATCTTTTTCACCGGCTCTCTGATCGCGCGCTGGGAAGGCTTCCTGTTCCTAGGCTATTACGCAGCCTATACCGTCTATCTCATCCTCTATGCGCAGCAGCACGACGCGCTGCCGCTGTTCAGCGAAGTGATGCTGCTCTTCGTCATCCCGCTGACTGTGCTGACGTTGGCTGTGATCTCGTGGCGAGCGGTTAACGCACGCCCTTGATGCGGCTGAGGGCGAAGACAGCGAGCAGGGCCAGCGCCGCCCAGAAGAGGAAGGGCGCGCCGGGATCGATTGCCGCCAGGCTGTTGCCCAGCGGGGGCGAAAGTACGTTCGCCAGGTAAGAATTCGCCATGATGAAGCCGGTAGCCGTGGCGGCGTAGCGAGGACCGATCCCGCGCAGTTCCATGACCACGGTGATGATGATCGCCATGAAGCCGTCGCGCACCATGCCGGCGAATATGACCGCGGGCCAGACCAAAGCGCCGTCGACTACGGCCAGCGCGCCGATGCCGGCGGCGATCATCAGGCTGGCGATGATGAGCAGAGGACGTCGCCGGCCTAACCGGTCGGACAGCAGCGCAAAGGGGATGGCGAACAACAGGCTGGAGGCGTGGAAGGAGGAGAGCGCTGCGTCGGCGGTGGCTGGCGCCCAGCCGATGCCGCGTAGATAGAGCGGCAGATAGCCCAGCGTTCCCTGTACGCAGCCGCTGATGCCGAAGAGCGTCAGCGCCACCAACCAGATGTTGGGCGTCTTGGCGACATGCAGCAGCCCGGCGCGCAGCGGGACGCCGTTCGACGGCTGGCGACGTCCGTTCGGCCCGTCGCGCGTGATCGCCCAGAAGCCGCCCACGGCGAGGGCGATGGCGGCGAAGAAGAAGATCACGTTGCGCCAGCCGCCCAGCAGAGGCGAGAGCACGGTGGCGCTGAGGAGCGCGCCGATCATGAAGCCGAGGGCCATGCCCGCTGAGACGACGCCGTTGGCCGCGCCCAGCCGGCGCGCCGAGAACCAGATGGCGCAGGTCTTGTGCACGTTGGTGGGGATGGCGGGCAGAATCATGCCGGCTATGAGGACAGTCGCGGCTAGGGTAAAGAAGTCGACGGCGAAGCTGCGCAGCGCGCCGGTGACGCCTGCGATCAGGCAGCCGAACATAAGGGCTCGCCGCGCGCCAATACGGTCGCCGATTGCCCCGCCGAGTAAGGCCATGATCAGACCCGCCAGCGGCGCTACGCCCCAGATGAAGCCGACCTGCACCAAACTGAGGTCGAACTCTGCCGCGATCTCGTCGAAGAGCACGGGCAGCGCCATCGTCGGCATGCCCATGACCAGCGCATGGGTGAGCGCGGCCAGGGTGAGCACATACCATTTGTAGCCGCCGGACGCCGGCGGCGCAGCGGCGGGCGTGTCGATGTGGGCGGGCGTGGTCACGGCAGCGCCTTCCGGTGGCGAGGACAATGAATGAACCTGACCGTTGCATGATACCACCGGCGAGCGTAAATGGTGAACCGGTTTAGGTTTGGCGGATTGATCCGGTTCTCTACACTCTTGCAAGAGGAGCGCTAGGTGCGAATTCACATCTTCGGCGCGTCCGGCTCGGGAACGACGACGCTAGGCCGCGCCTTGGCGGAGGCGTTGGGCATCGACCACTTCGACACGGACGACTTCTATTGGGAGCGGACAGACCCGCCCTTCACGCTCAAGCGCCCGGTAGAGGAGCGCCGGCGGCTTCTGCGCCGGCGCCTGCTACAAAGCGAGGCGTGGACGCTCTCCGGCTCGCTCGTCAACTGGGCCGAGGGCATCGACACGCTCTACACCCACGTCGTGCTGTTGCGTCTGCAGCCGGACATCCGGCTGGCGCGGCTGACCGTGCGGGAAATGGAGCGCTACGGCGCACGCGCCCTCCCCGGCGGCGACATGCATGAGAACGTGCAGGAGTTTCTGGCCTGGGCCAGGCGCTATGATGACGGCGGGCTGGACGTGCGCAGCCGTGCGCTGCACGAGCAGTACATCGCCAAGCTTACGTGCCCGGTGATCGAAATTGATTCAGCGCAGCCGGTAGACAGCCTCGTGCGGGAGTTGCTGGACTGGCTGGCAGCTCACCCGTCCGGCTGACGGGGGGAGGCGGCCTGATCACGCCTATCATCGAACGGATATGCCGTATCGCCGCCGTTCTCTTGCCGGGATGCCGGGACGATTACAGACTGTGCTAGAGTGTCAAAGGTCTTTGAGGTCAGGAGGATTTGGCCGATGTTGCGTAAATGGGAATTCGTCCTGTCCATCATTCTGATACTGGCAACGGCAGGCTGCCAGCCTGTCGTGCCGCAGCCTGCGCCGGACGCAAGCGAGCCTGAAACGATTGCACCGCTCGAACCTGAGCCGGCTGTCACAGAGCCGCTGCGCATCCTGTTTGTGGGCGACCAGGTTATGGCGGAGAACCTGGGGTACGATGTCCATTTCGCGGCCATGGCCGCGGCCGCCGACCCGCCGGTCCAAGTGGAAACGCAGCGCGTCATTCTGGCTGCGGACCGCGGTGACCCGGAGGAGCTTATACGCGCGGCGTCGCTTCAGGGGCTTTGGCAAGCAGGCGACGTCATGAACACTCTTCGCGCCGGTCCGTGGGATTGGGTGGTCTTCCACCAGGATATGGTGCTGCCCGCCTATGCCCTGGGGATGACGCCGGAGGCCTACGCCGAGTTTGGGCAGACCTATGTCGAGTATGCCGCCAAGTTTGCCGCCGAAGTAGAGAAGGCCGGCGCCAAAATGGCGTTGGTCGTGCCGTGGCATTACAAGTCCGAGATGTATGTCACGATGGACGATATGTTGCGCGTCGTTCGGCGGGCCGCAGATGAGACGGGCGCGACCGTGATCCCGGTTGGGCTGGTTTGGCAGCGGGTCAAGCCGGATGATCCTGCCATCGAGGCGCCCGATCGCCTGGACAGTTGTGACGTCTGCGGTTTGCGCCATCTTCGGCGCACGGATCCGGCGCTCGACCTCTACGCGCCGGACTCTGATAATTCTCCAAATATCGCGGGCACGTATCTGACCGCAGCGGCAGTGTACGCCGCCCTCCTGGATCGCAATCCGGCGTACGCAGTCTATGCACCCACGGACGCTCTGCCCGCTGCCGGCCCGAACGCCCAACTCCGTGATGCGTGGAAGGATGTAGACGCAAATGCGCTGCCCCTGCGCAAGACGGCTTGGAAGGTGGTGGAGGAGTACCGGAACCGGTAAAGAGACAGTATCAGCGAGGGGTCACTCCTCCAAGAAGTCGACCTCGACGCTCATGCCCCAGCGCAGGCCGGGCGGCTGTTCGTCCAGCGTGACGACGACGGTATAGATCACGTCGCCGGCGACCACATTGGCCTGGGGCGCAATACGCACTACGCTGCCGGAGACTTCGACGCCCAGCGGCTTGACGCGCACGGTGGCGGGCTGGCCTTCGAACAACTGGGCCACATCGCGCTCGCTGAGGTCGGTCGTTTCGACGCGCAGGGTGTCCAGATCGGCCAGGACCAGCGCCGTCTCGCCGGGTTGCAGCGTCTCGCCCACGGCGGCGAAGCGCGCCGTGACCGTACCGGCGAAGGGCGCGGCCAACTCCGTGGCGGCCAACGCAGCCTCGGCGCGGCGCAGCGCGGCTTCGGCCGCGGCGACTTCGGCCGCGGCGGAGGCGATGGTCTCATCGCGTGCGCCGGCTGTGAGCAGGTCTAGCTCGGCCTGGGCGCTGCGCACCGCGGCCGCGGCTTCGGCTACCTGGTGCTCGGAGCCGGGCGCGAGCAGCCGTTCCAGGTCGGCCTTGGCCTGCTGCACCCTGGCCTGGGCCTCGGCGACGGCCCCGGCGTCCGGGTCGGCATAGAGCGCGTCATAGCGCGCCTGGGCGGCCTCGTAGTTGTTGGTCGCCTCCTGCAGGGCTTGGCTTTCGGGCAGGCCGGCGACGTCGTTGCGCCACGAGACGCGGTCATAGGCGGCCTGGGCCTGGCGCAGCGCGGCCTCGGCATTGGAGAGCGCGGCCAGCGCCTCGATGCGTTCCGCCTCGTCCGGGCCGCGGAACAACTGCCGGTATGCGGTCTGCGCCGCGGCGAGGGCGGAATTGGCGGCGGCGATCTCTTCCGGGCGCGCGCCCATCGTGATCTGGGCGAGGCGGGCTTCCGCCGCTTCAAGCTGCGCCTGCGCCACGGCGATCTCCTGCAGGCGCGGGCCGGACCGCAGTTCCGCCAGCCGCGCCTGCGCCTGAAATAAGGTCGCTTGTGCCGTGGCGACATCCGCATCGGCGGCGGCGCGTTCCTGCACAGCCAACAACGCGCCCGCCTCCACGAAGTCGCCTATCTCCACGTTCATGGACTGGATGCGCCCGGCGGCGGGAAAGCCCAACTCGGCCTTGCGCGCGGGGACGATCTCGCCCGAGGCCGTGGCGACCTTGCCGCCGGCTGCCACGCCGATGGGGGGCAAGGGCGTGGTCGCGGGCGTAGGGATGGGCGTGGGCGTCGCGCCGTAATTGCAGCCGGCGACAACAAGCAGCAGCGCCAACGCCGGCGGCAAGGCGATCTTCCGGGAAGCCGGCAATATCCTGGAAGATATATGGGCGATCCCCTCCCGCACGCGCCTATAGATCATCGCACAATCTCACTGCGCCAGGCCGTTGTTGATGATCTGCCCGTCGCGCAGTTCGACGATGCGGCGAGCGAAGGCCATCACACGCGGGTCGTGGGTGGCGAAGACGAAGGCCGTGCCGGTCTCTTGGTTCAGGCGCTGCATGATCTCCATCGCCTGCTCGCCGTTGGCCGTGTCCAGATTGGCTGTCGGCTCGTCTGCCAACACGATGAGGGGGCGGGGGGCCAGGGCGCGGGCGATGGCGACGCGCTGCTGTTGGCCGCCGCTCAGTTGGTCGGGGCGGTGCTTGGCGCGGTCCGCCAGACCGACGGCGTCGAGCAGCTCCATGATGCGGGTGCGGCGTTCCTTGGCGTTGAGGCCGTTGAGCAGCAGCGGCAGTTCGACATTCTCGTAGGCGCTGAGCACCGGCACCAGGGCGAAGAACTGGAAGATGAAGCCGATCACGCCGCGGCGCAGGTCGGCGCGCTGGCTCTTGTTAAAGCGGGTCACGTCTTTGCCGTTGATCAGCACGGACCCGCTGTCGGGCAGGTCGAGACAGCCCATCAACTGCAGCGCTGTCGTCTTGCCTGAGCCGGATGGGCCGACCAGGGCTGTGAATTCGCCCTCGCCGATGCTGAGGGTGACGCCGTTGAGGGCGCGGGTTTCCACCTCACCGATGTGATAGGTCTTGACTGCGTTTTCCAAATGGATGACGTCCATGGAATTGCTCCGTAGAGAATAGGTGATGGGACTGCTACTGCGCGCGCAGCGCGTCGACCGGCTCCAACCGCGCCGCGAACCAGGCGGGATAGAGCGATGCGAGCAGAATGACGATCAGCGTCCACAGGGAAAGCCAGGCGAACTTGCCGGGCACGAAGCGGCCATAGAGCGTGGAACCGACGGCTATCGAGTCAACCGTAGACGCGATATCGCCGATGTAGATGCCCTTCGTCGCCAGGTAACCCACGCCCGCCGAGCCGAGCGCCGCCCCGATTGCGATGCCGATGAGGCCGAGGATGGTCGCTTCGAGCAGGTACATGAGCATGATCTGGCGGCCTTTCATGCCCAGGGCGGCCAGGATGCCCATTTCGCGGATGCGCTCGAACACGGCCATGAGCAGCGTGTTGGCGATAACCACCGCTACAACCAGCATGACGATCAGGTTAAGCAGGTTGTACAGCAGCGCGGTTGTCTCCACGGTTTCCAGTAGAAGCTGGTTCATCTGCTGCCAAGTTTCGGCCGTAGTGTTCGGCCCGGCTAGGGCGGCGGCCACACGATCGGCGTCTTCCTGCCGGTGGAGCAGCATGACGACTGCGCTGGCGCGGTCGCCTACGCCGGTGAAGGCCTGGGCTTTGTCCAACGGCATAAAGGCCGAGTTCTGATCGTAGCTGGGCACGCCCGAAGCGTAGAGGCCGGACACGACGAAGATCGCCTCGCTGGCCTGTCCGTCGGCATCCACCACGGTGAGGCTCACGTTCTGCCCCACGCCGATGCCCAGTTCGTCGGCCAGCCGCTTACCGAGCAGGATGCCGCTGCGGTCGCCGGCGGAGAGAAACTCGCCTGCGGTCATCGCTTCGCGGATGGGGTCATACAGAGCGGAAGCCGGGTCGATGCCGTAGAGTTTGAGGCCGGCGGAGTCCTCGACGGTGTTGAGGATGGCGGTGGCCCACAGCACCGGCGCCGCGGCCTTTACCTCGGGCAGGTCGGCGGCGCGTGCAGCCGTATCGCCGGCGTTCTCCAACAGGTCCGCCCACAGCAGACTCACCTTCTGTTCTTCATATTCGGGGTTGCGCACCTGCACATGCCCGGTCTGCAAGCGGATGGCGTTTTGCAGCGCGCCGTCCCACACGCCGGCGATGTAGCCCTCGAGCAGGATGAGCAGGCCAACGCCCAGGGCTACGGCGATGAGCGTGAAGAGGGTGCGCCGCCGGTTGCGCCCCAGGTCGCGATAGGCAATGACCCACAGTTTTGCGAATGCCATAGTGCATTCCTCCAGAATAGCGGCTAAATGTGGTGCAGCGCCTCGGCAGGCTCTTTGCGCACGGCCTGCCAGGCCGGGTAGAGCGAGGCCAGCGCCGAGATGAGGGTCACGGACACGCCCCGGCCAATGGCGTCGCTCAACGGGTACGAGGTGTAGAGGCGGTCGCCCATGAGCGCGGCCATGCCGCCCATCGACTCGGCAAAGTTAAAGGCGATGCCCACCTGCCCGACGAACCCGACCAAAGCCATCCCCGCGGCGACGCCGATCGCGGCGGCGAACGCGCCGATCAGCGCGCCCTCCAGCAGGAAAAGGAGCATGATCTGACGGCCTTTCATGCCCAGAGCGGCGAGCACGCCCATCTCGCGCGTGCGTTCATACACGGCCATCAGCATGAGGTTGAGGACGCCGATGCTGGCGATGAAGAGCACCACGAAGGCGAAAAAAGTGGTGACCATCCCCTTGGTCTGCATCGTCTCGCGCATTTCCGGGCGCAGCGTATCCCATGCGTCGACTTCGTAGCCGGGGAGCGCGGCGCGCAGCCCGGGCAGGACAGTCGCCTCCTGTCCCACCTGTTCCAGGGTGACGGCGACCTCGGTCGCCTGACCGCTGAGGCCGTACAGTTCCTGCGCTTCGGCGAGGGTGACGAAGGTCATGGCTTTCTCCAGTTCCGGCATGCCCACGTCGAAGATGCCGACGATGGTCATGGTGCGCTGGCGCATAGACTCGTTGCGGACGCGGCCTAGCACGGTGACGCGGTCGCCCACGCCCACGTCGAGCAGGTCCGCCAACCCCTTGCCGATCAAGACGGCGTCCAAGTCTTCGTCGAGCAGATAGCGCCCCTCGACGATGGCGTTGGCCTGGATGCTGTGCGGCGCTTCGACGGACGGCTCGACGCCGGTGATGGCGACGGGGAAGGCGCCTTCGCGGCTGCTGACGACGCCGCCGGTGTTGATGCGCTTGGCCGCGGCGAGCACATGCGGCTGGGCCAGCGCGGCCTGCACCGCGGCGTCGGCATCCTCCAGGGGAAGCAGAGGCATGCGGCTGGCCTTGACCAGGTAGCCGGGCGCGTGGATCTGAATGTTGCCTCCGTAGAGGCGCACGGCGTTGCCGAAGATGGCCTGGTCCGTGCCGTAGATGACGCCGCCCATGAAGAGCAGCAAGATCATGCCGAGCACGATCGCCACCGAGGCGATGGCTGTACGCCGCCAGTTGCGCCACATGTTGCGCCAGGCCATTTTAATCAATTTGCCCATAGATAGCCCTCCGAAATTCACCAGTGGTGTTGTCCGCAGGCGTTGTTTGCCGTGCGGTTCAGGCTCCGGCAGGGGGGAGATTCGCCGGGGCGACGAAAGGTCAGGCTGCTTCCGGTTCGACGAGGAAGAGCTTGGCCTGCTCGACATCCAGTAGATGCAGCGGGCGAACGGCGCCCAAGAGCCGGGCGACGGCGTATTCATGCACGCGGATGGCATGCTCCATGCGCTCGGCGCGGTCGTCGGGGGCGTCCGCCCCAGGCGGCTCCTCCATGAGCAACTGCGCGAGCGATTCGCCAAGCGTCCGCAGTATCGTCATCACGATCTCGCCCATCTCGTGCGGGTGCTCTGTAGTAAAGACGCCCTGCACCACGCCCTGGCTGACCATGTCGCCCACTACCGGGACGATGCGCTCGATGTTTGCCGCCGTGATCTTGTAGCGATAGACGGCGTTTTCGTCGCGATAGATGACGCGCATCAGGTCAAGCAAGTAGCGCCGGTTGTTCGTCTTCCAGCGAAGGATATAACCGAAAAAGGCTTCCATCTTTTCGCAGGCGTCCAAACTGTCGTCATTCACGATGGGCTGCAACGCGGCCAGCGTCTGCGTGGTCATGCGCTCGACGAGGCAATCGAGCAGTTCGGACTTGGACGCGAAGTAGTGATAGAAGGCGCCCTTGGATATGCCGGCTGCGTCCAACACATCCTGCACCGAGGTCTGGTCGTAGCCCTTGAACGCAAAGAGCTGCTGGGCCGCGTCGAGGATTTCGTTGCGGCGAACATCCGGGTCTTTGACGATTCTGGGCATGTGGTTGCGTCCTGTAACTATCCAGACCGACCGTCGGTCTGTTGTAGTATCGCGCCGAACGGGGCGGGTGTCAAGATCCGCGGAGCAGAGATTTCGGCGGATTGACTACGCCATATTCGCCCTGGCAGCGTAGGCGCGCTCAATATGGGCGCGGGGCCCCGCGCCCATATGAACGGCTCTGTACTGGTCGTGCGGTTTGCTTAGCGGCGCACGATGAAGTCGAACGGCGCGAGCTGCCGTCCGTTCTCATCCTGCCCCGTATAGGCAATCAGCAGATCGGGGGCGGCGCGTACGTCTGCCGACCCTTCCGTGCCGGGCAAGTAGAGCTGCGTGGTGAGCAGTTCGCGGCCGTCCGGCGCAAAGACCTTGACGTGGATGTGGGCGGGCCGTCCGGGGTATGGGGCGGGTTCGATGGTTTCGATGGTGTAGGCGCCGTCTTCCACGGCGATGGTGTGGCCGCGCAGTGTGTAGCCGCTGTTATCGTAGCGGCCTTCCGCATCCGTTTGCCAGAAGTCCACTTTGGCCCCGGCGATGGGGGCGCAGTCCTGATTCACGACGCGCCCGAAGATGAGGATCGGCAGGCCCGGCATGCCTGGGTCGATGAGGCTGTCGCGCTGCGGCGAGCCGGTCATGTAGTATGGCCCTTCTTGGTTTCTCGAGGTGAGTTCGCCGCTGCAGGCGATGGCCGCGGTTTGCTCGTTCGCTGGCGTTGCATGGTCTGTCGCAGGCGTGACCGATTGGCCCGTCTCCGGCGCGGTCACGGGCATGCACGCGGCTGTCGCCATCATGCAGACGGCTGCCAGGGCCCATAATTGTCTTTTCATATCATCCTCCTGTCGCCTCGGCGCCGCCGGGAAGTTGCTCAGGCTGGGCTGATCTCCAGCACAATATGCCCGTCGCCGCCCCCGCGCAGCCGCGCCATCAGGCCAAACAGGCGGTACATCAGGCCGTACTTGGCCGCCAGGCGGCGGCGCATCTTGGCTTCCTCCTCCGGCGCGTCGAGGATGCGGGCTTGGGCTTCGACCCAGCCGCCCTTGGGCTTGCCGCGCGCATCGCTGGCAGCCAGCCGCACGCGGCTGTTCTTGCGGATGCGCTTGGCCTTCCAACTGCCGCCCATCGTCCAGACGAAGAGTTTGCCGTTCTCGGCTACGGTCCACACAGGCGTAACCACGCCCTCGCCGCTTTTGCGAAAGGTTTCTAGTGCGATGTACTGCGGATCGCCTAAATCCTTCAACTCCATCGCTGCGTTCTTCCTTTCTAGTAGACGGGTCTGCCCGCCGCGCGCAAAGTTGCGGCGGATATCGCGATGTTACGGGCGCGCACGACCGCTGTCTGTAATCTACTAAACTGTGTTCCGATTCGGGCGGGGTCAGGCTTTGCAGGCGTCTGGGCGCGGCGTAGAAAGGATGATGCGGTAGGGGAATGCCGGAGAGGGATGGTGCGGGACGCTGCGAAGACGGTAACTGCGCCACACACGCGGGTGCGTGAACGGCTGGATGCGGCGCCAGGCGAAAGAGCCGCCTGCGGATGTTGGCTTAGTCCGTGACGGACCAGGCGGTAAAGAGTTGGCTTTGGTAGGTGCGCATCGGTTCCGGCGGCTGTTGGCGCTGTCGTGCGCGCACGACGCGCGCCCGCTCGCGGCAGTAGAGGCGGCGCAGTTCCGCCGCGCTGGCGCTGCGCAGCGACCGCCCGTTGTATTTGTCCACGCCCATGCGCTTGAGGCCTGTGATCAAATCTTGGCGACGGTTCGGCACCCAGACCTTTTCGCCGTTGACGACCATTTGGCTCCTCCTATTACACGAAATTCGCCGGTAAACATCGGCAAGGAGTGCAGGCCGGAATTCTTCGCGAAGTTGTGGCAGAGCGGGGGCCTCGTGTTCTATGCGTGCGACAGCGGCGTTGCGGCCTTGCACATCGGCTTATGTCTACAGTGTAGCGCGTTAGGGCCGAATTGTCAATGCGAATTTGTCACGCAATATTGCGAATTGCCAAACTGGCAAAGATCGTGATAGCATAAACGCGGCCGTGGCATCGCAACGCCATGACTGCCGCCGTCCCGGAAAGGAACCCGCCATGCAGCGCCTCGAACGACAGCGCTTCGGCGCCCTGCTGCGCCACTACCGCACGCGCCAGGGCTTGAACCAGATGCACCTGGCTGCCCAGCTCAATCTGACGCCCAGCAACATCAGCCGCTGGGAATCGGGCAAGCGCAGCCCGCCGGACCGGGATACGACCCTCGCCCTAGCGGATGTCCTGGAGCTGGAGCCGCGCGACACGAACCTGCTGCTGGCCGCGGCCGGTTATATGCAGGTGGAAGGTGGCGGCATCGACTTCGGCGACCCGCTGCTGCGCTCCTTGGCAACCACCCTCGCCGGTGACATGCCCCCGGCGCAGCGCGCCCTCTTCCGCCGCCAGATCGAAGAACTGCTTCAGATCTGGTCCCAGGCATTGCGCCTGGCCGCGCCGGCAGAAAGCCGCGACCGCCGCGAACAGCGCGAGGCCTATGAGCGTCTGCTCGACGAAAGCTTCGCCCTGCACACGCTGATCCGCCTGCCCATCCTCGCCGCGCTGGGCCGCCAGTCCGCCCGCCAGAGCCAATACCTGGAGGCGCGGGTCTGGTATGAACGGGCCAAAGAGGCGGCTGACCACGCCGGCGAACAGGCCTGGTCCGCGGAGATGAGCGTGCAGACCGGCAACATCCTGCGCGCCCTGGGCGAGCGCGAGGCGCTGTCCCACTACCGGGCTGCAGAGCGCATCTTCGCCGCCATCCCCGACCCGCTAGGCGCGGCGCGCTGCCGGCGCAAACAGGCTAGCGTTTTCCTCTATTTGGGCATCGAAAGCGCTGACGACGCGCTGCGCGCCGAGCAACTGCTGCACGACAACATTGCGCAACTGACCGCCCTGCGCCGCGCCGCGCCCGACCAGGAGCGCGCGGTGCAGACCGAGCTGTTCAACGCCTATTCCTACTTGGGTTGGTTGCACAGCCTGCAGGGCCGCGCCGAGGAGGGCATCGAACTGCGGCGCCGCGCGCTCAGCCTGGCGCGCCGCCTCCAGGACCACTATCGCCTCTCCGTAGGCCACCGGCTGCTGGGCGATGACCACGAGAACCGCGGCGACCTGGCGGAGGCCGAGGCCAACTACCGCGAAGCGCTCGCGCAGTGCGACGGCATCGAGAGTCCGACCAAGCGCGCCCGCGAGCAGGGCAAGGTCGAGCGGGGGCTGGGCGCGACGTTGACGCGGCAGGGTCGCTTCGACGAGGCCAGCAGCCACCTGGCGGAAAGCCTCGCCATTTTTCGTTCGGCGGAAGACGACCTCAACCTGGCGTGGACGCTGAACGAACTGGGCAAGCTGCACGCGGCCCGCGGCAGCACCGGCCGCGCCCTAGATGCGCACTGGGTGGCGCGCGCCGTCTTCGAGAAGATCGGCAACGCCTACTACGCCGCGGGCGCCGGGCTGGACTTGGCCGAGATTCACTGCCTGCAAGGCGCGCTCGACCAGGCCCAGGCCCTTGCCGAGCAGTCGCACCGCGTGGCCTCCGAGCGCGGGCACCGGCGGCTTTTAGCCCGCGCCCAAGAGCTGCGCGGCTTTGTGGCGTTGCTGCGCGACGGGCGTTATGAGCAGGCGCGGCCCCTCTACGACGCGTTCTTCGATACGGTGCTGGAGATCGGCGCGCTGGCGGAATATGCCGAGCGGCTCATTCAACGCGCGGAGCATCTGCTGGCGCAGCGCTGGTATGCCGCCGTGCAGGAAATGGCCGCCCACCACATGCTGCGCTGCCAGGGGGACGACGACGCCGAACTGGTCCAGCACTTGCGCGCCGAACTGGACAGCCGACGCCGTCAGGCCGACGCAGCCGCAGGCCACGCGCGCAAGCCCGCCGCCCTAGACGCCCGCATCGCCGATCTGTTGTCTGCAGAAGATGGGGCCTAGCCGTCCTGGCTGTCTTGGTCGGGCTTGGGCCGGCTGATCAGGCGCACGCCGCCGCCCGGCAGCCGTTTTTCGCGCAGGATGGCGTCGTAGACAAGCTGCTCGTCGGGCGTGAGCGTGATGTCGCGGCCGCGGCGGTTGATAAGCTTCTGCATTGCGATCCCCATGCCGCCGCTGGGTATCTCGTCGGGCAGGCGACCGGTGGTGCGGATGTGGTCGACGACGCCTGAGCGTTTTGCATAGAGCGCTGCGGTCAGCTTGATTTCGGCGTCGGAGTATTCTTTGGGGGCCATGCGTTTCCTCCAGAGGGATTGGGTCGGATTGGCGACGGCGATTCGCGCACAGGCGCGGCAACGCCGCCCGGCATGGCTCTATTATCGCCCAGAGGCCCGCGCAGAGGCAAGAAACGCCGGGATCGGCCTGGCGCGAGGGGATGCCGGCAGAGCGTGTTAAAATGTCTGCAACGCAGCAGGCCCTGGTGCGCCGAACTACTTTTATGCAGACCTGAACGAAGGGATGGGGCGGACATTGACTGAGCGAAAGAAGCCGGCCAAAGCCGATCTGGCGGCTGCCGCCGGGGCAACCATTCCCGACGTGATCGCGCCCGGCTTGCGGGCGCTCTTCTGCGGCATCAACCCCGGCCTCTATTCGGGCTATACCGGTTATCACTTCGCGCGTCCCGGCAACCGCTTCTGGCGCGCGCTCTATGAGTCCGGCTTCACCGAGACGCTCCTGAAGCCGCACCAGCAACAGCGTCTGTTGGATGTGGGGTGCGGGATCACCAACCTGGTTTCCCGCACGACGGTGAGCAGCCGCGAGATAACCCGCGCCGAATTGGATACGGGTTCCTGCCGGCTGCAAGAGATAGTCGAGCTATACCGGCCTTGGTCTGTCGCCATTCTGGGCATCGACGCCTATCGCACGGCGTTTTCACGCCCGGACGCGGGCGTTGGGCGGCAACCGCAGGGGATAGGGCCGGCGCCGCTGTGGGTGCTGCCCAACCCAAGCGGCGTCAACGGCCATTATCCCCCCGCTGTCTTGGCGGCGACGTTTCGCGATTTTCGCCGCGACCTCGAAAAACTGCACCTCTGGCCCGCCGGACGCTTGTTGCCCGACGGCTAGGCCGCCATGCGCCGCTCGCCGGACATGAGTTGCGCCATGCGGTCGTTGGCTCGATCGATGTACTCCTCGCGCGTGAGCAGCGGACGGCTGACGGCTGCCAGCTTGTCGGCGGGCAAAACGCCGCTACGCATGAACTGGCGGCCCGCTTCGTGCGCAGCGCTCAAGATGTCATCCCCGCCGCCGTTCTTGAGAAGTTGCACGAATTCCGCGGCGTGCGGTCGCAGCAATGCCCCGGCAAAGGCGCGGTGTGCGCTGTCGCAAAACGCCTGCATGTAGGCCAGCAGCGGGTCGAAGGTCTCCATCTCCCAGTGCCCGCACACCGACGCCAGGATCAGGCTCCCGCCCTTTACGCCAACGCCCATAGGGTGGCGCACCCGCCCGTCGCGCACTTCTACCGTCGGTTCGACAAATGGCAGCAGACGGTCAAACACGTTCTTCATGGGGCCGGGTATGCCGTCCATATACACGGGCGCGCCGATCACCCAACAATCTGCCGTGCGCAGGCGCGGGTAAAGGCGCTGCATGTCGTCCTCTACGCTGCAGCGACCGGGCGATTTGTACCAGCAATCGAAGCGCCCAAGGCACGGTTCGATTTCCATTTGCCGGAGATAGAGTAGCTCGACCTCCGCGCCTTCTTCCTGCATACCGCTGAGAAGAGCCGAGGTCAACGTTGTTGTGACGCCTTTTTCACGGCGCGCGCTCCCGTTGAGGGCCACCACGTACATATTTGCCTCCTTGCTCAATTGGTTAGGCTCTGATGGCCGGACGCGGCCATTGCAGATTACGCCCCTAACGTAGCAGAGGCGCGGCTACAAAATGGCTACACGGCGCGGCGTGTGTAGCCATACGCGGCAAGGGTGCGGGCAGGAGGCAAGGGAGCGCAGACTGACCCTATGCGGAAGTGGAGCGGAAGAGCGCCTTGGCCTGGGCTAGCACGTCGTCCATCATGGCGGGCGTCAGGCGACCGGTGTTGGTGTTCTGCAGGCTGGGGTGGTAGGAGCAGAGCAGATGGGGCAGGCCATCGCCCAGGCTGAGTTGCGCGCCGTGGCCGAAAGCCGCCCGCGGCGTCTCATGTCCGGCTTGGCGCAGGCGGCGCAGGTATTGGGCAAGCGCAATCTGACCCAGACAGAGGACGACCTCAACCCGCGGCAGCAGGTCGATCTCGCGCGCCATAAAGGGGCGGCATGTGTCGAGTTCCTGCGCCGTGGGCCGGTTTTGGGGCGGCGCACAGCGCAGCGGCATGGTGATGAAACAGTCGGTCAGCCGCAGACCATCCTGGCGATGCTGTGAGGCGGCCTGGTTGGCAAAGCCGGCGCGGTGCAGCGCTGCGTAGAGAAAGGCGCCGGAACCGTCGCCGGTGAAGGCGCGGCCGGTGCGGTTGGCCCCATGCGCGCCCGGCGCCAGGCCGATCAGCAACAGCCGCGCCGCCGGGTCGCCGAAACCGGGAACGGGCTTGCCCCAATATTCCCAGTCCTGATAGGCGCGGCGTTTGGTACGCGCCACTTCTTCGCGCCAGGCGACCAGCCGCGGACAGGCCCGGCAGGCGATGATCTCGGCGTGCAGTTCGTGCAGCCCGTTATCCATGTCCGTCCCCTTGCATATAGTGGTTCGTTCGCTGCGTGTGTGTCATTCTGAAGCGAGCGTTAGCGAGCTGAAGAATCTCGTTGTACCAGAGGCAGAGATGTTTCACTCCGCTCAACATGACAGAGTATGCGTATTTGGCCAAGTAGCCATCTAGAAGCGCAGCGCCAACATCAGCACAGTGAGGATGCCCAGTCCCATTTCCATGAAGCCGATGGCCTTGATCGAGATGCGCGGGCGCGCCGGGCTGAGGAACCACACGGCCCGCGCCAGCAACAGCAAATAGGCGATCAGCGCGGTCGCCGGCAGCAGATCGCGCCAGATCAGGGGAGCGACGACGACGAGCGCCAGTACGTGCAGCGCCGCCGGCCAGATCAGGTCCGGCTCTCGCCCGCGGTCAAGGCGAATGCGGGCGCGCACGTAGATCACGGAAGGGATGGCGCGTGCGGTCAGGCCAACCCAGAGGGCCAGGGCGGCGGGCAGCGTCCAGCCGCCCATCATCGCCATGGCGGGGGCGACGAAGGCCATCGCCGGGGGAGCAGCCAACTCCGCCTGCAGCGTGCGGCCCGGTTTGGTTAGGTCGTAGTAGAGGAAGACGGCCCCGAAGGGGATCGCCAGGAGCAGGGGCGTCACGAAGGCGGGGCCCGCCTGCCCGAGCGCCACGGCGAAGCTCACCCCGGCTAGCCCGCCGGCGCCGCCTGCCAGCGCGGCGACGGCCCGTTGCGCCCGCTGCGTGCGGGCTGTGTGGAGCTTGCGCCGCCGGTCGATCTGTAAGATTTTCAGCGGTTGGCGTATGAGAAACGCAGCCACGGTCGCCAGCCCCAGCAGAAGGCCCGCGGTCGTAGGGGCTACGAGCAGCCCTAGCAGCACCGGCTCCAGCAGGAAGCCCCAGCCGCCATGTTCGGCGGGGATGATCACCGAGCGCCATGCCGGCCAGCCGCTCGTCGGGCTGCGTTTGGATTCATTTACTGCGCCTTGCATGATTCTCCTTTTGTATGCCACGAATTGCACGAATTGCACGAAACGAGAGTAAGGTTCCTGAGTGCTCTGGCAACTAAGTTTCGGTCATTCTGACGACCGGAGGGAGGAAGAATCTGCTCATCCGCCACACAGGGATTCTTCGCCTTCGGCTCAGAATGACAACTGTGCAAATTATGTTAACACACCACTAGGAATGACAGCGCTTAGCTACCTAACGATTAGCCATTCGCCAGCGCGGTTGCGATCTCCGCCGCCACGCGGGCGTTGTTCTTGAGGAGGGCGATGTTGGCGCGCAGGCTGCGATCGCCCGTCAGCTCGGCGATGCGCGCCAGCAGGAAGGGCGTCACTTCGGCGGAGCGCAGTCCGCGCTGCTCGGCCTCGGCTACGGCCTGTGCGATCGCCGGTTCGATCTCCTGCGCCGGGATCTCGTCCTGCGGCGCGATGGGGACGGTGACGAGCAGGCCGCCGGGCAGGCCGAGCGTCTGTTTGGCGCGCCAGATAGCTGCGACCTCGGCAGGGCTGTCGCAGCGCACGTCCACGGGCAGCCCGCTGGAGCGGCTGTAGAAGGCCGGGAACTCGTCCGTCGCATAGCCGGCTACAGTCACGCCGCGCGTCTCCAAGTATTCGAGCGTGGCGGGCAGGTCGAGGATGGCTTTGGCCCCGGCGCAGACCACGATGACGGGCGTCTGCGCCAGTTCTTCCAGGTCCGCGCTGATGTCGTTGCCGGCTGCGCCGCCGTGGCCGCGGTGTACGCCGCCGATGCCGCCGGTGGCGAAGACTTCGATGCCGGCCTGGTGCGCGATCCACATCGTCGTGGCGACGGTGGTGGCGCCGTCCAGCTTCTGCGCCACGACGATGGGCAGGTCGCGGCGGCTGACCTTGCGTACGTTCTGCGCGGTGGCGAGGTGTGCGATCTGGCTGTCGTCCAGCCCGGCGATCAACTCGCCGGCGATGATGCCGACGGTGCGCGGCTGCGCGCCGTGGCTGCGCACGACGGCCTCCATGTCGCGGGCCAGCGCCAGGTTGTGCGGGTAGGGCAGGCCATGCGAGATGACGGTGGACTCCAGCGCGACTTGGGGCAAGGCGTGGGCGGTCATGACGCCTCCTTGCTTGCTAGTTCGGCGGCGGCCTGTTCCGCGGCGTAGGTGATCAGGTCTGCCAGGCGGTCGGGCGCGATGCCGCCGCCCTGTGCGAAATCGGGACGGCCTCCGCCGCCTCCGCCGAAACGTTGCAGCGAGGCGCGCAGCAGGTTGCCGGCGTGCAAGGGGGCCTGTTCGCCGCGGGCGAAGATGACGGTAACCTTATCGCCCTGCGCAGAGCCGAGCAGGGCCACGGCGTGCGCGTCGGCGATCAGTTGGCTTGCCAGCGTGCGCAGGGCAGCGGCGTCGCGGCCGGCATAGGCGTGGGCCACGACGATGCAGCCGCCGCTCTGCGCGCCCTGTTGGCGCAAGTCCTCGGCTTCGTAGGCGAGCAAGGCGGTCTGGAGTTCGTCGACGCGATGTTGCAGTTCCTTGTTGAGCGCCTGGTCGCGGGCGATGAGTTCGGGGATTTGGGCGATGTCGGTGCTGTAGAGCGCGGCGGCCTCGGTGATCAGCCGGTGCTTGAGGCGGTAGTCTAGCAAGGCGCGGCGTCCGCACAGGAAGGTGATGCGGGCCTGGCCGCGCATGCGCTGCTGGCGGGTGAACTTGATCGCGCCGATCTCGGCGGTGGTGCGCACATGCGTGCCGCCGCAGGCCGACCAGTCAACGCCCGCGATCTCGACGATGCGGATCTGTCCGCTGACCTTGGGCGGGCGGCGCAGGGGAACCTGGTCGATTTCGGCGTCGCCGACGAAGTAGGTCTTGATGGGGATGGCCCGGATGACCAGGTCATTCGCCAGCAGTTCGGCCTGGTCGAGTTGCTCCGGCGTCACCTCGGCTGCGTCCAGGTCCAGGGTCGATTCATCCGCGCCGAAGTGTACGGAGACGGTCTCGAAGCCGAAGAGCTGGTGGAAGACCTGCGAGATGAGGTGCTGGCCCGAATGCTGCTGCATGTGGTCGTGGCGGCGCGGCCAGTCTATGCGGCCGTGGATGGTCTGCCCGACGAGCGCGGGGTCTGCGGCGCGGTCGAGGATGTGATAGACCGCGCCATCCGCGGCGACCACGTCGACCACGGCATAGTCGCCAAGCGCGCCCGTGTCGTAGGGCTGGCCGCCGGAGGTGGGATAGAAGGCGCTGCGGTCGAGGATCAGCGCCGGCCTGCCGTCGAGTTCGGCAAGCGCGGTGACGGCGGCGTCAAATTCGGTGCAGTAGGCGTCGGTGTAGTAGATGCGTTCGGTCATGGCGAAATTCCGGGGCGGTTGGGTGGGCGGTTGCTGCCGGACGGCTGCCGCGTGAAGGGCAGTTCAGGTCAAGCGGCGCTTTGCGGTATGATAGAGCGGTTTGGCATTGTGTATCCCTGCCGCGAAACCCACGAATGAGGCGCGTTCAGCGTTCGTTTCGGTCCTTCGTGCAATTCGAGTAATTCGCGGCGACTTCACGGCTGATTTCCTTCATCGCATCTTTCACAGTGAACCGTTCTTGTTTCCCCTTAGGAGGGACGTTTCGTGCAATTATACCTGATCCGCCACGGACAGAGCTATGGGAACCTCAAAGAGTGGCCGCACGGCAACACGGATGAGGGCTTGACGGAGTTGGGCCAGGAGCAGGCGGCGCGGCTGGCGGCCTGGCTGCCGGCGCATCTGCCGCACATCGACGCGTTCTATGCCAGCACGATGCGTCGGGCGTTGGAGACGGCCGCGGCGGTGGCGAAGCCCTATGACGTGACGGTGCGCCCCGACGACCGGCTGCGCGAGTTGGGCAATAACCGGCTGGACCACACAGCCTGGCCGAATGACGCGCTGCCGCCTCGCTATGCGGAGTACTGGGGGAACCGTCCCTTCGCGCCGACGATGGAGGACGCCGAAGGCGTGGAGTCGGTGATGCACGCGCGCACGCGGGTGGGGCTGTTCATCGAGGAGATCGTGGAGAGACACCGCGGCGAGATCGTGGTTGCCGTGTGTCACGGCGGGGTGGTGGAGTGCGTGTTCGCGCATGTGTTCAACGTGGGGCCGTGGAGCCGCTGCGAGGTGTGGGCGCACAACACGGCCGTGACGCATTTCGAGTACGTGGATGCGCCGGGCGCGCGGGCGGCGTGGCGGCTGCACTACCATAACCGGGTGGAGCATTTGGAGGGTGGGTGATATTGGCCATGACTTCCTTACCAAACGACTGGTTTACTGACGAGGAGTTCTGGATCGCGACGTATCCTTTCATGTTCCCGGACACGGCCTTCGCTGCGGCGGCGGAGGACGCGGCCAAGGTGATGGCGCTGAGCGGCTGCGCGGGCGGCGCTCTGCTCGACCTGGGCTGCGGACCCGGGCGCTTCGTCGTGCCTTTCGCCCAGGCGGGCTTCGCGGTGACCGGCGTGGACCGCACTCCCTTCCTGCTGGACAAAGCCCGCGCCTATGCCGCCGCGCAGCAAGTCAGCGTGGAATTCGTGCGGGAGGACATGCGCGCCTTCGTGCGGCCTGGCGCCTTCGACATCGCTATCAATCTGTTCACCACGTTCGGATATTTCGCCGATCCGAAGGACAACGCCAAGGTGCTCGACAACGTGTTTGCCAGCCTGATGCCCGGCGGCGTGTTCGTGCTCGATACGATGGGCAAAGAGGTGTTGGCACGCGTCTTCGCCCCGACCGGCGCGCAGACGCTGGACAACGGCGATGCGCTCTTTCAGCGGCGGGCAGTGACCCGCGACTGGTCTCTGAGCGAGAGCGCGTGGACGTTGGTGCAGGGCGAACGGGCGCGCACCTTCCATGTGCGCCATTGGCTCTATTCCGGACAGGAGATGCGGCGCATGATGCTTGACGCCGGCTTTACACGCGTCGACCTGTATGGCAACCTGGACGGCGAACCCTACGACGTGGAGGCGCGGCGGTTGGTCGCCGTGGCGCGTAAGAGATAGGTTTGCGCCTACATGCATGTGCTATGATCTGCATAGGCGTACAGGACTGAAGGTTATGAGGGCAAGGGAGGGCTTGAATCAATTATGCTGAACCTGGAAAGCCTGCGCATCCAATATATCACCGACGGAAAAGGCAAGAAAAGCGCTGCGGTCATCCCAATCGAAGAGTTCTACAAGCTATTGGAGGACTTGGATGATCTGGCGGTGGCGGCGGAACGACGCGATGAGCCGGCTATATCACATGAACAGGTTGTAGATGAGCTGAAAGCAGATGGCCTCTTACCGGATTGAGTGGAAGCGCTCGGCGGTCAAAGAACTGAAGCGGCTTCCTGTTGAGGTCATCGCACGCATCGTAAAGGCCGTTGAAGGGTTATCCGCCAACCCGTTTCCTGCCGGAGTAGTCAAGCTGGCGGGTGCACTCACTACCTATCGCATCAGAATCGGTGATTACCGGGTCGTGTATTCGGTTGACGAGTCTGTTCTGGTGGTGGAGATTGTGCGCGTGCGCCATCGGAAGGATGTGTATCGATGACCCCGTGTAGGCTGTGAGATTCCGGTCTAGCGCGGGCTTGGTTAGCGAAGGGAGTTTGTTTTGATGAAGGAGATGATCACCACGCTGTACGAGTACGACTGCTGGGCCAACCGGCGCATCTTTGACGGGGCGCAGCAGTTGAGCGAGGAGCAGTACCGGGCGCCGTCCGCCTTCGGCAGCCTGCACCACGCGCTGTCGCATTTGGCCGGCGTCGAGATTCTGTGGCGCACGCTGGCCCAGGATGGAACGCTCAGCCAACTGCCGCCCTCCGAGCAGGAGCTCGCCTCGCTGGACGAGGTGCGCGCCCTGTGGCAGGAGGAAGAGAAGCGCTGCCGCGCCTTTCTCGAAGGGTTAACTGAGGCAGATCTCGCAGCCGAGCTGGAACTCACCAGCCCGCGCGGCGATACGAATTCCTATGCACGCTGGGAAATGCTCAACCATATGCTGCTGCACAGTATGCAACACCGCACCGAAGCCGCCGCTATCCTCACCGAACATGACCGGTCGCCCGGCAATCTGGACTTCATCTTCTTCATCAGGGAACGCAAATAGGGCGGAGCTATGCCAAAGACACGCATTTCGGCGGTCGAGTGGGCGGAATTGGAGGGACGGCGACCGCGCTTGGCCGGATGCAACGCGCGGCTGGGCGTGCACGGGCAAAGCGTGCGCGTCCCACTGGCGCGCATTACCACGGACGACGGCGCAAGCGGGTTCGGCTTCTGCCGCGCCACCGAGGAGCAGATTTTGGATGTGCTGGGCCAGCCGCTGGATGCGTTGTTCGACGCGCAATACGGCGCGACGCCGGCGGGCCAGTTCTTCGACTTCCCGCTGTGGGACCTGATGGCGAAGCGCGCAAGCCAGCCGGTCTATCGCCTGGCCGCGACGATGGCCGGCAAGCCTGCGCCGCAGTCGCTGCGCGTATCCTGCTACGACACGTCGCTCTATATGGACGATCTGCACCTGGCGAGCGACGAGGAGGCCGCCGAACTGTTGGCGGCGGAGACGCGCGCGGGGCTGGCTTGCGGGCATCGCGCCTTTAAGATCAAGACGGGGCGGGGCGCCCGCCATATGCCGGTGGAGGAGGGGACGCGCCGCGACATCGCGGTGATCCGCGCGGTGCGCGCCGCTGCGGGTGAGGGGGCGATCCTCATGATCGACGCCAACGACGGCTACACCCTCAACCTGGCGAAGCGCGTGCTGGCGGAGACGGCGGACTGCCGCATCTACTGGCTGGAGGAGCCGTTTCACGAGGACCATGCACTTTATGAAGACCTGCAGGCGTGGCTGCGGGCGGAGGGGCTGCCCACCCTGATCGCCGACGGCGAGGGCGAGGCGTCGCCCAACCTGCTGGCATGGGCGCAGGCGGGCCTGGTCAACGTCGTGCAGTACGACCTCCTCTCCTACGGCTTCAGCGATTGGCTGGCGCTGGGCGCAAAACTGGACGGCTGGGGCGTGCATTCCGCGCCGCACCACTATGGACGGCACATCGGCAACTACGCGGTCTGCCATCTGGCGGGCGCGCTGGCGCGTCTTGCCTTCGCCGAGTGGGACGAGACCGTGACGCCGGGTCTGGACGGCGGCGGCTATGTCATCGAGGAGGGCCAGGTCGTCGTGCCGGACAGCCCTGGTTTTGGGCTGACGCTGGACGCGGAGGTCTTTACCCAGGCCGCGGCGACGCGCGGCGTCATCCACGCGCTGTAGCGGGCGCGGCATACACAGACGCGAGATCGGCCTTCGGACATAAAAACTGGGAGGGCACGGCATTGCTGCAAGGGGAACGCGTGCGGCTGCGCGCACGAGAACGGGACGATCTGGCGCGGTTGTGGGAATTCAACAACGACCTAGCGGTCGAGTTAGCGGGCGGAGGCGACCCGCCCATGCCCCAGGCGCAAGCCCGGCTGCTGGCGGAGTTTGAACAGGATGTTGCCAAAGGCGGGCGCGACGGCATGAGTTTTGTGATCGAGGTCGACGGCCAAGTGATCGGGCAGTGCGCCTTGTTCAACGCCGACGAGACCGCGCACACGTGCGAACTGGGCATCACCATCGGCGATAAGGCGTATTGGGGCCAGGGCTATGGCCGGGAGAGCGTGCGCCTGCTGCTGAAGTATGCGTTTCGCCATCACAACTACCACAAGGTGTGGCTGCGCGTCCACGCCGGCAACGAGCGAGCGCTGCGCGCCTATGTCGCCTGCGGCTTCCGCGAGGAGGGACGGCTGCGCGCCCACGTGTGGAGCGACGGGCGCTACGACGACCTGGTGCTGATGGGCGTGCTGCGCGAGGAGTGGCAGACGTAGGGGAGCGGGAGAAGATTGATGGCGACGCCGGATGAGGTGATGGAGCATTTGCGCGCCGTGGCCCGTCCCGACCAGCTTGCGGGTATGGCGCGCTACGGCATGAACACGACCAACCGCTTGGGCGTGACCGTGCCCGAACTGCGACGTATCGCCAAGATGACGGGTAAGGACCACGAACTCGCCCTGGCGCTGTGGCGGACGGGCGTCGCCGATGCGCGCATCCTGGCGAGCATGGTGGACGAGCCGCAGGCGGTCACCCCAGAGCAGATGGACGCCTGGGTCGCGGATTTCGATTCGTGGGATGTTTGCGATCAGGTGTGCATGAATCTGTTCGACAAGACGCCGCTTGCCTGGCAAAAAGTGCGCGAATGGGCAGGACGGGATGAAGAATTTGTGAAGCGGGCTGCGTTTGCGCTGATCGCGGCCCTGGCTTGGCACGACAAGCAGGCGGACGATGCGGCGTTCAGCGCGCTGCTGCCGGTTATCGTCGCAGGGGCGGCGGACGAACGAAACTATGTGAAGAAGGCAGTCAGTTGGGCGTTGCGCCACATCGGCAAACGCAATGCGGCGTTATACGCAACGGCGCTGCGGACGGCGCAAGAACTGGCCGCGTCGGATTCCCGCCCGGCGCGCTGGATTGCACGCGAGACGGTCAAGGACTTGAACAGCGCGGCCGCACAACGCCGGCGTCGGGGCTGACGGCTCAGTTGCGGGCGAACAACAACTCGCTGGCGTGTTGCAGCACGAGGACCGCCGCGCCGATAGCGCCGGCGTCCGGTCCTAAGGTGCTGTTGACGATGCGGGCGGCGGAGAGGGGATAGGCCATGGCGCGCCGCTGCACCTCGGCGCGCAGCGGTTCCAGCAGCACCTGACCGTTTTGGCCGACCGGCCCGCCCAGCACGATCAGCGCCGGGTTGAAGAGGTTTACCAGGTTGGCGATGGCGATGCCGAGGTAGATTGCAGTATCGTCGACGACATGCCGGGCCGCTTCGTCGCCCTGTTCGGCGGCGGCGAAGACGGTTTCGGCCATGATGCGTTCGGGGTGCCCTTCGGCCAGTTCCAGGAGCAGGCTTTCGGGACCGCCCCGCAGTTGGGCGCGGGCGCGGTTGGCGATCGCCGGCCCCGAGGCCAAGGCTTGCAGGCAGCCGCGGTTGCCGCAGGCGCACAGCGGGCCATCCGGTAAAATGGTGACGTGGCCCAACTCGCCCGCGCTTGAATTCACCCCCATGTAAAGCTGGCCCTGGATCACTACGCCGGCGGCAATGCCCGTACCGATGGAGATATAGAGCAGGTTCTGCACATTCTGCTCGCGGCCGCACCACAACTCGGCTAGCGCGCCGACCTTGCTGCGGTTGGCGACGTACACGCCCATGCCCAACGCCTCCTCTGCCATAGCGCGGATCGGCACGTCGACCCAGCCGACGTCGACCGCGGTCTTGACCACGCCGGCAGCCATGTCGACCAGGCCGGGCGTGCCTAGTCCGATGGCGGGCAGCAGGCGCGAGCGGTCGATGCCTTGGGTAATCTGGGCGACGCCGGCTTGCAGGGCGGCGACAGCCGTGGCGGGGGAGAGGTCGCTCAGCGGCGTTTCGAGATGGCGCACGACCTCCGCGTCCAGGTCGGTGAGGACGATGCCCCAGCGGTGGTCGCGCAGGCGTGCGCCCAAGGCCAGGGCGGCGTGGGGATTGAACTCGATCATGACAGGCGGTCGCCCGCCGCGCGAATCGCCCAGGCCGCGCTCGCGCACGAGGCCGGCGCGCAGCAGTTCGTCGATCAGGATGGCGATGGTGGCGCGGCTGAGGCCGGTGCGCTTGGCAAGCTGGGGGCGCGAGATCACGCGCTCCTCCAACAAGATGTCCAGGGCGCGGGCGCGGTTAAGCTCCTTCATCAGTTCGGGCTGGCCGATCAAGGATTTCACGTGGATGCCTCTGTCCCACATAGTCGTACGCGGAACCCGGTTACGCTGCGTTCTCTGCGGCATTGGCGGCCCCTTGTAATTCAACGGACGGACGGACTTTGCCTGCCGAGTCAATCATATTGTACGCTCCCCGCGCTATTTCGTCAACTGCGTTAACAAAGAAAGGGCTTGCTTCTGGCGCATCCCCTGGGCTGGTTGTGGTTGTTGCGTCTGATGAAAATGCGCACGTACTTGGGGTGGGTCATCTTTCGATGGTATATTGACAAAGTCGGTCCGCCATGCTATAGTTGTGTATGGATCCAAGACGGCGCACCTTCCTATCGTTGCTCTGGTTGCCGCACTCTTTGTCGTTCCGTCAATCTTCATGATGCCGCCGGATTGAGCTAATCCAATTCCTCGTGATGTATCGTATAGCGCCTTGCCCTTGGGTGGTGTGCTATTCGTGTCGTGTAACTCCGATTTTCGCCCACTTACCTAGAATCTGGAGGCTCTAATGATGTATGGCAAGAATCGCATGACGCGGCGGAGTTTTCTGCGCGCATCCGCAGCGGTGACCGGCGGGGCGTTGCTGGCGGCCTGTGCGCCGTCGCAACCGGCGGCTGCTCCGGCAGGTGGAGAAGCCGCCGCGCCGGCGCAAGAGCAGGTGACGTTGCGGCTGCAAAACTGGTTCAGTGAAGGCGATATTGGCGCTTGGCAGATCGGGTTGGATCGTGCGGCGGAGAGCAATCCGGAAATCGCGATCAAGTTGGAGTTTAATCCCTACGGCGAGACCGCGGTCAAGATCATGGCGGAGGCCGCGGCCGGAAACGTGCCCGACCTGATCATGGCGAGCAATGAGCACACGCCGATCTTGGCCTGCAGCCAGTTGCTGATGGATCTGAATCCCTTCATCGAGAGGAACCCGGAAGTTGACCCGGACGATTTCGCAGCCGGCGTCTCGCAGGGCTTCAAGATGTGGGACCGCTGGTGGGGCTTCCCCTACGATCATTCCACCTGGGCCATCTACTACAACCAGGCCATGTTCGACGAGGCCGGCATCGAGTACCCCGGCGGCGTTGGCAGCGAGCCGTGGACAGTGGGCGAGTTCGTCGAGGTTGCCAAGGCGTTGACCAAGCCCGACGGCTCGCAGTGGGGCGTCTGGTATCCCGGCGCCACGCCCAATCAGTATCTCGACTCGTGCTTCATCTACAGCGCGGGCGGGCGCAACTTCGACGACGGCCTGCGCCAGTGCATCATCGACTCGCCCGAGTCGGCGAAGGGTTTGCAGTTCATCGTCGACCTGATGCATACGCACAAGGTAGCGCCGACGCCTGCCGAGTTGGCCGGCGGCGACATCGACTACTTTGCTTCCGGTTTGGCCGCCATGCATATTAACGGCCAGTGGGACCTGATGGGCAAGAACCAGACCAGCGACTTTGACTTTGATGTGGCGTATCTGCCCGTCATCGATGACAAGCGCGGCGTCACCGGCGGCTCGGGCTTCTGCATCAGCGCCAACACCGCCCACCCCGATGAAGCTTGGGCCTGGTTGAGCCGCTTCACCAGCGGGGAAGTACTGGGCGAGATGGTCGGCAGCACGGGCCGCGGCATTCCGGCGCGCTGGAGCGCAGCGGAGACATATCTGGAAGGCGCCGGCAAGGCCGAGAACGCCGGCATCTTCATCGACCAACTCTCCTGGGCGTTCAATGATCGTTCCGTCGTCGCCTTTTACGAGTTCGTCGATTCATATACGCGGCACCTCGAACCGATCTACGCTTCCGGCGAAGGCGACATCGAGGCTGCGCTGGCGAAGGTCGCAGAGGAAACCAACGCTGCGATGGAAGAGAAGTGGTCTAGCTGCACGTTGGCTATCTGATCTCAATGGGCATCTGCAAGGCGACTTGAGTTGTGACGTTCAACAGGCTCAAGTCGCCTGCGTTGTTCGCAATGAGATTGGCGGGCGGTTGCCGCGTGCTTATAACCGCTACGTGATGCCGGTGAAGGATGCCGGAAGCGGCGACCGCCCGCCCCGACCTGTAGTGTCGCCGGTGCGGCTTTAGCGGGGCAACATTGAGCGGTTCTGGCGGACGAAATCCCATATGATGAGCTATTAGGCGGCTGTCATGAATTACGCAACTTCTTATCCCCCTGGGGAGCAGGGCGTTTCGAGGAGCGGGCGACGGCGCAACATATTTCCGGCGGGCAAATTGGCGATCAGCTTATTGCTCTTCATCTTGGCGCTCGGGGTAAGCTTTCCGTTCGTATGGATGATCCGGACCTCATTTATGCTGCCCACCGATGCGCTTAAGTTCCCGCCCCTTTGGGTCCCGCCCACTTTTACCCTACAGAACTATCGTAATGCGCTGACGATCCAGCCGTTCGCACGCTATTTGTTGAACAGCGTGTTCATCTCTACGGTTGTGGTCTTTGCGCAGTTGCTGACCGCGTCGATGGGCGCGTACGCCTTCGCCCGGCTGAAGTTTCCCGGGCGCGAGCCGTTGTTTCTGCTCTACCTCGCCACCATGATGATCCCGTTTCAGGTGACGCTGATTCCGCTCTTCGTCATGGTCGCCAAGGTGGGTTGGGTGGATACGTATGCGGCGGTGATTGTGCCGGCGATTGCCAGCGCGTATCTGACGTTTCTGCTGCGCCAATTCTTCATGTCCATCCCGCGCGAGTTGGAAGATGCAGCGCGCATCGACGGGGCAAGCTATTTCCGCATCTACGCCACGATCATCTTGCCGTTGTCGAAGCCGGCCTTAGCCAGTTGTGGGCTGCTCTCGTTTATGGGCAGTTGGACTAATTTCCTGTGGCCGCTCATCGTGATCCGCACGCGGGAACTGCGGCCTGTGCCGCTCGGCCTGGCCGCGTTACAACAAGAGCAAGGCTACACCGACTTTCCGCAGTTGATGGCCGGCTCCGTGATGGCGCTGCTGCCCATCATGATCGTGTTCGTATTTCTGCAGCGCTATTTTGTGCAAGGGATAGCCTTGACAGGTTTGAAAGGATAGAGTCTTGGCGCCTTTAGCGATGTCCGACGGCCAACCACGCAGCCGTTCATTTTTCCGCATGAACCAAAGCCGGCGAGAAGCGCTAGCCGCCTATGCCTTTTTGGCGCCGAACTTCCTGGCGTTCCTCGTGCTGGTATTGGGGCCGACGGTCTTCTCGTTCGTGGTCGGCTTCACCACATGGAATGGATTAGGCATGCCCAAATGGTCCGGGCTGCAAAACTATGTGCGCCTGGTGAAAGATCCGCTTTTTGTCAAGGCGGTGCGCAACACGGCGATCTACGCGATAGAGTTTGTGCCTCTCGCCGTTATTTGCGCCTTGGGTTTGGCTCTGCTCTTTAACTACAAGACGATCGGCATCTCTTTCGCCCGGCTGCTCTTTTTCCTGCCTTTCGTCACGGACATGATCTCCATCTCGTTCGTGTGGATGTTCATCTTCCACCTGCGCTTCGGTATCCTCAACTATTTTTTGAGCCTGGTCGATCTGCCGCCCCAAGCCTGGCTGGGCGATACGAAATGGGCCATGTTCTCCATCGTGATCCTGTCCGTCTGGCGCTGGATGGGCTATTACGCGCTGATCATCCTCGCCAGCTTGCAAGGCGTGCCGCAGGAGTTGTATGAGGCGGCCAAGATCGACGGCGCCGGACGGTGGAAGTCGTTTATCAAGATCACGGTGCCGCTGATATCGCCTGCGCTTTTCTTTGTCGTGACGACGGGCATCATCTCCAGTTTTCAGGTTTTCGAACAGATGTACATCATGACGAGCGGCGGTCCCCAGGATTCCACCATCAGCATTGCGATGTTCCTCTATCAGCAAGGCTTCTTGTTCCTGCGCATGGGCTATGCGTCGGCGGTCGCCTGGGTGCTGTTCTTCATCATCTTCATCGTGACCATGATCAACTGGAATGTGCGCGGGCGCTGGGTATACGAAGGGTAGCCTGTCGCCAGACGGCGTACTCGTACGACATAATCGCAAACTTGCTAGCTGACTTAACCGCAGGATAGGAGTCGTAGAACCATGACTGTTACACGCGATCCGGCCCAGACGTGCGGCCGCCCGGTCACTATCGCCAGCATCAGCTTTGCGCCCGACAAGTATTCGCTGGATGAGATAGCGCAATGGGTGGACAGATGCGGCGAAAAGGGCGTCGATCTCATTGCCTTGCCCGAGACCTTCCGCACCCAGAACGGCGCGCCGGAAACGCTGGACGGGCCGACCGTCACGACAATGGCGGGCTTGGCGCGCAAGCATCGCACCTATGTTGTCTGCCCAATCGACCGCACCGACGGCGAGCGGCGGCTCAACACAGCGGTGCTGCTGGATCGCTCCGGCCGGATCGTCTCGCTGTACGACAAGGTATACCCGTACTGGTCCGAGTTCGACTTGGAACCGGTTGTGCAGCCCGCTTCCGCCGGGCCGGAGGTCTACGCGACAGATTTCGGGCGGATCGGCCTGGCGATCTGCTTCGACGTCAACTTCCCCTCGGTGTGGCAATCCTTGGCCGATCAGGGGGCGGAGTTGGTAGTTTGGCCGAGCGCCTATTCAGCGGGCCGTTCCCTCCAGGCGCATGCCATCAACCATCATTATTACATTGTCACTTCCACCCACAACCGAGATTGCCTGGTCTACGATATCACCGGCGAGCGGCTGCTGTATGCGCGCAATGAGCCGGCCAATATCTCCTATGTGACATTGGATTTGGACCGAGGCATCTATCACGAAAACTTCAACCTGGCAAAGCGCGATCAACTCCTGGCGGAGCATGGCGAAGACATCGAGATCGAGCAAGTCCTTCCGCTGGAGCAGTGGTTCGTGCTGCGCGCCAAGCGTCCCGGCGTTCAGGCGCGGACATTGGCCGCTGCGTATGGCCTTGAGGAACTGAGAGATTATAAGGCGCGCAGCCGGCGCGACATCGATGATATGCGTGCAGCGGCGGAGAACGACCAGCCCATTTTCGCCTAGACATAGATGTTTACGATCTGGTATCGAATGACGAGTTCACCGTGGACTGGGGGGATATGATGGCGATTTCTTTCCTGGTGACGCTCGTTCCTCTACTTGTCTTCTTCTTTGCCCAGAAGTACTTCATCCAAGGCATTGCTATGACCGGCTTGAAAGGCTGAACCGCTCGGATTTCGGACTTTGCTGCGTGCAAAGGAATAACGCCCGCTTCTCTCCGGTCATTTCCTGTCGAACGAGACGGCGTCGTTGCGGCTGCCGAACGGCGCCTCGCCTCGTACAACGATCATGAATAGACAGCCTGCCGCCGGCGGCTCCACTACGAACATGGTGCATCTTTTATGAACAGCGATATCAAGGTCGTCGACATCCAAACGTTCAAAGTTCCCACCCGCTGCCGCACGCCGCTCAAGTTCGGCGCGGTGGTGGTCGAGGAACTGCCCATTGGCTACGCGCTCGTCACCGTCGAGAACCGCGCCGGGGCCGTCGCCCAGGGCTGGGGCGCCATGTTTCTCATGGACCTGTGGGCCTGGCCCGTGTCGCAGGCCACGCACGAAGCCAAGAACCGCGTCATGCGCGACCTGCTCGACGCCTATGCGCGTACGGTCGCCGGCTATGGCCAGTACGCCCATCCTATCGAGTTGTTTATGGAGACGGAGGCCGAACTGCGCCGCCTGAGCCGCGAGATCTGCGCGCGGCATACGCCCGGCGAGGAAATGCCCTTTCTCGGCGCGCTGATCTGCGCCAGCCCGGTCGACCACGCCGTCCACGACGCGTTCGGGCGCGTCAACGGCATCGACAGCTACCGCGGCTATGGGCCGGAGCATATGTCATTCGACCTGGCGCGCTATCTCGGCCCCGATTACCGCGGCGTCTATCCCTCGCAATTCCTGCGCCAGGACTACTTGCCCCAGGTCCCCGTCTTTCACCTGGTCGGCGGGCTGGACCTGCTGCGTCGCGAAGAGGTGACGGACGCCTTCCCCCAGGACGGCACGCCCAACTCGCTGGACGACTGGATCGAGCGCGACGGCGTCTTCTGCCTCAAGGTCAAGCTGAACGGCCGCGACCTGGCGTGGGACCTGGCCCGCACGCAGGAGGTGGCGCGCATCTATTACGAAGTTCAGGCTGAACGCCGTCCCGACTTGCCCGCCAAGCCCTATCTGACCGCGGACACCAACGAGCAGTGCGAGTCGCCCGAATACATCGTCGAGTACCTGTGCAAGCTGCGCGAGGTCGCCCCTCGGGTCTATGACGAAATCCTCTACATCGAACAGCCGACCGAGCGCGACCTGACCGCGCATCGCTGGGACATGCGTTCCATTGCGCAGCACAAGCCCGTGCTGATCGACGAGAGCCTGACCAGCGTCGAGGAGTTCCAGCTTGCCATGGAGTTGGGCTGGTCGGGCATCGCGCTCAAGAGCTGCAAGTGTCTCAGCTCCGACCTGCTCTTTGTGCCGATGGCCGAGCTGGCGCGCATCCCCTACGCCGTGCAGGACCTCACGAACCCGTCGCTGGCCCTGATAGAGTCCGTGGGGCTGGCCGCGCGCACGCACACCATCTTGGGCGTGGAGGCCAACTCGCGGCAGTTCTTCCCCGCGGCCAACGCGCTCGAGGCGGAGACGCACCCCGATCTGTACCGGGTGCGCGACGGCGTGGCGCGCACGCAGACGCTGGCGGGGACCGGCCTGGGCATGCAGGTGGACAAGATGGATGGGTTTGTTGCCTTCGTCGAGCAAAACGAAATGGGGTAGACGGCCTCTTCTGTGCAGCTTCCTCTGTGCAGCTTCCTCTGTGCAGCCTCGCCCCTTTTATCCAAATCTGAGTAGAAAACGCAAGGAGGACATATGTCCCAAAAAGTGCGAGTAGCGATGATCGGCGCCGGCAGTATGGCGAACCGTGTTCATTACCCGTCGTTGGCTTCGTTTGACGACGTGGAGATCGCGGCGATCTGCGATGTCGACGGCGAGCGTCTGCGCACCACAGCCGACCTCTATAACGTGGAAGGTCGCTACAGCGACTATCGCCAAATGGTCGAAGAGGTCGCGCCCGACGCCGTCTATGTCATCGGCCCGCCGCATATCATGTTCGACATCTGGACGTGGTGCCTGGGGCAAGGACTGAACCTGTATGTGGAGAAGCCTCTGGGCATCACCATCCACCAGGCGCGCGCCTTGGCCTATCTGGCCGACCAGAAAGGCTGCATCACCCAAGTCAGCTTCCAGCGCAGGTCTTGCCCGATGGTGGTGCAGTTGCGCGAGGAGTGCCTCAAGCGCGGGCCAATCGTCCACGCCGAATGCTCGTTCTACAAGTACGACATCAACCCCTACCTGCAGGCGCGGGATCACATGATGGACGACGGCGTGCACGCCATCGACACGCTGCGCTGGATGTGCGGCGGCGAGGTGGTCGCCATTCACAGCGTGACCAAGCGCGTGCAGACGCCGGACATCAACTTCATCTCGACATTGATGGAGTTCGACAACGGCGCCACCGGCGTCATGCTCAATAGTTGGTCCAGCGGGCGGCGCATCTTCAAGGTGGAGATGCATGCGCCGGGCATCTGCGTCGAGGCCGAGCACGAGAACAAGGGCCGCCTCTACGCCGAGGGCGATACGGAAGGCGTGGAATACGACACGCGCGCCGTGGCCGGCAGCGACGAGCTCTATGTATATGGCGGGTTCCAGGCCAAGAACCGTGAGTTCATCGACGCGCTCAAGAGCGGCGTGCAGCCTCAGTCCTGCTTCGCCGATGCGCTGAAGACGATGGAAGTGGCGGAACGCATTCTGGCCCAGGCGCTGCTGGAAGATTGACCGTCGAATCCGGCGCGGCGGCGACGCCGAAGAGCGCCCCGATTTGCTGACGACCCAAAAACAATTAGGCGTTTGCCGAAGGACAAAATCATGTCTACCCCAAATCAACTGGCCGTATTCGTTAAGCCCTGGAAAAGTCTGACGCTGAAGGAACTGGGCGAGCGCATGCAGCAGATCGGCTTTGCCTGGATCGAACTGCCTGTGCGTCCCGGTTTCGCCTGCCAGCCCGAAACCATCGAACGGGACCTGCCCGAAGCGGCTAAGGTCCTGGGCGACTATGGCGTGGGCATTCTCAACGTCACCGTCGATCTGCCGCTGACCGACGAGCGGCTCTATGCCGCCTGCGCCGCGGCGGGCGTCAACCTCAACCGCGTCATGTTCCGCCGCGGCGACCGCAACTACTGGGAGGCCGAGGACGATGCGCGCCACCAGTTGGACGAGGCGCTGCCTCTGTGCGAACGCTACAAGGTGCGCCTCGGCGTACAGAACCACGCCGGCGATTTCGTCGGCGTCAACGCCATGACGCTCTACCACCTGCTCGAAGACTACGACGTGCAATATGTCGGCGCCATCTGGGACGCGGCGCATGAGGCGCTGGAGGGCATGGAGCCGGAGCCCGCGCTGGACATCGTGGCGGATATGCTGCACATCGTCAACTTGAAGAACGGCTATTGGCGGCGCATGAGCGGGCCGGAAGCGGAAGTCGCCGAGTGGAAGACCTACTGGACTTCGGGCCGGCAGGGCCGTGCGAACTGGCCGCGGGTCATCGCCAAAGTGAAGGAGATGGGCTACACCGGCCCCATCTGCCTAACCGCCGAGTACAGCGACGAGCACAGCATCGACCGGCTGATCGCCGAGGACCTTGCCTTCGCCAAGTCTTTGTTGGTGTAATCGGTTGGCGTAATCAGTTGGCGTAATCGCGGGCGACCGCCCGTCGAACAACAGGGTTCGCCTGCCAAGCCTAGCCCAAAGGACTGCTCTTATGCCTGCTAAACCCAAAATCCTCGTCCTGCCCCAACCCGGTCTCTACGCCGAGCTATTCAGCGACGCGGCCGATGCCCAGCTGCACAGCCTGGGTGATGTTACGCGCAATTCGGAAAGCCGCAATTGGGACTCAGCCGAGTTGGCGAGCAAGATCGGGGAGTACGATATCATCATGACCGGCTGGGGGACGCCGCGCTTCACCGACGAGGTGTTGGCGGCGGCGCCCAACCTCAAGCTGATCGCACACACCGCGGGCAGCATCAAGCACATGCTGCCGCCGCCCGTCTTCGCGCGCGGCATCGCCGTGACGCACGCCGCGGGCGCCATTGCGCCGGCTGTGGCGGAACTGACTATCCTGCTCATCCTGCTCTCGCTGCGCCAGGTGCATAAGCTGGACGCCATGCTCAAGCGCGGCGAGCCGTGGGACACGGTCAAGAACGCGGTGGTGGGGCGAGAGATCGCCGGGCAGCGCGTGGGCGTGGTCGGCGCGGGCTACACAGGCCGCCAGGTCATCCGCCTCTTGCAGGGGTTGGGGGCCGAGGTGTGGGTCTACGACCCATACCTGGACATGGAGCGGGCGGCTGCGCTGGGCGTGCGCCACAGCGCTCTGGACGACATCTTCGCCCAGTGCCCCATCGTCACGCTGCAGGCGCCGCCGACCAAGGAGACCTACCGCATGGTGGGGGCCAAGCAGCTTGCCCTGTTGCAAGACGGCGCGGTCTTCGTCAACACGGCCCGGTCGCACCTGGTGGACGAGGAAGCGCTGCTCGCTGAACTGCGCAAAGGACGGTTCCAGGCTGCGCTGGACGTATTCGACCAGGAGCCGCTGCCCGAAGACAGCCCCTTCCGCACGTTGGACAATGTGGTGATTACGCCGCACGTAGCCGGGCATTCGGCGCAGGCGCGCCGCCGCCAGGGTCAGGAGATGGTGAACGAGATCGCCCGTTTCCTGTCCGGCGAGCCGCTGCACTACCCGGTGACAGTGGAGATGCTGGAAATCATGGCTTGAGGACAGAATCACGGCATGCGCTAGAGGGTTAGCGCGCCGCCATTTGACTTCATCCGGGGTCCTCCTTATCAAGCAGCCGCGATGCCATCAGCGTCGCGGCTGCTGATTTTGCCAGGAGGGTTACGCCAGTTCCAGCACGTGCGCGCCGGGGCCGGGGCGGCTGGTGTAGATTTCCGGCCAGATGTTGGTGGCTTTGGGATAGAGGTCGAAGATGGCGTCGCCCACGGCCTGTTCGCTGCCCGGCTCGACCAGGGCGATGGCGCAGCCGCCGAAGCCGGCGCCCGTCAGCCGCGCGCCGATGCAGCCGCCGGCGCTGCGCATGGCGTCGACCATGGCGTCGAGGGCCGCGCTGCTTACCTCGTAATCGTCGCGCAGGCTGGCGTGGCTGGCGTCCATCAGGCGGCCCGCTTCGGCCAGGTCGCCGCGCTGGAACGCGTCCACCGTCTGCATGACGCGCTCGTTTTCGCTCACCACATGGCGGCAGCGGCGGTAGACAAGCTCAGGCAGGAGATGCTTGTGAGCCTCCAACTGCTCGCTGGTCACATCGCGCAGCGCGGCGATGTCCGGCAATTCCTGCTGGAGCAAGGCGACTCCTTGCTCGCACTGGCTGCGGCGCTCGTTGTACGCGCTGCCGGCGAGGGAGCGGCTGGCCTTGGTGTTGCCGATGACCAGCGCCGCCTGCGCCGGGAAGGGGATGAGGCGGTATTCGAGGCTGCGGCAGTCGATCAGCAGGGCGTTGTCCTCGGCGCCCAGCACGCTGATGAACTGGTCCATGATGCCGCAGTTGACGCCGACAAACTTGTTTTCGGCGCGCTGCGCGGACGTGGCAAGCGGCACGCCTATCACCGCGTCGGGCTGGCCGGAGGCGACGAGCAGCGCTTTGCCGGTGGCGACTTCCAGCGCAGCGGAGCTGCTCAGGCCGCTGGCGCGCGGCACATTGCCGCTGACGACGGCATCCATGCCCTGCAGGCGCACGCCCTGCTCTTCTAGGACCCAGGCCATGCCCATCATGTAGTTGCTCCAGAGCACGTCCTCGTCGTACTTCAGGTCGTCGATGCTGAACTCGTACCAGTCGTCGTATTCCAGCGAATAGGCGCGCACGGTGCGGTCCGTCCGCGGGCGCAGGGCGATGCGGATGTCGCGATAGAGCGCGATCGGCAGGACAAAGCCGTCATTGTAATCGGTGTGCTCGCCGATCAGGTTGACGCGGCCGGGGCCGACGGAGATGTGCGTCGGCGCGGACTGAAAGCGGCGGGTAAACTCGTCGACCAGTTCTTGCGTTCTCGGGTCTTCATTGCTCATAGCGTTGCCTCGTTATCGTGATAGGTGCGGAGATGCGGTTGGGCGCTGCGGCGCTTACGGCGCAGGCCGGCTCAGAAGCGCGTACAGGTTAAGGTTGCCTTCTTTGCCGTCGGCGCGATAAATGGAACGGACTGCGAGGCCGGCATCTGCGGCCAGACGCCGCATCTCGTCCTCGTCGATCTGGTGAACATAGCGAATGGCGAACGCGCCTTGCTTCCAGGGCAGCAGCGCGTCGCCTTCCTCGACATCGGCGGGGGACAGACCGGCTGCGCTCCACGCGATCTGCTTGGCTGCTAACCGTTCGCTGGAGAGGAACTGCCAGGCCGACACGGCCAGCACGCCGTCATCCGCCAGCAACTCAGCCAGGCTGCGCATGACCTCGGCGCGCAGCGGGTAGCCGGGCAGATGCTGGAGCGTGGCGAGGCACACGACCATGTCGAAGCGCGGAGGCGGCTCGCCCAGGCCGGCAATCCAACCAGAGTCGGCCAAGTCCGCCTGCACCAACTCAACGTTGACATGGGCGAGCGCTGCGGTGTGGCTGCGGGCCAGGGCCAGCAATTCCGGCGCGGCGTCGACGCCGGTATAGAACACGGGCGCGGCGAGGCTGTCGAGCATGACGGCGAAGCGCGCGTTGCCGCAGCCGATGTCGGCCACGCGTAACGGGCGGCGGGCGGGCGCGTAGTCGAGCAGCTTCACCTTGCCCGCGGTCCAGCCCTGGCGGGTGGCGTGAAACGGCTCGGCGACGGTCGCATAGAAGCGCCGGTTCAACTCCAACAGACGATCGCGTGCGGCAGGGTCCATACCGTCCTCAGCGGCTTTTGTACTATGGTATACTGAGCGCGGCAGGTTCGACAAGATGGGGAGGAGGGTTTGCCATGATGAACGGTTGCCGATGAAACGAGTGTTGACGCCGCAAGAGATCCCGCCGGACGTGCAGGAGAAGGGCGCGGCCTGGCAGCGACGGCGGGCCGGCTTCGACCCGGCTGCGCATGCCGCCGAACTCTACGCCGTCTTCCAGGAAATCCTGCGCGTGTCCGAGGCCGAGTGGGACAACCGCACCAGCCTGCGCGCCATCCTGGCCCGCTTTCCCAAGGACGGCAGGGGCTTCTACTCCAAGCCCGACCTGATCGCCGGCTATCGCCACCTCACCGCCGAAGGCGATCTGGACGAGGACCCGCTGCTCATGCAGCGCATTCGCATGAAGCCGATGCGCACGCAGAGCGGCGTGGCGCCGGTGACGGTGCTGACCGCACCCGCCGGCTGCCCCGGCCAGTGCATCTTCTGCCCCGACGACTGGCGCATGCCCAAGAGCTACATCTACGACGAGCCGGGCTGCCAACGCGCCGAGCGCGACGGCTTCGATCCCTACGCCCAGACCCTGGGCCGCATCCGCGCCTTCGAGAGCATCGGCCATACCGCCAACAAGGTGGAACTGCTCATATTGGGCGGCACGTGGAGCGTGTATTCGCGCGATTACCGGGAATGGTTCGTGCGCCGCTGCTTCGACGCCATGAACGCCGCGGGCGACCCAGACTACACGGACGCGCCTGACCTGGCCGCGGCCCAGCGCGTCAACGCGGCGGCGGCTCACCGCAACGTCGGCCTGGTCGTCGAGACGCGGCCCGACTGGGTGACGCCGCAGGAGATCGTCCACCTGCGCCGTCTGGGCGTCACCAAAGTGCAGATCGGCGTGCAAAGCCTGGACGATGAGATCCTGGCGTTGAACAAGCGCGGGCATGACGTGGTCGCGGTGCGCGCCGCGTTGGGGCTGCTGCGTACAGCCGGCTTCAAGATTCAGCTTCACTGGATGCCCAACCTCTACGGCGCTACGCCGGAGAAGGACCGGGCCGACTTCGCCCGCTTTTTCGAGGACCCGGCCATCCGCCCCGACGAGTTGAAGATCTACCCCTGCTCGCTGATCGCCGGGACCGAGCTATACGAGCGCTATCTGGCGGGCGAATACCGGCCCTACACGCTGGAAGAACTGGTCGATCTGCTGGCGACGGTGAAGCCGGCTATCCCGCCCTACAC
>JASGTU010000288.1 GCA_030058085.1 Chloroflexota bacterium
GCTCTTGCTTCCCTCATACAGCCCGACGCGTACATCCAGGCCGCTGTCCTTCAGGTTGAGCGCGTGGGCGTGCCCCTGGCTGCCGTAACCGATGATGGCGATCTTCTTCCCCTGCAACAGAGACAAATCCGCCTGGTTCTCGTAATAAATCTTCGCCATGAGATGCTTTACCTTCCGTTCTGCTCTTTACGTTGAATTTGAACGCGGATTTTGCTCCGCCATATAGACCGCCAAATAGATGCGGCATCTTTGCCGCATTCGTTTTTTGTCACGCGGCGCCCTTGCCGCACACATTCCGCCGGCTACACGCCGCCCGTAGTCAGGCGCTCCTCGTCCATGTTCTCATAGCCGTTGGCGCGCGCCCGCCACACAGCGGTGCTGCGACGGTGCTTGCGCTCAGTCATCCCGCGCACCACCGCCACACGACCCGTGCGCACCATCTCGATTATGCCGAAATTGTTGAGCAGTTCGATCAGCGAGTCTACCCGGTCTTCCGAGCCGACGATCTGCACAACCATGCTCTCCAACGCCACGTCTACAACCTCGCCGCGGTAGATGTTGACCATCTGCACGATGTCGGAGCGCGTCTCCGCGTTGGTCTGCACGCGGATCAGGGCCAGTTCGCGCACCACAGAGGGCTTGCTGCTGATATCCTCGACGCGCGTCACGTCCACCACCTTGCGCATCTGGCTGATCACCTGGTCTACCATGCGCTCGTTGCCGTCGACGACGAACGTCATGCGGCTGATGCCCGGCGTCTCGCTGTGGCTGACCTGCAGGCTATCGATGTTGAAGTTGCGCCGGCGCAACATCCCGGAAACGCGGTTGAGCACGCCGGGCTTGTCGCGCATCCACGCGATGAGTGTGTGTTTCATGCTCTCTTCTCTCGCTTTCGTCTGGCTTACCAACTGGGTTCCACGCCGCTGAAGCCCTGCACCACGGCCGGCTTCGGACGACGGATCATCTGGTCCACGGCTGCGCCGGAGGCCACCATCGGGTAGACGTTCAACTCTTCCTTCACGCGGAAATCGATCAAAAACGGCCCCGGCGTTTCAAGCGCCTGCTTAAAGGCGCCGGACACATCTTCCGGCTTGCGCACTGCCAACGCAGGGATGCCGTAGGCGTCCGCCAGCTTGACGAAATCGGGCGCGACAATGGGCGTGCCGACGTAGCGCCTCTCATAGAACAACTGCTGCCACTGGCGCACCATGCCCAAGAACCCGTTGTTGATGATGGCGATCTTCACGGGCAGATCGCGCTCCTGCTTCAACACAGCCAGTTCTTGCAGCGTCATCTGGAAGCCGCCGTCGCCCACCACGGCCCACACCAGTCTGTCCGGGTGGGCCATCTGCGCGCCGATGGCTGCAGGCAGCGCGTAGCCCATCGTCCCCAGCCCGCCGCTGGTCAGCAATTGGCCGGAGAACTCATGCACAAAGTATTGGCTCTCCCACATCTGATGTTGGCCCACGTCGGTGACGATGATGGCCGGCCCGCGCTCGGTATCTTTCGTACTGTGCCAGAGTTGGCGAATCACGTAGGGCGGAATCAACTCGTCGACCTCGTAGTTGATGATATCGGTCTGCCCCGAATCCTCGCGCCAAACGTTCAGTTCCGCCAGCCAGTCCGGGTGCTTGCGCTGCTCGATCAGCGAGAGCAGTGCGGGCAGGGTCTCGCCCAGATTGCCGATCACGGGCAGATCGGGCACCACATTCTTGCCCACCTCGGCCTTGTCCAGTTCAAAGTGGATGATCTTGGCCTGCTTGGCGAAGCGGTCCAGGCTGCCGGTAATGCGGTCGTCGAAGCGCATGCCCATGGCGATCAACACGTCGCAACCCTGCACCGCTCGGTTGGCATACGCCTCGCCGTGCATGCCGCCCATGCCCAGGCTGAGCGGGTGCGTTTCGGGGATGTCGCCCGCGCCCAAGAGCGTGGTCACCACCGGGATTTCGGCCCGTTCGACCATCTCCAAAAGCTCGCGGCTGACGCCCGCCAGCTTGATGCCGTGCCCCGCCAAAATAAGCGGCCGCTCAGCCTGGTTGATCAGGTCAGCGGCCTGCTGAATCTTTGACATATCCACGGTCGGCCACGGCTCGAAACCGGGCAGATCGACCGTCATGTCATAGCGGAACTCGCCCGTGGCGTTCTGCACATCCTTACAGATGTCGATCAGCACCGGGCCGGGGCGACCTTCGCGTGCGATGTAGAAGGCTTCCTTCAAGATCATGGGCAACTCGCTCACGTCGGTGACCAGATAGTTGTGCTTGGTCACCGGCTGCGTCACGCCGACCACGTCCGATTCCTGGAAGGCGTCTGTGCCCAGCAAGTTGGTCGGCACCTGGCCGGTCACCGCAACAACGGGAACGCTGTCCATCAAGGCTGTCGCCAAGCCGGTGACCAGATTGGTGGCCGCAGGCCCGCTCGTGCAGATGCACACGCCCACCCGTCCGGTGGCGCGGGCGTAGCCATCGGCCATATGCGCCGCGCCCTGTTCATGACGCACCAATACGTGATGAATCTTGCCCGCCGCCTCATAAGACGCCAGCGCGTCGTAGGTCGGCAGAATGGCCCCGCCCGGGTGTCCAAATACAGTTTTGACTCCCTCGCGCACAAAGGCCTCCCAGACCATCTGAGCGCCCGTCATCGGAATCGATTCTTCCGCTGCGGAAGCCTGCTGTCCGTCCAGATTCGCTTCGGTCATGGCACGTTCTCCTTACCTTCCTTGATATAAAAAGACCCTTCCCGGGTTGGGAAGGGTCTACAGTGACCTATCGGCGCTGCAACTACTTCGGGCCTAAGGCGCTTCTCCAACCGGCATCGGCTTCTGGTCGCTAATAATTACGGCCAGAAGCTCTACAAGTACGAGGAGTACAATGACGGTTGAGATGTTGCCAAACAGGTCCATTGGGCAGGCGATCTCGTCACAAATCGTTCGCCGAGGCGCCGGCTGTGCACTCCGCACAACCGAAAGCCAACGCTGTGCCTAAAAACTGCTGCAAAGTATACCGAACGAATCGGTCGCTTGTCAACTGCGTTTTACGCTTTCGCGCGCAGACGCCTACGCCGTCGCCAGATCCGTCCGCACCGGGCGTCCGCCCTCCGCCGCCGAAGCGCGGATCGCATCCCACAACCGCGCCATGCGCAGGCCGATCTCCGGCGGGCACGGGTTCGCAATCTCCCCGGCGCGCACCTTGAGGAACTGCTGCCACTGACCCAGCGAAGGCGGCGTGCGCACCGGTCGCAGCGCGTCCTGCCCGGCGCGCTGCACCTGCAGTCGCTCCCCCCACACGCCCGTACGCAGAATGCCTTCCGTGCAGAAGACGCGCACATCCGACGCGCAAGATCGCACCGTATCGCCGCAGCCGTTGAGCGTCGCCAGTACGCCCGACCCCGTGCGCGCCATGACCGCGCCCAGGATGTCGACCGGCGCACCCCGGTTATCTAGCCAAGCCGCCACCTCCACAAAATCCTCGCCCGCCAGGTCGACCACGGTATTGAGCATGTGCGCGCCTGTGTCGAACATGAAGCCGCCGCCCGACATCTCCGGGACCTGCCGCCATTTGCCCGCAGTCAGGAGTTTCCAGTTCTGCCATACCGTTGCGCTGATGTTGAGGATGTCGCCCAACTCCCCGCCGTGCAGCATTTTCGCCGCCTTGCGGATCTGCGGCGACAGGCTGCCGTTGAACGAGACGACCAGCAACCGGCCTGTGCGGTCGCGCGTCTCGATCAGGCCCAAAGCCTCCGCCGCGTTCATCACCATCGGCTTCTCCAACAGCACATCCACGCCTGCTTCCATACACGCCCGGGCCTGGTCATGGTGCAGCGCGTGCGGCGTGATGATAAAGGCCGCGTCCAGCCGCCCCTCGTACTCACGCAGCAGTTTGTCCAGGTCCGGCGCATTCGGCGGCGGCGGCGCGCCGGCCTCGGCAAAAACCTGGCAAAACGCCTCGTAGGCTTCCTCCGACGGCTCACAGATCGCCGCAATTTGCGTCGTGTTCTGCTGCTGCAAGATGCGCCGCACATGATGACGCGCCATGCCCCCACACCCAATCATCGCCATGCGGACCGGCGTCGACTCCGTATTCATTTTGCTCTCTGTTCTAAATTGGCGCGGAAGACCGGCAAATTGGGGCTTCCGCCGGCGGATAGTTGCTATACAATGATAAGCGGATTGTGCCGCGCGGCGGAAAATCAACGCCGGATCAGATCGGCCAAGTCCGCCGCCCAAGCTAAAGGAGGCCCCCATGTTTCGATGGTTCGCACGCGCCGTGCTTCTGAGCGCGCTCCTGCTCGCAGGCTGTCCCGCGCCGGCGCCTGTCCCCGCCGCCCTGCCAAATGAAGACTCCTACCTCGCCCAACGCGAGCAGATGGTCACGACCCAAATCGAACAGCGCGGCGTCAGCGATGCCGCCGTACTGAACGTGCTGCTCACCGTGCCCCGCCATCGCTTCGTCCCGCCGGACCTGATCGACCAGGCCTACGCCGATCACCCCCTGCCTATCGGCTACGGGCAGACCATCTCCCAGCCCTACATCGTCGCCCTCATGTCCGAAGCGCTCCAAGTTCACCCCGGCGACAAGGTGCTGGAGATCGGCACGGGCAGCGCCTACCAGGCCGCAGTCCTGGCCGAACTCGGCGCGGAAACCTTCACCATCGAGATCATCCCGGAACTGGCGAATCAAGCGGCGGATCGCCTGAAGGAGTTGGACTGCACAGAAGTACAGGTGCGCAACGCCGACGGCTACTTCGGCTGGGAAGAGCACGCCCCCTTCGACGCCATCATCGTCACCGCCGCGCCCGACCACCTGCCCCAGCCGCTCGCCAACCAACTGGCCGAAGGCGGGCGCCTGGTCGTGCCCATCGGCCCGGTCGGCAGCGTCCAGACGCTCTGGCTATTCGAGAAGCGCGACGGCGAGCTAGAGGCGACCAATCTCGGCGCGGTCAGTTTCGTCCCCTTCACGCGCGCCGCCGGCGACTGACGCACGCGTATCCGCGCGCCCAACCGCGGGCAGCGCCAGCCACGCGCCGCCATAACAGGCTGCCCCCAACAGGAGCACCGCCGTGAAGCCCGCGCTTAAGGAAATGATGGCGGCCAAGACGCCCGACACGACCGACGCGCAGCCGTTGACCGCCCAAGCCCACGGCGTCAGGTCCGGCGCGGCGCGCTCCAGCCAGGCGATGCCCTTGGG
>JASGTU010000289.1 GCA_030058085.1 Chloroflexota bacterium
GACTGGTTCGCGCAGCACAGGCCCATCAATGTCATCGGCATGATGTATGCCGACCTGCCCGCCCTTAGCCGTGAACGCGCCCAGCGATTGGCGCAGACGGCTTATGAGGCGCTGTTCTTCCCCCTGCGCGATGCCTTTGTGGAGGCTCAGCGCCGCGGAGAGGTGCGCGACATCAACCCGGAGATGCTGGCGGGTTTCTACCTGGCGCTGATGGACGGCATCACGTTCAGCCAGACGCAGCCGGTTTCCGTGGGGCGCGCAGAGATGGCTGAGGCGGCCATCGACATGGTGCTGCACGGCATTATGACGGGCAGACACACTGCGTCCGAGTAGAACTCTATACCGGGTAAGGCTCGCCGCCCCTAGTGCGCAGGGCCAGCCGTGTGATACGGTTTCTTGATTCTGATTGACGGCAACAGCCGAAGGTGACTTGATGCGACGAACGGCAGCGACTGTAGTAGCAGGTCTAGTATTGGCGAGCGGCCTGCTCGCCGGGTGTCAGATGTTTGGACGGGGTGACGCCCAGGGCGATCCGGCGACTGCGGACGGCGGCGCCGAGGCGACTTCGTTGTCGAGCGTTCCTTCGCTCGCAGCAGGTCCGGTCATCGACGCGCGGGTCGTGCCGGCCCGTCAGGCCGAGCTAGGGTTTTCGGTCGGAGGCGCTGTGGCGGAACTGCTGGTTGCCGAGGGTGATTTCGTCGAGGAGGGCGAGGTCTTGGCGCGGCTGGACGCGGCCCAGCAGCGCACCGCGGTGAGCCGGGCGCAGGCAGACCTGCAGCGCGCCCAGGCTGCGTACGCAAATCTAGCCGCCGGCGCCCGTACGCAGGAGATTGCCGCAGCCGAGGCCGCGCTTGCCGCCGCCAATGCCCGCCTGGCGCGCGTCGCCGGGGGGACATTGCCCGGACAGATCGCCGCAGCCGAGGCCGACGTCGCCGGCGCCAGGGCGGCGCTGCGCAAGGTGCAGGAGGGCGTCAGCGAGGAGACGCTGATCAGCGCACGCGCCGCGTTGGCGAACGCCGAGGCGGCTCTGAGCCAAGCCCAGAGCGCTTACGACGAGGTCAAGTGGCAGCCTAACATCTCGGCGCTGCCCCAGTCTGCCGCTCTGCAGCAGGCGACGAACAATTTCGAGGCGGCGCGCGCTCAGTTGGCCGATCTGCAGAACGGGCCCAGCCAGGCTGATCTTGACGCAGCCTACGCTGCCGTCGAGCAGGCCCAAGCCCGCCTGAACCAACTGCGCGCCGAGCGGCCTGAAGAGGTGGCCGCGGCCGAAGAGGAGGTGCGCCAGCTTGCCGCACAGTTGGACTTGTTGCGCGCCGGGGCTAGCGCAGAGGAAATCGCCGTGGCCGCGGCGGACGTGGCGGCGGCAACCGCTGCCCTGCAGCAGGCTTTGGTCGCTCTGGCGGATACAGAACTGCGCGCGCCGTTCACCGGAACGGTCGCCGTCGTCAGCATCAACGTAGGCGAGCAGGCGACCGCCTCCGTCTCCATCCTGCGTATGGGCGACTTAGCGGACTGGGAGTTTCGCACAGAGGACCTGACCGAACTGGATATCGTCCATGTGCAGCCCGGCCAACAGGTGCAGGTCGCTTTCGACGCCATCCCTGATCTGACGCTGCCCGGCACGGTTGACCGCATCCGCCCGGTTGGCACGGATCAGCGCGGCGATATCGTCTATACTGTCGTGGTCAAGCCTGACGTGGGCGATGAACGCCTGCTGTGGAACATGACGGCAGTCGTCGATTTCAGTGGGCGCTAAACCATGGCCTTTTACCTAAGCTTCAAGGAAATCTGGCACAGCAAGGGGCGCTATCTGTTGATCGCGATGATCGTGGCGCTGATCACCACGCTGGTGCTGTTTATCGCCGCCCTCTCCGAAGGGCTGGGATCGGGCAATCGCGAGTACCTGGAAAAGCTGAACGGCGAACTGGTCGTCTTTCAGGAGAATGTCGACCTGTCAATCGGGGCCAGCCGCATCGGACGCTCCAAACTCAACGCCATCCGCCGCGTCGAGGGCGTGGCGGATGCGGGACAGGTCGCCAACTCCAGCGTATCGGTCGTCGTCGCCGGGCGCGATCCTATCGACGTGTCGCTCTTTGGCGTGGAGCCCGGGCGTCCCGGTGAGCCGCCAGCTTTTGAGGGACGCAACCTCGGCCGCGCCCGCGCCAACGAGGTCGTGATCGACGAGCGCTTGGTCCGGCTGACGGGTTTGGCCGTGGGGGATACGCTGACGGTGCGCTCGATCCAGGGCACGAATGAGGAATTCTACGACCTGGCGATTGTGGGCACGACCGATGGCCGCGCCTACTTCATCCAGCCAGGCATCTTCGTGCCCTACCTCACCTTCGAAAAGGTCAAGCCTCAGGGCGAAAACGAGCAAGGCGGCAACGGCGAGTACGTCTCAAACATCGTCGCCGTGAAGCTGGTCGACCCAGCCCAGATCGACGTCATGGCGGAGCAGTTGGAGACGCTCGTCGGCGGCATCGAAGCGGTCGACCGCAAGACCGCCTACGAGGCCGCGCCCGGCTATTCTGCGCAGATGAGCACGCTGTCGACGCAGCGCTATTTCACCTTCTTGATCGGCGTGCTGGTGGTCGGGGGCTTCTTCCAGATTCAGACGCTGCAGAAGGTGGCGCAGGTCGGCATGCTCAAGGCCATCGGCGCATCGAACCGCACGGTTGCGTTGTCGGCCATTGCACAGATCGTCACGCTCAACGCGCTCGGCGTGGCGTTGGGCACCGCCGGGTCGCTGGCGTTGTCGCTCACCTTTCCGCCGGCTGTGCCCATTACCTTCACCGGCGACGCGGTGGCGTCCGCCGTCATCGCGCTGATGGTGATTGGGCCGTTGGGCGGGCTCGTCTCGGTCTTTCTGCTGCTGCGCGTCGAGCCGCTGGTGGCGCTGGGCTTGGCCCAGTAGGGGGAGGGTGAGATGCCGGAAGCGCTGCGCGCCGATGCGGTGACGAAAGTGTATGGGCAGGGAGCCAATGCGGTGACCGCCGTCAACCAGGTCTCGTTCTCGGTCATGCCGGGCGAGTTCGTCGCTTTGGTCGGGCCGAGCGGCTCGGGCAAGACGACGCTCCTGGCGATGCTGGCGGGGCTTCTCTCCCCGACCGACGGCGAGATCCTGATCGGGGGCGAACCGCTCGGCGAATTCAGCGAGGCGCAGCGCACCCGCTTCCGCGGCCGCGCGATCGGTTTCTCGTTTCAGTCGAATAACCTCGTGCCCTATTTGACCGCGCTCGAGAACGTAGAACTGATGCTCCGTCTGAACGGCAGGCTGGACCGGGCGGGCCGCGTCCGCAGCCGGGAGCTTCTGGAGCGGCTTGGTTTGGCCGAGCGTATGCGCGCCTACCCTGGACAGCTATCCGGCGGCCAGCAGCAACGCGTCGCCATTGCGCGCGCCCTCATCCACCAGCCCAGCGTCGTCCTCGCCGACGAGCCGACCGCCAGCCTCGACACAGAGCGCGCCTACCAGGTGGTCGAGACGTTCGCCCACCTCATCCATGAGCAGGAGCGCGCCGGGGTCATGGTGACGCATGACCTGCGCATGGTGAAATACGTTGACCGGGTGATCCAGATGATGGACGGTCACCTGTCGCAGATCATCAGCGACCGGGCAGAGATCGACGCGCTGGCGGCCATACAGAGCGGGCCGTTGGAAACGTCCGCCGGCGCTACACAGGCTCAAGGCGGCGACAATGGCAACGGAGACGGCACATAGCTATGTGCCGCTTAAGCGCGCTAGATGAACTCGTCTCCGGCTCGCTCGGCGATCGTGCGGCCTTTGACGGCGCGCCGCTTTTTCCCGCTGGGGCGGGCGGATTGTTTCACGGCTTGCTCGGCGATGTCCGCTTTGTCCACGACTGGATAGGGGGCGAAGAGCGCCGTGTCGTCCTCATCGTCGGCGAAGTAGAGACATTCGCGGCACAGTGAGCGCGGGTAGCTGTCCAGCCCGAGCGCGGCGACCACTTCGTCAGGCCGCCCGGTCGCGCCGGCGCGCTGCTGTACGCGCAGAAAGATGCGGTGTTCCTCTTCTGCCTCGTCATAGCCCTGATAGGCAAGTTCTAATATGAGCGGGCGCAGGTTGTAGCGGTAGCGTTTGCCCTTGCGTTCTCGCTCCCGCCAGATCTCGGTCTCCTGCAGCAGCGCGGCAATACGGCGTTCGATGGCGGCGGCGACCGGCTCTCCGTCGATCGCCTCGTCCGCTTCGGCAAAGAGACGGATGGCGTAGTCCGCGCCGATCAGTTGGCTCTGAAGCGCCGGCGTCTTCAGCGGGACTTCGGCAAGGTCGCGCACGGTCAGGCCGGGCGGCAGCGACGCGGCCAGCCGTTCGTGCAGTTCGGGCAGGGGAACCGGCGGCGCGAAGGTGATGTCGACCGGCTCGCGCAGGCCGGTGAAGCCTACGCCGAGGGGCGAGGCGAACTGGATGTGCGGCTGCGGGTTGAAGCCTTGCTTGTAGAGCAGCGGCAGACCGGCGCGGCGCAGCGCCCGCTCCCAGGCGCGGAACTCGTCCTGGTGCGAGATGAACTTGATGCGCTCTTCCTTGGCGTAACGGATGCGCACGCGCTGTCGCGGGGTTTCATCCGCGTCTTGGAGATCGTCTGCTTGCTGTGCCGTTTCGGATGTCATTTTTGTGCTTCGCGCCCTTCGTTTATTACTGTGCGCTGCGCCGTCATCCGTGAACTGACTCGTGACGCCTGACTCCTGTGTGCTGCATGTTTACCGCAGCGGGAACCCGTTACCCAACCTCGACATGCCGCTGCACCGTGCCGAAGCGTCGTTGCGGCACGCGATGATCGAATTCCCCGACCAGTTCCGGCGACATCTCGTCGTTGAAGTAGAGCGGGATAAGCGTGACGTCCACCGGCTGGCGTTGTTTGCCCTTGCCCAGCGGCGGGCAAGCCCAACCAGTATCCGGCGCGTCACGGCGCTGCTCCTTGAAATAGCCGAGGATGCCGCAGCTAAAGCAGTGCTCGCGGCAGTCGTCGACGACGGCTCCCTGGCGAGCGTGCTGGTACTCGTCTGCCAGGAAGCGCTTCTTGACGCCGGCGGAGATGTGCTCCCAGGGTAGAATCTCGTCAAGCGGGCGTTCGCGGCGGGCGTACCATTCCATGTCGAGGCCGTAGTCGGCAAAGGCTTGCTGCCAGGCGTCGAAGTTGAAGAACTCGCCCCAGCCCTCCATCTTAGCCCCCAACTCCCATGCTCGCTGCACCACATCGCAGAGGCGGCGGTCGCCGCGCGTGAGAAAAGCCTCGACCAGCGTTTCCTCCGGGTTGTTCCAGGAGAAGTAGATGCCCGGCCCGCGCAGTTCCTGTTGCAGACGCTCGATCTGGGCGTTGATCACGGCCTCGTCTTCCATCGCCGCCCACTGGAACGGCGTGTGCGGCTTGGGTACGAGCGTGCTGACGCCGATTCGCACCTTGGCCCTGCCGCCCATGATGCGCCGGCCCACGGCGAGGACCTCTTTGGCGAGGTCGGCGATGGCCTGCACGTCGTCCAGCGTCTGGGTGGGATGGCCGATCATAAAGTACATCTTGATGGTCGTCCAGCCCCGGCTATAGACTTCCTCGGCGGTGCGCAGCAGGTCTTCAGAAGGGATGGGCTTGTTGATGACGTCGCGCAGGCGGTCGGTGGCGGCTTCGGGCGCAAAGGTGAAGCCGGAGCGTCGCCGGCCTTTTTCCAGCAGGTCCATCAGTTCGACGCTGAAGCTTTCGATGCGCAGGCTGGGCAGGCCGATGCTGAGGCGCTGATCGCCGTGGCGCTCCAGGGTGCGGCGCACCAGCTCCTCGACATACGTGTAGTCGCTGCTGCTGAGGCTGAGGAAGCTGACCTCCTCGAAGCCGCAGCGCTCGACCATGGCGTCGACCGCGGCCAGCACTTCGTCGACGGGGCGTTCGCGCACGGGGCGGAAGATCATGCCCGCCTGGCAGAAGCGGCAGCCGCGCGTGCAGCCGCGCATGATCTCGATGGCGGCGCGGTTGTGCACGACGTCGATGAAGGGGACGATGAAGTTGGTGACCGGCGGCGGCAGGACGGTAACCACGCGCTTGAGGATTTCCGGCTCGGCGTTCGGGTGGTTTGGCGTGACCGTATCCACGGTCCCGTCGGCGTTGTAGCGTACCTCGTAGAGCTGCGGTACATAGACGCCGGGGATGGTCGCCAGCCTAGCCCAGAGCTCACGGCGATCGCGCCCTTGTTGCGCCTCGGCGCGCCAGGCTTCGTAGGCGTCGATCACGTCGAAGATGGCCTCTTCGCCCTCGCCGATGACCATAGCGTCGAAGAAGGAGCTCATCGGTTCGGGGTTGTAGCAGCCCGAGCCGCCGGCAATGACCAGCGGGTGGGCGGCGCTGCGGTCGGCGGCGCGCAGGGGGATGCCAGCCAGGTCGAGCATGGTGAGCACGTTGGTGTAGAGCTGCTCGTAAGGCAGGCTGAAGCCGACGATGTCGAAGGCGGACAGCGGATGGCGCGTCTCCAGGCTGTAGAGGGGAATGTCCTCGCGGCGCATAGCGGCCTCGAAGTCGGGCCAGGGGCAGTAGACGCGCTCGGCGAGCAGGTCGGGCCGTTTGTTGATCAGGTCGTAGAGGATCATGAGGCCCAGGTTGCTGCCGCCGAGTTCGTAGATATCGGGGAAAGCAAGCGCGACCTTGGCGCGGATGGCTGGGCCGGCCCAGTCTTTGGCGATACTGTTGAGTTCGCCGCCGGTGTAGCGGGCGGGCTTCTCGACAGTATGCAGCACGCGGTCGAGGCCGCGTGTGATCTGTTTGGGGTTGGCAAGCATAGATACCCTCGTTTCTTCTCGTCTATCGAGCCGGTTAGCAGGCCCGAGCGGGGTTAGAACCCGCGACGGTCAGGGGCGGCATTATAGCACAAGGCGGCGGAGAGGCGAACGCGGGGCGGATTGCGTCATGCCCAAGGAGTTATGTATACTCGTTCAAGCCAACGCAAAAAAGAAGTCCGCTCCGTC
>JASGTU010000290.1 GCA_030058085.1 Chloroflexota bacterium
AGCCGCGGCAATGCCGCCAGCGCAATCGCCACACTCACTAGGCCGAGCGGCATCTGCTGCAGCGTCGTGGCGTTGCTCATCCAGGCGATGCTCTGCTCGCCTGTGCCGCTTGCCAGCCGCCGGTCCAGCCCGATCTGAAAGGCGCTCACCACCAAGCCGGCGGCGATCGGTGCGTAGAGTTTCGCGATGCGCGCCAACGCCGGATGCCGCCAGTTGATGCGCAGATGCAAGCGCAGGCCATAGCGCCACAGGTCATAGCCGAGCAGCGCAACCTGCGCCACGTTGCCGGCCAACATGCCTGCCGCCAACGCGTAGATGCCGAAGCGCTCAGCCAGCAGCGGCGCAGCCAGCACGATGCCCAAGTTGTAGACCGCGGGCGCCAACGCCGGAATGGTAAAGCGCTGCAGCGAGTAGAGCACGGCCATCAACGCGCCCGCCATGCTGAACAGCCACACCGTCGGCGCCAGCACACGGATCAAGCGCACGGTCAGGTCGAGCAGCGCCGGATCGCTCTTGACGAAACCGCCGGCAAGCAGCCAGGCAGCCTGCGGTGCAAATACCTCCAGCGCCACGACCAGCAGCGTCAACACCAGCGAGAAGATACCGAACAGCGCGCTCACCAGCCGCGCATACTCCTCGCGCGACTGGCGGCGCAGGGCGTCGCTCAACACCGGCACCAACGCCGCGCTTAACATGCCGCCCACCAAGAAATCGTAGAGCAGCACCATCAACTGGCTGGCAACGCGGAACGCGCTCACCATGCCGGTCGCGCCGAACAGCGCCGCGATCAGCATCTCTCGCACCAGCCCCAGCACACGGCTGGCCGCGCTGCCCAACGACAACAGGCCGGCGCTGCGCGCCAGCCCGGGACCGTTCTGCGTTTCTAGTGAGGGTTCTTCAGGCTCAGGGACGGCGGGCTGCATGGCTGGCATTGTAGCACAGTCCGCCGCTCATCCAGCCAATCAAACGGGCGCGGCATAGATTGCCGCGCCCGCGATTTTTGCGTTTTAGCAATGCCGCTAGACGACCATGCCCTCCACGCGCACAAACTCGCGCGGGTCCTCGAAGCCGGGGAAGCCCTCGTCCTCCAGGTCAGCCAGGAATTTCTCGGCCTGCATCGCCGCCGCGCACCCCTGCCCGACGCTCGTCGCCACCTGCTTGAACACCTTGTCCATGATCTCGCCGGCAGCAAAGACGCCGGGCACGTTGGTGCGCATCTTGCTGTCCGTGATCAGATGCCCGTCGCCGTCCAGGTGGAACTTGCCCTGCAGCAGCTCGTTGTTGGGCAGGTGTCCGATAAAGATGAAGACGCCGTCGGTTTCGAGGAAGCCCTCTTCGCCCGTCACCGTGTCCTTCGTCTTGACGCCGGAGACCTTGCCCTCGGCATCGCCCGTAATCTCCGTCACCACCGTGTTCCATACGAATTCGATCTTGTCGTTGGCGAAAGCGCGATGCTGCAGGATCTTGCTGGCGCGCAACTCGTCGCGGCGGTGAATGATGCGCACGCGCGTGGCGAACTTGGTGAGGAACAGCCCCTCCTCCACCGCGCTGTCGCCCCCGCCGACCACCACCACATCTTTGCCGCGGAAGAAAAAGCCGTCGCATGTGCCGCAATAGCTGACGCCCCTGCCCGTGTACTCTTTCTCGCCAGGCACATTCAGATAGCGCGGGCTAGCCCCCGTGCAGACAATCACCGACTTGGTCTCGTATTCCTTGCCGCTCGCCGTACGCACGACAAACGGGCGCCGCTCGGTGACGATCTCGGTCACGTAGTCAAATTCGATGCGCGTGCCGAACTTCTCGGCCTGCTCCTTCATCTTCTCGACCAATTCCGGCCCGCTCAATCCGTCCGGAAAGCCGGGGTAATTCTCCACCTCATAGGTGATGCTGACCTGCCCGCCGTAGTCGTTCCCCGTAATCAGCAGCGGGTTGAGATTGGCCCGCGCCGTATACAACCCCGCCGTGAAGCCGGACGGGCCGCTGCCCACGACAATCACGTTCTCCACCTGCGGCTGCGAGTCTTTGCCGCTGCCGTTCGTCGCAATTGTGCCGTCGGACATATTCATTCTCCTCGTTGCTCATTTTATGTCTGTAGCGACAACTTGCTCAGACGCTAACAAGAAGCTGTCGCCATGTTTTCCGTAGAGGATGAACCACATGGCAGTATACGCCTGTCACGCCTGGCTCGCTGTAGGTCCGCCTACAACCTGCGGCGCACCCGGCCCCATCTCGCCGGCTAGCGCCATCACCACGGCGACCGCCGCCAGCGCCGCCGTTTCCGCCCGAAGCGTGCGCGGGCCAAGCGTCGTCAGCCCCCAGCCCGCCGCAACCGCCTCCTGCGCCTCCGCCGCCGAAAGCCCTCCCTCCGGCCCGACAAGCAGGTCGATGCGCGTCTGTCCCTCCGCACCGCCGGTCGCACGGACAAAGCGCTCGGACAAGCCGGGGGCGCCGCCCGCTCCCTCCCAGGGCAAAAGGCGCACACCATCCGCCTGGCGCACGGCGTCGGCATATGCCAACGGCTCCGCCAACTCCGGCAGCAGACCGCGGCCGCTCTGTTCCGCTGCCTCGCGCACGATCGTGCGCCAACGTTCGTACTTGCGCACCAACGCAGAGGCAGGCCGCACGATGGTGCGCTCGCTGATGACCGGCACAAAGCGGCTCACGCCCAGTTCGGTCCCCTTCTGCAGCACCCACTCCATCTTGTCGGCCTTCAGCGCGCATTGCCACAGCGTCACATGGATGCGCGGCTCGCCGGTCGTACGGCGTTTCTCCAACACCCGCCCTGTCGTCTCGCGGCCGTCGACCGCCTCAAGTTCGGTCACATACTCGAAGCCGCAGCCGTCCAAGAGCAGGACACGGTCGCCGGGCCTGGCGCGCAGCACGCGCAGCAACTGATGGCGCAGCGGCGACAAATCAACCGCGCCCCCGGTCGCCGGCAGCGCGCTTGCTAGAAAGAAACGATGCATCCCTCGCCTGCCCCGCCCTAGTTATGCGTCCGCTTCCCGGCCCATCACCAGCGCCACCCAGTCCGACTCCTGCTTGCGGTCGAGCAGCGCCAGCCCGTGCCGTCGCCCGGCGTCGATCACCAGATATGCCTTTTCCTCGATAATGCCCGCCATGATCAGCCGTCCGCCCTCCGCCAGCGGATTCGCCAGCGGCACATTGCCATAGGTCCCGTCCAGCAGGTTTGCCAGCACCTCGGCCAAGATGTTGGCGACCACGACCTGAAAATGCCCGTCCGTCCCTGCGGGGATACTGCCGGCGCGGATCTCGATGTGCGCCGGTGCATCCGCAGCAGCCAGGCCGTTGACCTGCACGTTCTCGGCAGCCACCTGCACCGCGGTCGGGTCGATGTCGGTGGCGACGATATGGGTGGCGCCCAACTTGGCAGCCACAACCGACAACACACCGCTGCCCGTCCCCACATCCAGCACTGCATCGCCGGGCCGCACCAGTTCTTCCAGCGCGGCGATACACAACCGCGTGCTGGGGTGCAACCCTGTACCAAAGGCCATGCCCGGGTCCAGTTCTACAACGATGTCATCCGGCTGCGCGACGTATTCCTCCCAGCTCGGCTTCAACACGATGCGCCTGCCGATGCGCATGGGCTTGTAGAATTGCTTCCATGCGTTGGCCCAGTCCTCCTCGCGCACCGTGCGCAGCTTGGCGTCCGGGATCGGGTAGAGCTGGGATAGGTGCCACAGGCCATCTTCGATCTTGCGGCGGATCTCGTCGCCGCGCGCCCCGGGCTTGATATACGTCCGCACCACCACGCGATATTCGCCCTCGATCGGCTCGCCGAAATCGTCGAAGCCCGTCGCCTCGATCACGGCGCCGCCGCCGCTCGCCTCGCCCGCCTCGCTGTCGTCCAGATAGCCGCCGCCGTTGAAGCGGTTAAATAGCTCGCTCACCGCCTCCGCCGCTTCGCCGTCGCACTCCACCGCGATCTCCAGCACCTCGCCGTTAGTCATCGCCCTATCCTTTACCCGGCGGTCATCCGGGGCCTATGGCCCACACAAAGAACGGAGACCCGCTGTCGCTAGACTGGTCTCCGTTCTCCGTCTGTCCGTTCTTGGCCTCTATGCATGACGCCGCACCGATGCGCCCCACGGTTGCGCCGCACTCAGCCGCCGCCAAAAATGCGGTCGAAAAAGCCTTTATGCTCCTCCAGCGGCGCATCGTCGAAGGTGCGCGCCAACTCGCGCAGCAGTTCCTTCTGCTCGGCGGAGAGCTTCGTAGGCGTCTCCACCCGCACCGTCACGATCATGTCCCCTCGCCCGCTGCGTTGCAGCCGCGGCACGCCCTTGCCGCGCAGCTTGAAGGTCCGCCCGGTCTGCACGCCCGCGGGGAGTTCGAGTTCCTCCTGATCGCCTTCCAAGGTGGGTACATTCACCGTCGCGCCCAGCGCGGCTTGCGCAAAGTTGATCGGATACTCCAGGTGCACGTCAAACTGGTCGCGCACAAAAATGGGATGCGGCTCAACCGAGATGACCACATACAGGTTGCCGGAAGGTCCGCCAAGCTGGCCCGCCTCGCCTTCACCGGCTAGCCGGATGCGCGTACCGTCGTCCACCCCGGCGGGGATCTTGACGTTGATCTTGCGCGTCACGCGCACGCGCTTGCCGCCCTTGCACCTGGTGCAAGGCGAAGGGATCACCTCGCCGCTGCCGCCGCACGCCGGGCAAGGCGCCGACGAAATCACCGCGCCGAACAGTGCGCTTTGCTGGCGGCGCCGCACCTCGCCCGTCCCGTTACAGGTCGAACACGCTACGGGCGACGTAGGCGGCTCTGCGCCTGTGCCATGACAGTGTTCGCAGGTCTCCAGGCGCGGGATTTCCAGCTCGCGCTCCGTTCCGAAAACGGCCTCCTCGAAGGTCAGCGTCAGGTCCGCGCGCAGGTCGGACCCGCTGCGCGGCTGCCGTCGCCCGCGCGCGCCTACGCCCCCAAAGCCGCCGAAGAACTCCTCGAAAATGCTGCTCAGGTCGCCAAAGCCGGCGGAGAAGTCGTCAAAGCCGGCGCTGCGCAACCCGTCGTGCCCAAAGCGATCATAGGCGGCGCGCTTCTGATCATCGCTCAGCACCTGATAGGCTTCGTTAATCTCCTTGAAGCGCAACTCCGCCTCAGGCGCCGAGTTCACATCCGGATGGTATTGCTGAGCCAGCTTGCGAAAGGCCTTCTTCAGCGTATCCTTATTCGCATCGCGGTCAACGCCCAATACCTCGTAATAATCTGGCTTGCTCATCGTCTCATATACCTACAGCCGTTAACACACCTGGCCTGCTCTACTCCCAACTGATAATCCACGCACACAATCCGGCAAGCGCAATCGTCGCCGCCGCCAACGCGGCCCACTGGCCCGGCAAGAAGCCGACATGCCGCGCGCTGAAATACAGAATAATTACCATGCCCACAGCCAATACCAGCCAGTTGGACAAGACAGGATGCGTATTCCAAAAGCGCTTGATCGATTCCATCTTTCGTGCCCCAGTATTGCTTTAGTTTACGCCTTAGCCGTCCCTAATCGGGCCGCAAACTTAATCTGCAGATCAGCCCAGATGCGATCCAGCTGTGCATAGAGATCCGCCAGCGTGCCGTTATTGTCGATCACCCGGTCAGCCTGGTTGACCTTAGCGGCTTGGGGTGACTGCATGTCCATGCGCCGCCGCGTCTCCGCCTCGGGCATGCCCCGGTTCTCCAGCGCGCGCTGCACCTGTGCTGCCGGGCTGGCGACCACTACCCAGATTTCGTCACACAGGCCGGCCATCGTGCCGGCTTCCAGCAGCTTGATCGCCTCCAATACGACGATCATTGCCGGCGACTCCTTGATCCTGTTATACACCCAGGCAAAGACCGCAGGATGTACAATTTGTTCCAAGCGGCCCAAACGCTCGGCGTCGTCAAAGACGATCTCGCCCAATTTGCGCCGGTCGATCTCGCCCTGTGCATCTAAAATGTCTGCGCCGAACTCGACCACGATGTCTGCATAGGCGGCGCCGCCGGCTTCCATCACCTGGTGAGCCACGCGATCCGCATCGATCGCCCACGCGCCGTGCCGCTTCAAATACTCGGCAACCGTACTTTTGCCTGTCGCGATGTTGCCGGTAAGGCCAATCACCACCGAATCCGTCGCCATGCGTTCCCTAATCGATCCCTGTATCCATATCGAATGATCGAATGCGCCCGATCTCGCGCCCCAAATCCAACCGGCGCGCGCTAGATCATACCATAGCCTTCCATCGCCTCGAAAACAATCCTCCGCCTCGGGCGGGGTGCACTTCATCTTCGAGGCGCGCATGCTGTCACCCTGCACCCCAGAGAGCTCCCGAGCGAAGGGTCTAGCCGACCAACAGTACCTTCGCCATGCTCAGCATGACAACTCGCCCCCGAATCGAAATAGACCCCTCGCTTTCAACGCAGTTGTGTGGATAAGTGTTTCCGACTATAATTATGCGCCATCAGACGGGCGACTGGGCTCTGTCGTTTTCACACACAGAGCAAGATGAGTTTCACTGCGCCGGCCACGAAACTGATCCGCCAGCGCCCCAAACAGCATAGGGCAACATTTAAGACCCTACCCTAACGTTTTGGCCCGTGAGAGTTGAATCGCTTTCTCACACATCATTTTCAACTTATCCAAGTATCGAACAGACGGGAGAAGCAAATGCGTAAGAATTTGACGATTTTTGCATTGCTGGTTGCGGTGGCGCTGGTTATGGCCGCTTGTGGCGGCGGCGCATCAGCCCCTGCCGCCCAGCCCGAAGCCGCTGCACCTGCAGCAGAGGAAGCCGCCGCCCCCGCGGCGGAAGAAGCAGCCGCCCCCGCAGCCGATAGCGCCGAGGGCAAGGTTATCGTCGCCGCAGGGCAGACGATCCGCATTGGCGGATCGTTCGGCTTGACCGGCCCGATCCCCGATCCGGGCAAGGATGAGCACCAATCAGTACAGATCGCCATCGAAGACGTGAATGCCGCCGGCGGCGTCAATGGCTTCATGCTCGAACTGGTGGCGGAAGACGGCGCCTGCTCCGGCGATCAGGGCACTGTCGTCGCCAACAAGTTTGCCGCAGACCCCACGATTGTCGCGGTCTCCGGCGGCATGTGCTCCGGCGAAACTTTTGCCATGGTTCCGATCTTCATGGAAGCGCGTATCCCGTTCGTGTCTCCGAGCGCCACTAACCCGGATGTGACCTCGCCCGAGTGCGACATCTGCAACCGCGTAGCGTTGAGCGACGCCCTGCAGGGCGAGACCGATGCCGCCTACGCACTGGAGACGCTCGGCGTCACCAAGGCTGCGGTCATGCATGACAACGGCGACTACGGCAAGGGCGTAGCCGAGACCTTCCAGGCGGCGTTCGCAGCCGGCGGCGGTGAAGTGACCGCCTTCGAGGGCGTCCAGGTCGGCGACACCGACTTCCGCGCAGCCCTAGCCAAAATCGGCGCCGGCGGCCCCGAAGTTATCTTCTTCGGCGGCTACGCCACCGAGGCCGGTCTGATTGCCACCCAGATGAAGGAATCCGCCGGTCTTGAAGAAGCCTACTTCATGAGCGACGACGGCGCCTACATGCAACAGTATCTCGACGCAGCCGGCGCTTCAGCCGAAGGCACCTTCGCCTCCTCCTTCGCAGGCACCGCCGAGTCTGAGCGTAACATCGAGTTCCTCGACAAATACGTCGAGAAATTCGGTATGCATCCTAGCGATCTGGGGCCGTTCCATTACCAGTCCTACGACACGATCCTGGTCATCACCGAGGCGCTGAAAAAGGTAGCCGAGGTCGACGACGCCGGTAACCTGGTCATCGACCGCGAAGCGCTCATCACGGCCATTCGCGAGACCGAGGGACTTGAAGGGATGACCGGCACGATCACCTGCAACGAAGTCGGCGACTGCGGCGCCGGCGGCATCCAGATCTACGAAGTCATCGACGGAGCCTTCCAACAGGTCTCCGGCTTTGGTATGGAAGAATAGTCAGCCGCATCGGTACGCTATCTGACTGAACCGTCGTTACCTGAATGGAGCAAGGGAACTGCTCTTGCTCCATTCCCCTCCACCTGCGGGTCTATCATCAACGCAATACGCACCCCCTGCCTGCGTCACTGAAGCGCAAGGGGACAATCATCCGGACAGCGGCCCATGACACCCACAACAGCCCGTCTTGACAGCGCAGCCTCTCGCCGAGTCCGTACGCCGAGCCTCATCAAGTGGGGGCTAGGCGTCGTGATCTTGGCGCTGCTAAGCTGGCGCGTGATCACCGTCGGC
>JASGTU010000291.1 GCA_030058085.1 Chloroflexota bacterium
GAAGCCGAACATCAGCGGGTAGTCATGGCGGATGGTGACGGTGACGTGCTCGCCCGCGCTGTAGGCGCTGCTGTCCGGCGTAACGCTGATCTGGATGTCGCCGCCGCTCAGGCCGATCCGCCCGGCCTCGGCTGTGGCGCGGGCGATGGCCTGGGCGCTGCCGCCGGCGGGGTGGATCGACGCCCAGCGCACGCCCTCGCGCGCGGCGCTGGTCAGGCCGATGTAGGTGCGGAAGCCCATGCCCAGATCGACCACGCCCAAGACCATGACGAGCAGAAAGGGCAGCATCAGCGCCAGCTCGACCATGCTCTGGCCCCGCTCGGATGACCGCATCGCTTTCGTGGTCATGGGCGCCGTCTCCAGGTGACGCCAACGGGAGGCCGGACGGCCTCCCGTTGGCAACTGCCGAGAATTCATGCCTCAGGAACTGGGAGGCTCAAGCCTCCTCGGCGATGTGCAAAATCAATTAGCTACCGGCGGGGAGTGCATTGGTGAGTTCGGTGTTGACTCTGTTGAAGACATCTTGAATGCCACCCGATAGCGCCCCCAGTGCGATAATGACGGCGATGGCGACGAGCGCCAGGATCAAACCATACTCCGCCATACCCTGGCCCGCTTCTTCCTTCAGGTCGCGCAGAACATTGGACAGATACACATAGAGGTACATCATGTTCGGATCTCCTTTTGATGATCGAATCAGATCGATGCGACTAGACACTTGCCGGTGTGAAACTTGCACGCTTGCGTTGACGAAACTTCGATAAATTCTGCTAATACTGCCCGATCAGCGGCGGCTGTACGATCATGCTGGCTGAGCCGTTCATCTGCACCCCTCCGCCGCCCAACTGGCCGATGATCGGCGTGACGAACTCGAACAGGTAGGTCACTTGCACGGTCACTTCGCTGCCGTCGGCGGACGGGGTGACGACGATGTTGGCTCGATTCGCCTGCAGGCCGACCAGTTTACTCTCGATGGCCTGCATGACATTGGCGGGGTCGATAGTGGCGGATCGGGCTCCTTCTTGGGCGGCCCACTGCACAACGGCGGCGGTATAGGCGGCCCGGCTGAAGTCGATCAGTCCGAAGATCAGCAGCAGCAGCACGGGGATCGAATAGGCGAACTCGACCATCGTCTGGCCGCGACTGGATCGCGCCGCTCTCCGCACTCTCTGCACAGACGTCCCGCCCGCCGGCGCCTCCTCTTTGTCTCGCATGCCGCCCCTCTCCTCAACCGGTACGGCGGGCGCATCGTCGTGCTGCGTTGCCGCCGTCATATCTACTTGGCACGATTATGGCACGCCCCCGGCGGTCGCACATGACGCAAACGTCCGGCCCTGAGTACGACATAGCGTCCGTCCTGAGTGGAAGAGGATCGGCGGATTGGTGTACGCCGCGTATGACGTATGCCTGTGAGCGCACGTCGCAGCCCGGTACAGCGTGACAAAACGCAAGGTCCCCAGGCGACCAGCCGTCTATGCGCGACCGCATCTTGTCGCCCGATCAGAAGCCTTCCCGCAATGGTGCGGACGCTTACAGGCCGGGCTGCGCTCTCCGTGCTATTATCTCGACATCAAACTATTTAACGTGAAGGCATTAAGCATGGGCACACACTACCGCGGGGCAGAAACAGAGAGACGAGCGCTGGACGGCTACATCAAGCTGGCGCGAGCGGCGGAGGCAACCGGCGCCACCATCAACGACCATCTGCGCGACTACGGCCTGACCGTCAGCCAGTTCGGCGTGATCGAAGCGCTCTATCACCTCGGCCCCATGACCGTGGGCGAGTTGGGCGAGAAGATCCTCAAGAGCAGCGGCAACATGACGCTCGTGGCGGACAACCTGGTCAAGCGCGGGCTGGTGACTCGCCGGCGGCGCAGCGATGACCGTCGCTGCGTAGAGATCCGCCTTAGCGCCGCGGGCGAGGCGTTGCTGGAGCAGATTTGGCCGCACCACGCGGCGCGCGTCGTCGCGGCCTTCTCGCCGCTCAGCGCCGAAGAGCAGGAGCAGCTAGCCGCCCTGTGCCGCAAGCTGGGCCTGGCCCAGGCGACCGTCGCCCTCGAAGCGGCGGACGCGCCTGCCTAGAAAATAACTAAAGGAGAACGATCACATGCAAGCGACACAGGAAGTGCACCAGGGGCAGCCCGTCTATACGCTGGGGGCGAAACTCACCGAGGCCAAGGCAGCCGTGATCTTGGTGCACGGCCGCGGCGCAACCGCCCAAGACATCCTGCAACTGGGCCAGGCGCTTGAGCAGCCGGACGTCGCCTTTCTGGCCCCGCAAGCCGCGGGCAACACCTGGTACCCCTTCAGCTTCCTGGAGCCGCCGGCGCGCAACGAACCGGGGCTGTCCTCGGCGCTGCGCGTGCTGGCGGACCTCGTGGCGGAGGCGGAGGAATCAGGCATTGCGGCGCAGCGCATCGTGCTCGGCGGCTTCTCGCAGGGCGCGTGCCTGGCTTCCGAGTTCGCGGCGCGCAACCCGCGGCGCTACGGCGGGTTGATCGCCCTGAGCGGCGGCGTCATCGGCCCGATGGGCGCGCCGCGCACGGTCGCCGGCAGCGTGAACGGCATGCCCGCGTTCATAGGCTGCAGCGACGCAGACCCGCACATCCCCGCGGCGCGCGTCGAGGAGACGGCGGCTGTTTTCCGCAAGCTGGGCGCAGACGTCACGCTGCAGATCTACCCCGGCATGGGGCACGTCATCAACCAGGACGAAATCGACCGGGCGCGCGACCTCGTGCGCGCCGCAGCAAGCTGAACCGACATCACACAGAGAGCCGCACAGACGGCTACACGAACGCTAAAAGGAGAACATCATGCGCAAGATACAGACACAGGGCATCCATCACATCACGTTTATCGGCGCCGACCGGCAGACATCCATCGATTTTTGGGAAGGCGTGCTGGGCATGCCCTTCGTCTTCGAGCAGCCGAACCTCGACGTGCCCGAGGAGAACCACCTCTACTTCGACCCGGGCGACGGGCGGCTGATCACGGTCTTCACCAACGAAGGTCGCCGTCCGGACCCGCGGCCGAACCCGCAGGGCATCGGCAACCTGCACCACATCGCCTTCACGGTGTCGCGCGCCGCCTATCTGCAGGTCGTCAAACGCCTGGGCGAGCGGGGCATCTCCAACAGCGGCGAGGTGGATCGCGGCTTCATGGACTCGATCTACTTCCGCGACCCGCTGGGGCAACTGTACGAGCTGGCTTCGTACAAGTTCGAGCCGCCCATGGGCTATACGCACGCCGAGGTGCTCTTCGAGGCGCACAAGATCCGCAGCGAGCGCGGCGATTACAACATCGCCGAGGAACACCTGGCCGACGCCATCGAAGCGCTGACGCAGCGGGCGGCGCGCTCGCTTTCCGAGGACCGCAGCCCGCGCGACCCGTACCGCGCAGCGCAGCGATCCTAACGCAGCCTAGCCGCTTGCCATTTGGCAGGCCGCAGGAGTGCAAAGTAAATCACCGTGCGTGGCAAGGCTTCTTGCCACGCACGGCTGTGTAGAGGCGGCGCCCCTGGGATCGCCGGCATCTTTGCCGGCATTCTCGCCGGCCCCTTTGCCGCCAGGGATGGCGGCGTTCCCGGCGCCCCTGGGATCGCCGGCATCTTTGCCGGCATTCTCACCGGCCCCGTTGCCGCCAGGGATGGCGGCGTTCCCGGCGCCCCTGGGATCGCCGGCATCTTTGCCGGCATTC
>JASGTU010000292.1 GCA_030058085.1 Chloroflexota bacterium
ACGCACGGCGCACAGGCCGAGGCAAGCGCCGCGCCCGCACCGGGCTGGCTCTTCGTCGAGTGGCGGGAGAACGGCGCACGCGTCTCCGGCGATGCGCTGTATCCGTTCAGTGTGACGGGCGAGCGCGCCCTGACGGCGCATTTCCGCGAGACAACGGGCGAGGAGACGGGTCAACAGCCGCCTTCGCACCGCGTGCTGCTGCCCGTGGTCATCGGCGGCGCGCAATAAAGCGTCATGCGTCATTTCTGACTTGTGACTCCTGATTCATGGCGTGTGACGACGAGATTCTTCAGCTCGCTGCCGCTCGCTTCAGAATGACAAAGGCTTGCGTCGCACGCCACGCATCGTAAGGGCGACCCTTGTGGTCGCCCCCCTTCCGTCACCTGTCATGAGGGATTGACGGTTGTAAGAGGTAAAATGCAGGTTATTATCTGTGGGTTGGCGGCGTCCCCTGCACTCATTGAGTCCAGGCGGACGCCGCCTTGTGGAGACCATTCGTTTCCATTGCTTCCATTACAACCTTTACTTTTCTATAGGGGGACAGAGCATATGTTTGGACAAGTTGGCCGGGCGCGAACGGCCAGGAGAGGCAGTTGCGCCGGGGAGACGCGGCGCGTGCGCATGGCGCTGGCTGCGCTGCTGGCCTGGGCCGCGATCCTGGCGGGGGGGACAGCCCCGACCGTGTTGGCGCAGGAGCCGGCGCCGGACCTCGACGCGCTGCCGGCGTATTTGGATGCGCAGATCCCGGCCTATTTGAGCGAGTTCGGCATCGCCGGCGCCGCCGCCGCGGTGGTGCAGGACGGCGAGGTCGTGCACCTGGGCGCATACGGCATGGCGGACGCGGCGGCGCAGAGGCCGATGGACGCCGAACGCACGGTCGTGCACATCGGGTCGCTGGGCAAGACGTTTACGGCGACAGCGGTGATGCAGTTGGTCGAGCAGGGGCTGATCGACCTCGACGAGGACGTGTCCGCATACATCGACTTCGATATCCCGCAGACCTATGCGCAGCCGGTGACGATCCGCCGCCTGCTGACGCACACCTCGGGCTTCGAGGCGCGCGACATCGGCGCCATCCTCACGGAGCGGGGAGCGCTGCCCTCGACGCGCGACTATCTGCTGCGCAACCTGCCTGAACGCGTGCGCCCGCCGGGAGAAGCCGCCGGCTACTCGAATTACGGGCTGGCGCTGCTCGGCTATGTGGTGGAACGGGTATCGGGTATGCCGCTGGGCGAGTATCTGCACACGCACATCTGCGCGCCGCTGGGCATGGAGCGGACGATCACGCAGCAGGTTCCCGCAGAGGGCGCTGCGGGCGACCTGGCGACGGGCCACGCCGGCATGCAGCCGCGGCCGGCGGAGTATATCGCCGCCTTCGGAGCAGGCCCGGTGCGCTCTACCGCAGCAGATATGGCGGCCTACATGGCGGCGAGCCTGGGCCTGGGCCGCTACGGCGACGTCGAGATCCTGCAGCCGGAGACGGCGCGCGCCATGCAAAGCGCGCAGTTCAGCGCCGACGAGCGGCTGAACGGGACCGGCTTCGGCTTCTATGAGATGAGCCGCAACGGCGAGCGGATCGTGGGGCACCTGGGCAGCACGGCTTACTTTCACAGCGTAATGCTGCTCTTCCCCGAGCGGCAGTTGGGCGTCTTTGTGGCGTTCAACTCGGCGGAGGCGGCAGGGGTGCTGCGTACGACGCGCTTCATGGACGACCTGATGGGGCAGTTCTTTGCACAGGCGACCGTAGGGACGACGGCGCCGGCGGATTTCGCCGGGCGCGGGGCCGAGTACGCGGGGACGTACTTCTGGAACAACCGGCACGCGCAGACGACCTATGAGAAGGCGCTGTTTCTGACTGAGGCGGTGACGATGCAGCCCACACAGGACGGCCGGCTGCGCGTTGCCAGCGGCGGCGCCGGGCGGACGTTCACCGAGACGGCGCCGGATTACTTCGTGAGCAGCGACGGGATGGATGCGCTGCTCTTCCACCGCGACGGCGCGGGCCGGGTGACAGGGGCGTCGCAGAACAGCCGGGCGGTGTTTACGCTGGAGAAGCGCGCCTGGTTTGAAGCGCCGTGGGTGACGTGGGCGGCGCTGCTGCTGTGCGGCTTGATCTTCGCGGCGGGGCTTGTGATCAACGGCGTGGGGCTGTGGCGGAAGCGGCGCGAGGGGCCGGTGATCCGCGCGGGGCGGTGGAGCGGGGCGCTAATGGCGCTGGTCAACCTGGCGTTTGTCCCGGCGTTCGTGCTGGCGCTGGCGGCGCTGCTGCAGGGCCAGCCGGCGGGGACGGCGCTGCGGTTGGCGTTGCTGCTGCCGGCTGCCGGGGCGCTGCTGACGCTGGCGATGGCGGCGGGCGCGGCCGTGGTCTGGGTGCGGCGTGAGGGCGCCCTCGGCACGCGGCTGCAGTTTACGGCGCTGGCCGCGGCGGGCGCGGCGTATGCGCTGGCGCTGTCGGTGTGGAACCTGGGATTGTAGAGAGCGGATTGAAGATTGTGGATCGGGCGCGGGCGTAGGGGCAACCCTTGTGTTTGCCCGCCATCCGTCATGCGCCGGGATCGCCGCCATCCCTGGCGGCAAAGGCGCCGATGAGAAGGCCGGCAAGGATGCCGGCGATCCCAGTAGGGGCAACCCTCGTGGTTGCCCGCCATCCGTCACATCGCGCGAATCACGCATGGGAGGCGATCTGTTGTATGCTGTAATCAGCGCCTAGAACGCACAACAAATGGCTCCAGGGCCGCTGCGTCATGCGGTCTTGCCGAGCGCTCCTCTTCCTTTCACTCTCTCACAAGCAGGAGGACGTCGTGAGTACACAGCCAACCATGCGGGGTGCGCAGATCCGCACCTTATCGAAGCGCGCGCATTGGGCGCCTGGACTAGCCATGGCGCTGGCCGCGCTGCTGGCGATGCTGCTGACCGCGGGCCTGGGACAGATGCAGGCGGCGCAAGCGCAGGGGCCGGCCATCCTCTTTGTGGATGGGGATGCGCTCGGCGCCAACGACGGCAGTTCGTGGGAAAACGCCTTCACCAAGCTTCAGGACGCGCTGGACATCGCCAACACCCCCGCCAACGCAACAAATGCCTACGAGATCTGGGTGGCGGCGGGCGTCTACTACCCGGACGAGGGCAGCGGACGCATCGACAACGACCGCAGCCAGTCGTTTCGCATGACGCACGACAACGTGCGGCTCTACGGCGGCTTCGCGGGGACCGAAGACACGCGCGATCAGCGGGACTGGGCGGCGCATGTGACTGTGCTCAGCGGCGACATCGACCAGGACGGCGCGCCGGCCAACAACGCCTTCCACGTGCTCTATCTGGACGGCGAGACCGGCGCCAACATCACGGCGGCCACGGTGATCGACGGCTTCACGGTGACGGGCGGGAATGCCAGTGAAGATAATCAGCCATCTGGCTACGGAGGCGGCCTCTACTGTGCGGGCGGCGGCGGCAACGCCTGCAGCCCGACGCTGGGCAACCTCGTCGTCAGCGGCAACCATGCTCGCCACAACGGCGGCGGGATGATCAACCGGGGCCAAAGCGGCGGCGTGAGCAGCCCGGCGCTGACCAATGTCACCTTCAGCGGCAACCAGGCTGAATTCGGCGGCGGGATGGTCAACTGGGGCTACTACGGCGTGAGCAGCCCGACGCTGACCAACGTCACCTTCAGCGGCAATCGTGCCAACACAGACGGCGGCGGCATGAGCAGCTACGGCGATAGCGGTGTGAGCAGCCCAGTGCTGACCAACGTCACCTTCAGCGGCAACCACGCCGGCAGGGACGGCGGCGGGATGGCCAACGACGGCTACGACGGTGTGAGCAGGCCGGTCTTGGTGAACGTGATCCTGTGGGGCAACGCAGCGACCAACAGTTCCCAGATCCTCAACGCATACGGCGCCGCGCCTGTGCTGTCCTACAGCCTGGTGCAGGGCGGCTGCCCGGCCGGGGCTTCGTGTGGAGCGGGAATACTCTATGAGGACCCGCTCTTCGTAGCGCCCATCGCCGCCGGCAGCGCACCGACGACGACGGGCAACTACAGGCTACAACTCGATTCGCCGGCCATCGACGCCGGTAACACCCTCAGCGTAACCGTCGACACCGACCTGGACAGCAACCCGCGCGTGATCAACGGCGTGGTGGATATGGGCGCGTATGAGACGCCGAATGTGTTCACGCTGGACGTCGGCACGGCGGGGCAGGGGACGGCGGACGTGCAACCGCAGCAGGACGACTATGTCTACGGCACGGCGGTCACGCTCACGGCGCAGGCGGCTACGGGCCATGTCTTCGCCGGCTGGCGCGGCGACCTCGATGGCATGGCCAACCCCGCCACCCTGACGATGACCGGGACCAAGGCAGTCACGGCTACGTTCGAGGCCTTGACCTACACGCTGTACACCAGCACGGTGGGCCAGGGCGCGGTACTCGCACAGCCGCAGCAGGGCGTCTACGCCTACGGCACGGCGGTGACGCTGACGGCGCAGGCGGATACGGGCTGGTTGTTCCTTGGCTGGGGCGGCGCGTGCAGCGGCTTGGAGCCGGCCTGCCCGCTGACCGTCGACGGCGACAAACACGTCACCGCCGCCTTCGTCGAAGTGCAGCCCGGCATGCACGCCCTCAAGGTGGTCAAAGGCGGCAGCGGGGCCGGCGCGGTGAGCAGCGATCTGCCCGGCATTGACTGCGGCTGGTACTGCGCCTGGCTATACGAGCACGATTCGGTGGTGACACTCTCCGCCGCGGCGGGCCCCGGCTCCGCCTTCAACGGATGGAGCGGCGCGTGCTCCGGAGCCGGCGCCTGCAGCGTGACGCTGGACGCATCCACAACGGTTACGGCTACGTTCGAGATTCTCACCTACACGCTGCACATCGGCGCGGCGGGCCAAGGCACGGTGACGGTCGACCCGCAGCAGGATGTCTATACCTACGGCACGGCGGTCACGCTCACGGCGCAGCCGGCCGCGGGCTGGACCTTAGCCGGCTGGAGCGGCATCCTCTTCGCCCAGACCGCCAACCTTGTCCCCAACCCCATCACCCTCACCATCGCCGAGAACACGTCGGTCACCGCCACATTCGAGGCCCTGAGCTACACCCTGAGCCTGGCCGCGGACCCGCCCCAGGGCGGCACGGTGAGCGGGGCCGGCGTCTATACGCACGGCGCACAGGCCGAGGCAAGCGCCGCGCCCGCACCGGGCTGGCTCTTCGTCGAGTGGCGGGAGAACG
>JASGTU010000293.1 GCA_030058085.1 Chloroflexota bacterium
CTCTTCTTCGGGCGGCAGGCCATCTGGCAGATGGTGCACTCGCCGCACCTGCGCACCGGCACGCTCAGCCTGGTGGAGTCCGACCCGGAGCGGTTGGAAAAGCTGGGACGGCTGGCGGACATGGTCGCCGCGCACAACGGCGCGCCGCTGCACATCGAGACCGCGTCGCACTGGAAAGAGGCGCTGCCCGGCGCGGACTTCGTGGTGTTGAGCTTTGCCGACCAGACGGTCAAGTACCGCGGCATCGACTGCGCCATCTCGGAGAAGTACGGCGTGCGCATGTGTTCCGGCGACACCATCGGGCCGGGCGGCATCTTCCGCGCCATGCGCGAGTTTCCGCACATCCTGGCCTGCGCCCGCGACGTGCAGGAGCTCTGCCCGGACGCATGGGTGATCAACTACATCAACCCGTCCACGGTGCACGGCATCGGCCTGCGCCGCTACGCGCCCGCGGTCAAGAGCTTCGCCCTGTGCGACAGCCTGCACATGCCGCACATCAAGCGGCGCTACGCCATGCGCGCCGGCATCCTTGCCGAGGGTGAGGACCTCAGCGAGCAGGTCGACCGCGATTTCGACATGCGCATCGCCGGCGTGAACCACTTCACGTGGATGCTCAAGGCGGAATACCAGGGGCGAGACGTGATGCCGGCCATCGCCGCCTCGATCCGCCGCGCTGCCGCCGCTGAAGACACGGGCGGCGACGTCGGGGCCAAAGCGCTGCACAATGACGGCATCGCCTCTGCGCTCTACGAGGCGTTCGGCTATGTGCCCGTGTGCGTGGCGCACACCAAGGAGTACCTGCCCTACTGGCAGGGTCGGGGCGCGCTGAAGGACGACATCCCGCCGCTCTCGATCTGGGAAACCGAGCCGCGCTACGAACGCCACGCCGAGATGTGGCGCCAGGTGGACGACTTCGTGCAGGGCCGCATCCCCATCGCCGAGTACACGACGCGCCTGGGGCCGGACCACGCCACCGACATCATCGAGAATATGGCGGCGAACCTGGGCCGGCCTTTCTACGTCAACACAACCAACGACGGCGCGGTGACCAACATGGCCCCCGACGCCTTCCTAGAACTGCTGTGCGACGTGGACATGGACGGGCCGCGCCCGCGCCCCGTCGGGGAGATGCCGCGCGGGCTGCGCGGCCTGCAGGAAGTCATCCTCGACACGCATGAACTGACGGCGGAGGCTGTGGCGACGTGCGATCTGAAGCTGCTGCGCCGCGCCCTGCTCACCGACCCGCTGATCACCTCGATGGCCGACGCCGACGCCATTCTGCGCGAGTTGCTGGAGGCGGAGCGAGAAGCCCTGCCTGACTGCTGGTACGGCTAAGACGCGCAGCCGCCTAGGGCGCGAGCAATTTGAGGCCGATGCGGCGTCCGTAGCCCTGACCATGCGCCAACGAAGCCCAGAGCAAGGTCAGCATGTCGATGAGGGGCAGCTTGTCCAGCCCGCCGACGTAGACAGGGTTGAGGCCGACATCGTTGATCAGGCCGTGTACCGTGCGCTGCGCATCGCCCGCATCACCGCAGTAGAAAAGATCGATCCGCTCTGACCCAATCTGCGGCTGCGCGAAGTTCTCCCAACCCAGATTATTGAAAGCCCGGAAGAAACGCGCATTGGGCGCGACCGCACGAAGAGCGCCGATGCTGTTCATTTCCGCCTGTCCCATGCGGTTGCTGGCGTCGATGACGGTCTTGCCGTCCAAGGCTGCGCCGGCTGTGCGGGCGAACTCCGCTACGGCTGGCCCCGGAATGGCGATCTGGATCACGTCGCCATAAGCCAGGGCCGACTCCACGCTTGCGGCTGTGGCATCTCCGCTGATGCCGTCCAGCAGCCGCTGCACCTTCGGCGCGTTGGCATCGCGCACGCCGAACTGGACGGCATGGCCTGCTGCGGCCCAGGCTTTGCCCAACGTGCCGCCAATGCTGCCCGCCCCGATTACGCTGATCTTCATATCCAATCTCCTCCCGCCCAACCAAACCATGCGCGACGCGCGGGTCGCTATACGCAACCGCCGTCACGAAAACCGGCGCCCCCCATCAGGCGAAGGCTCGGATGGCGCCGCATCTAGCAGCAACAAAATGACAGACTTGCGGCCTACTCCTTCGTCTCGCGGATCAGCGTCTTGATCTGTTCCGCCATCTCCGGCGTCACCTGGACGTTGTGCACTTGGGCGGCGTGCCGGGCGGCTTGCTCCAGCACTTCCGCCTCGGTGGCGGCGACGACCACGGCTTCGCAGTCAAATCCGACATCGCGACAGGCCAGACGTTTCATAGCGTGTTCCTTTCCGATTTTCCGCAGAACAGCACGAGACGGATCACAGGCAATAGCGGATGTGGGGAACGCTCCGGCCAAACGGAGGGTAGGAACTCTGCCGCTTGCTGTGCCGGGCGATTCTGCCACAGGCCGCAAATCCGCGCAACCGGCATAATTCTGCCAGGTTAGACATACTCACCCCGGCGGCGGGGCTAATCCCGCGAAACCGGTAAAACTTGAGTGTTGCGAATTCAAAAAGTCTGATAGAATAGGATATTTGTAAAGGCTATCTCTTTTCAGGCGCAAAATCATCCACAGATTTATCCACGTACTGAGCTAATCCGAGAAGGAGCGTTGTTATGAGACTGTCGCGCAGCGTTGTTGCATTTATCAGCGCGTCGGTTCTGGTCCTCGGCGTGATCGGCGGAGTCGCTCTGGCGCAGTCGGCAGGCGGCGGAGACGTCTACACCGGCTGCCTAACCGCAGAAGGCATGATCAGCAAGGTGTCCATTGGGACGGAACCGGCTGAGGCTTGTGCGGAAGGCGAAACGCAGATCACCTGGAATCAAACCGGCCCGCAGGGTGAACGCGGTCCCGTAGGTCCCGTCGGCGTACCCGGACTGCCGGGCGAACCCGGTCCAGCAGGCGAGCCTGGTCCCGCAGGCGAACCCGGTCCAGCAGGCGAATCCGGTCCGCAGGGTGAACCCGGCCCCGCCGGCGAACCTGGTCCCGCCGGCGAACCTGGCCCCGCCGGCGAACCTGGGCCGCAGGGCGAACCCGGTCCCGCTGGTGAGCCTGGCCCCGCTGGTGAGCCTGGCCCGCAAGGTGAACCTGGCCCGCAGGGAGAACCTGGCCCACAGGGCGAGCCTGGTCCGCAAGGTGAACCTGGCCCTCAAGGCGAACCCGGTCCGCAGGGTGAAGTTGGTCCCCAAGGGCCACAAGGCGAAGTAGGCCCGCAAGGCCCCCAGGGTGAAGTAGGCCCGCAGGGTGAAGTCGGGCCTCAAGGCCCGCAGGGCGAAGTAGGTCCGCAGGGACCTCCGGGCATGTCGGGCTATCAGGTGGTGGAAGTGGCGGACGAATACATGATCCTCGCCGCGCCGAGCGTCAACGTCGGCTATGCTGAAGTAGCGTGCCCGGCAGGCAAGAGCGTGGTGAGCGGCGGCTACGTCTTTGACGCCGACCCGCTGTACCCGCTAGGCGAGATCGTGGTGGACGCCTCCTATCCCTCCGGCAACGGTTGGAAGGTGCAGTTCCGCAACTACGGCAAGGGCGCCGCCCACTTCACGACCAAAGTCTACGCCGTCTGCGTGTACGTCGATCCGTGAGGATGACGGCTGCATAAGCACAGATCGACAAGGGGAGGCGGCGCAATGCCGTCTCCCTTTTTGTTTGGCAAGGATTGGGGCTGTCTAGAAGCTACCAGAGGCCCGGAATCAGACGACGGCAGACCTGGCGAGCGTATTCCGGATAACCGGCTAGTTCGGCCATGAGCGTGCGGTCTTCCAAAATCGTACGCAGGACAATGAGGAGTGCGCCGGCGGCGCCAATGGCTAAAGCCCGCCACGAAGCGAGAAGAAGCGGGACGGCGAGGCAGGTAAGTATCGTGCCGGTGTAGGCCGGATGGCGGACATACTGGTAGGGGCCGCCGGTAGCGACCTGGTGGCCGCGGTCAGTCTGAATGCGAACGATCTGGGAGAAGTAAGCGTTGGACGCGGTCGCCCAGACGGTGAGGGCGTAGCCCAGAACGCAGACGGCAAGCGCGATGGCTTGGAGCGCTTCCGGAAAGCCTGCCGTCCCGCCGTACCGGCGATCCAGTCCGGCGACAATGAGCGCTGCAAGCTGTAGCAGCCCATAGACGCCTATGATGGTCGTGTCCCAACGCTTTGCCCCCTTGCGAGGCCCAAGCCGTTCGGCCAGGAGTTCGGGGTTGTAGCGCAGAATGACGATGGCTGTGCTGACCACCCAGCCTGCTGTGACGGCAATCAACGCCCACGCCGCCGGCCAACCGATCTCTCCGGCTGACCAGAACAGGGCCGCCCCCATGACGACTAGGCCCATCGTCTCGCGGATGGCAAAGCGGGCAGGGATCACGGCGTTTTCTCCCGACCTCCACGCTTGTTATGCCGGCGGATCGCCCCACCGCCGCTCGATCTCCGCTGCGCCGCGCCGCATGGCGAGCAGCAGCGCATCCTGGTCGAGGGGCAAGGCCAGGCTGCGCACGCCCACGGCGTTGCAGACCGCGTTGGCAATGGCCGGGCTGATGGGGATGGAGCTGATCTCGCCCACGCCCTTTGCCCCATACGGCCCGTCGGCCGTCGCATCCTCGACGAAGTAGTTCTCCATCTGCGGGGCCAGCTTGATGCCCGGCATCTTATACTGGCCCAGATGCTGTGTCCACGGCACGCCGTTCTCGACGATGTAGTGCTCGGTGAGGGCGTTGCCCATGCCCATGACGATGCCGCCCTCCACCTGGCCGGAGAGGCTGAGCGGGTTGATGGCGCGGCCCACATCGTGCGCGGTGATGACCTTCTCTACCGCCACCTCGCCGGTCTCCGCGTCCACGCTGACCAGCGCGGCATGTACGGCGTAGCTGAAGGCGAAGTGCATATCGCCGCCCGTGCCGAGGGGCTGTGTCTTGGGCGCCCAGTATTCATGGCGCAGCGCCGGCGCGCGGCCCTCGGCGATCAACGCCTGCACCGCCTCGGCAAAGGTGAGCGTGAAGCGCGTCCCCGCCGGTCGCGGGTCGCCAGGAGCATGGCCGTTGCCCGCCCCGCGCACGCGCGCCAGCCGCGCCTCGTCCACGTAGGCCAGGCCCTCGTGGAAGGCGATCACCTCGGGCGGCACATCGTACTTCTCAGCCAGCACCGCCTGCATCTGCTCGCGCATCGACGCCGCGGCCAGCCGCGCGGCGTTGCCGCTGACGTACGTCTGGCGGCTGGCTGTGGTCGGCCCGCCGTCGGGCGCGCGGTCGGTGTCCATCACCAGCACGCTCACCCGCTCAAAGGGCAGGCCCAGTTCCTCCGCTGTGCAGGCGGCGAGTACGCCCACCAAGTTCTGGCCCAGTTCGGCGCTGCTGATGCGCACCTCGGCGCGGCCGTCCGGGAAGACCTCGACCTCGGCTTCGGCCTTGTCGGGCGCGCCGCCGCCCAGACCGGTGTTCTTGTAGCCCGCGGCCACGCCCCAGGCATAACGTTTGGCGCCCTCCTGCCAGGGCTGCCAGGGCGATGCGTCGTCGCGCGCCGCGCGCACAGCCCCCTCCACGCGGGAGAGGCATTCCAACAGCCCGACGCTCTCGCGCAGCGTTTGGCCCGTGGCGGTGGTCGCGCCCACGCGCAGCGCGTTCTTGCGCCGCAGTTCGATGGGGTCTATGCCCAGCTCGCGCGCCAGGATGTCCATGTTGCTCTCGACGGCAAAGGCCGACTGCGTGACGCCGAAACCGCGAAACGCGCCGCAGGGCGCATTGTTCGTATACATGGCGTAGCAGTCGATCTTGGCGTTGGGGACGGCATAGGGGCCGGTGGCGTGGGTGGTGGCGCGGGTCATCACCTTGTCGCCCAGGCTGGCGTAGGCCCCGCTGTCGCCGTACAGCTCGGCCTCGACCGCGGTGAGGATGCCGTCGTGCGTGGCGCCGGTGCGCACGCGGATGATCGTGGCGTGGCGTTTGGGGTGGACGCGCAGGCTCTCCTCGCGGCTGTAGAGGATCTTGACCGGTCGGCCTGTGATCTGCGCGGCCAGCGCGGCGTGAATCTGCCCGGTGATGTCCTCCTTGCCGCCGAAGCCGCCGCCCATCACCGTGCCGCGGATGCGCACCTCCTCGTCGGCCAAGCTCAGACTCTTGGCAACCTGATGCCGGTCGCTGTAAGGGATCTGGCTGCCGACATAGACGGTGAGCTTGGCATGCTCGGCGTCGTAGCCTGCGGGCACGCCGATGGAGCATTCCGGCTCCAGGAAGGCGTGCTCGGTCATGGGCGTGCGGTAGGTGCGCTCGACGATGACGTCGGCCTGGGCGAAGCCCTGTGCCACGTCGCCATGGCGCACCTTGATGTGCTTGAGCAGGTTGCCGTCCGGCCGGTCGGGGTGGAGCACAGGCGCATCGGGCAGGCGCGCCGAGACCGGGTCGGTAACCGCGGGCAGCGGCTCATAGTCGACGCGGATCAGGCCAAGCGCCTGGCGGGCAAGTTCTTCGCTTTCGGCCACTGCCAGGGCGATGGAATCGCCCACGTAACGCGCCGGGTAGTCGCCGCCGGCAAAGACCGGCCAATCGTTTTCGACCAGGCCGTGGCGCGGGTCACCGGGCACGTCGCGATAGGTGAGCACGGCATGCACGCCGGGCAGAGCTTGCGCCGCCTGCGTGTCAATGGCAAGGATGCGGGCGTGCGGGTAAGCGCTGCGCAGGGCGGCGGCGTAGAGCATGCCCGCGAAGCGGAAGTCGTCGGCGTACATGGCCTTGCCCGTCACCTTTTCCACGGCGTCGGGCCGGGGCAGAGGCTTGCCGATCTGCGCCAGCGGCGCCATGACCTGCGGCAGTTCCGGCGCGGGCATGCGGCCTGTGCGCATCTTCTCGGCCGCGGCGCGCACGGCGCGCAACACCGCGGTGTAACCGGTGCAGCGGCAGTAGGTGTCCTTCAGGCAGTGCTTGATCTGGCCGTCGCTCGGCTCCAGGGTTTCGTCGAGCAGCGTCTTGGCCTGCATGATCAGGCCGGGCGTGCAGAAGCCGCACTGGGTAGCCCCGTGGGCAATGAAGGCCTCCTGCAGGGGGTGCAGGGGGCCCTCCTGCGCGGGGTGCGCCTGACGCCACGCCTCAGCCAGTCCCTCGATGGTGAGGATCGTCGCATTCTGCGCCTTGAACGCCGGGTAGATGCACGAATCGACGCTGCACCCGTCGACAAGCACCGTACACGCGCCGCACTCGGCCTCGTTGCAGCCGATCTTCGTACCGGTCAGGCCGAGGTCATAGCGCAGCACCTCGGCTAGAAAACGATGCGGCGGAACGTCGAGGGTATACGGCACGCCGTTAACGGTTAGCTTGAGTTCGGGCATAGACTTTCCTGTCCTCGTTTACGAGCGTCGCCGGCGCGAGATTTCCTCGCTCATCCGCATGTTGGCGTTGTACACGCCGTCCGGCGTCGACATGAACGCTATGGCGTCCTTGGCCGCAATCGAGATTTCGCGGGCGGAGGCGATGGCGTCCTGGTTGGCGGCGAGGAAGATAAACTCCCAACTGTACTTCTCCTGCTGGTGCTTGATCATCTCGGAGACGCGGCCGCGGCTGTAGTCCTTGCTGGCGTTCTCCAGGCCGTCGGTGAGGATGGCGACGATCACCTTGCTGGGCCGCTCCTCCCCCGGCGTGTTGTGCAGCCGCTTGCCCACGTCGTCGATGGTGCGGCCCACGGCGTCGAGCAGCGCGGTCGTACCCTGCGGCTGGTAGGTGTGGTTGTCCAGCGGCGCCGCTTGGGCGATGGGCGTATGGTCGTGCACGAGCAGATACTCATGGTTGAACAGAACGAGGGTAAAAACGGCTTCGCCGGGCTGTCGCTTCTGATCGGCGAGGAAGGTATTGAAGCCGCCGATGGCGTCAGAGCGAATGCTCCCCATCGAGCCGGAACGGTCCAAGATGCAGATGATGTCGGTCAGGTTGTCTTTCACAGGTTCCTCCTATGGGGGATGATTTGCCCGCTGTACGAACTTGGCGCTGCCGGGCGGAGCGGGCCGCCGCTCGGCAATGGGGGCGAAGCGGGCGCGAGCCAGGCGGACGAGGTCCGCAGTCGCCAACTCCAGCCCGAAGGTCAAGTCGCCGCTGCTGATGTTGACCTTGCGGCAGGCTGCGATGTCTTGGTCGAAGAGCACGGGCACGTCGTCAGGCAGACCGATGGGGGTGACGGCCCCTTGCGGGCAGCCGGTGACGGCCAGAATCTCGGCGGCGTCTGCGAAGTGCAGCCTGCGCCAGCCTTCGCCCAGGCTGCGACGCACGGCGCGGTGGTCGACGCGCCTATCGCCGCCCACGCATGCCATCACATAGCGCCCGCCGGGCTCGCGCAACAGGATCGACTTAACCATCTCCTGCATGACCACATCCCGCTGGCGGGCTGCCTCCTCGACTGTGTACACCGGACCGTCGTGGGGCAGCAGACGATAGGCGACGCCGCAGCCGTCGAGCAGATCGGTAATGCGGGAGCGGTAGACGGGCTCGTTCACGATGGCGCGGGGATCAGGCGGAGCTGCACGGGGCGTACAGGGGCCTAGACGCCGGCCTCCTCCTGCCCGGCCATGAGCACGGCGTCGAGAATCTTGCGGTAGCCCGTGCAGCGGCAGAGGTTGCCGGTAAAGGCCTGCTGCGCTTCGGCGTAGTCGGGATGAGGCGTCTCTTCGAGCAACTTGGCCCCGCTCATGACGAAGCCGGGCGTGCAATAGCCGCACTGCACGCCGCCGCTCTGCACCAGCGCGGCCTGCATCGGGTGCAGCGCCTCGTCTGTGCGCAGCCCCTCCACGGTGATCACCTCGCTGCCCTCGGCGCGCTCCGACGGAACCATGCACGCCATTACCGCCATACCGTCCAGGAAGACGGTGCAGGCCCCACACTCGCCCTCTGCGCAGCCCTCTTTGACGCCGGTCAAACCGGCGGCGCGCAGGCTGTCAAGAAGCGTCATGCCGGGAGCCAACGCTACAGGCCGCCCGTTAACCAACGCATGGCCCGCCGGAATCGCCTTGCCGGTCTGTACGGGCCAGCGCCCGCCGGTCTCGCCCCATAGCATCACCGGGCGTTCGGGCCAACCGGCGCGCGCCTGGCCATGCGCGATCTGGCGCAGGGCCCGGGCGACGAGAACCTCCGTCATGGCGCGGCGATAGCCGGCGCTGCCGCGGATATCGTCGATGGGCTGGGCGGTTTCCAGCGCCAACCGGGCCGCGGCGGCAACCGTCTCCTCGTTCAGCGGGCGGCCCGTCAGATACTCCTCGGCGGTCGCGGCGCGCACGATCACCGGCGCAACTGCGCCCAGGCTGATGGCGGCGCGCGTCACCGGCGCGGAGGGGTCATTGCCGGCGCGGTTGATGACCGCGGCCGCGCTGACCACGCTGATCGCCTGGGCGCGGCGCAGCCCGAGCTTGATGAACACGCCGCAGTCGTCCGGGCTGAGCGCAGGGAAGGAAATGGCTGTGAGCATCTCGTCCGGCGCCAAGTCGACGCGGCGGAAATCGACGCAAAAATCGCGCAGCGAGAGGGTGCGTTCCCCGCGCGCGGCGCTGCGCACGGTCACGCTCGCATCCAGCGCCATGAGCGGCACGATGCTGTCATTGGCCGGGCTGGCGGTGATGATGTTGCCGGCGACCGTGCCGCGGTTGCGGATCTGCGGCGCGCCGACTTCCCAACAGGCGCGGGCCAGCGGGAAGCCCTTCTCGACGATGATCGGGCTGGCGACGCATTGGTTATGGGTAACGAGCGGGCCGAGGCTGATGCGCCCATCCTCTTCCCGAATATCCGCCAAGCCGGGGATGCGCGTCAGGTCGATCAGGCCTAGCTCCGCGCCGTCCGGGGCGCGGCGGCCGCGGTCCAGTTCGACGAGCAGGTCGGTGCCGCCGGCGATGAAGCGCGCCTGATCGC
>JASGTU010000294.1 GCA_030058085.1 Chloroflexota bacterium
CGGCGACGGCGGCCCCGTCCAGCCCTGCCACGCCGGTGATGGGCGAACCGGCGCGCACCGCCAGCCGCACGCCGGCCTCGAAATAGGGCGACGAATAGGCGATCTCGCGTGTGGCGCGCGGGTCATAGGGCAGGGCCGAAACAATGCTGTCAATCTTGCCCGCCTGCACCGCGTCGAGCAGGCTGTCGAAGCCCAACGCCACGATTTCGACCTCCAGCCCCCACGTCTGCGCGATGCGCCGCGCCAGGTCTACGTCATAACCCACGGGGCTGCCCGCCTCGTCCAGCATCTCGAAAGGCGGGAAGCTTGGGTCCAGGCCGACGCGCCACGTCCCGCGCGCCTGCATCGCCGCCCAGGTCCCGTCGTGGCGCACGAACAGCCGTGTGATCTGCTCCGGCCCGCCGGCCCAAGCCAGCAGCGCTGCCGCCGGCACAAACGCAGCGACGAGCGCCGCCCACAGCCACGGACGGGCCAAGCTGCGCCGCCAACCAGCCGAACGCGCCGCGCCGCTCATGGCCGCGTCTCCTGGGCATAGCGCCCCTGGCTGTAGCGCTGTACTTCCTCATAGATGGGCTTCGGTTCAAACTCCGTATCCACGAAGGTGAAATAGTCCTGATAGCTCTTGGCGTCCCACGGATAGCGGAAAGCCCAGAAGGCGACGGCCTCCATCCAGGGCCACTCCTCCAGCGCGATCTCGTAGGCGCGCACGGTATAGGCGATGCGCTGGCCCGGCCGCACAGCCCGCGTCCAGCGCGGGTGATCATTCCAGCCGCCCTCGGTGATCATGGCGGACTTATGGCCGTCACCGTTGCGCACCATCACCTCGCGCAGCAGTTCCGAGCGGCGGTAATTGACCACATCGGCCGCGGCCGGCTCGTCCGGCTCCGAATACCAGCCGTAGGCATGGATAGCGAGGATGTCGAAGTAATCCGCCGCGCCGCCGTCGTACATGCGCTGCAGATAGTCCAGGTCGTTCATGCCCCACTCGCTGCCCGGCGGGGCCAGCGTCGGCGCCAACGCACCCGCCAGCACCTGCACCTGCGGGTTAGCGGCTTTGATCATGGGGTAGACCACGCGCAGCATCTCGACGTACTTGGCCGGGTCGACGGCTTCGTAGCCCCACTCCAGCGCCAGGTTCGGCTCGTTCCACAGGATCACATACTCCACCTGCCCGGCGTAGCGCGCGACAAACTCCGCGGCAAAACTGCCGAAGTCCGCAAAGCGCTCCTCGCCCAGGTAAAGCGGCGTGGTCTCCTTGGGCCGCGCCCACTCCGGCACGTAGCCCAGCCGGGCTATGACGGTCAGCCCCTGGCGGTTGGCGTGTTGGATCACCTCGTCGGTGTGGTTCCAGTTATACTGCCCCCTGCGCGGCTCGATATAGGCCCAGGGGAAGTACTCGACGATCCAGGGCGCGCCCATCTCGCGCACCATCTCCAGCGTGCGCTTGATCTTCCACGGCTCCACCTCATCGGTCAGCCGCGTATGTACGCCCATCTTGGGGTTGATCGTTTCGACGCTGCGCTGCGGCCCCAGGGCGACGGAGGGGTCGCGCAGCCGGTAAATGAGCCAGCCGGCAATGACGAGAAGAACCACAGCCGCGGCGCTGATGGCGAGCGTGCGTCGCGACGGGCCGTTGCGCACCAGGCCGTGCAAGCCGCGCCGCTCAGCCCCGGAGTCCAACCGATGATGTCCCATACTGCCGAATCACTACCATACCCCTTGGCTTTTGGCAACTTGACTTGGTAGGCTATATTCTGGTCAGCGCCGTCGCGCCCATGCTATACTAGGCGGACTGCGGCGGACTGTCCGGACAGAGACCGCCTAGAAGGTTGCGCCCGATGCGGCGCGGAAGGAACGAGCACTTGATGGCATTGAGTTCCCTGCGAATGCGCTGGAACACGTTAACAGGCTTTCAGAAGGTCGCGATACTGGTCGTGGCGGCGCTGTTGCTCTATGGCTTGCTCGCCGTGGGCGGGAACATCCTCAACCCGGCCCGCCTGCTCGCCATCGCGCTGATCGTGTTCGTCGCGCTGCCCGTCCATGAGTTTGCCCATGCCGCCGCCGCCGTGGCGCTGGGCGACGACACGCCCAAGTGGCAGGGCCGCTACACGCTCAATCCCCTCGCTCACATCGACCCGTTCGGCGCCTTGCTCATTCTCTTCGTCGGCTTCGGCTGGGCCAAGCCCGTCCAATGGAACCCGCGCAACATCAACACGGACGTGCGCCTCGGCTCCATCATTGTTTCGCTGGCCGGCCCGCTCAGCAACCTGGCGATGGCGATTCTCGCCGCCGTGCTGATCACCGCCTTGCCGCCCTCCAGCGAATTCGGGCTCAACTTCGCCTTCTTCTTTTTGCAGATCAACGTCCTGCTCTTTGTCTTTAACCTGATCCCCATCCCGCCGCTGGACGGTTCGCATATCCTGTTTGCGCTGCTGCCGGGGGACAACTACCGGCTGCACATGCAGTTGAGCCAGTACGGTTTTCTGATCCTGCTCGCTGTGATCTTTTTGGCGCCGGGCGTCGTTCGCCTGCCGACCGACCTGATCGTGCGGGCCTTGTTGAGCTTCGCCTAGGCCATATCGAATGCGCGCTTACCCGTCGGTTTTCCGCTCGCCCATACGCTGGCGCCGCGCCCAATACCGCGTGCGCCAATTTTGGCAAGGGCTGGCCGCGCGCGTCAGCCCGGAAGAGCACGATCTGGTCGCCGCAGCGCTGCCGCCTGCTGCGCTGGGGATCTTCACGCGCATGCCCGTCGACGCGCAGCGCCACAGCCTCAACGTGCTTTACGCCGTGCGCCAGGCCGGCATTGTCGACGCCGACCTGGACGCGGCCGCGCTGTTGCACGACGCGGGCAAGTTGGCCGCAGACGAAGCCGGCGTGCGTCTGAGCCCCTGGCTGCGCGGCCCGCTCGTCCTGCTCGAAGCCTGGGCCCCGGCGATCCTGCGCCGCGCCGCACACGCCAACCCTACTCTCGGCTGGCGCTATGCCGTCTACGTGCATTTCGAGCACCCGCGCCTTGGCGCAGAGCAGGCGCGGCGGGCCGGCTGCAGCGAGTTGACCTGCTGGCTGATCGAACATCACCAGGGCGTAGCCGCGTCAGTCCCGTGCGCAGAGCGTGAGCGGCTGCTGCTGGAAGCGTTGCAGCGGGCGGACGATGCCTACTGATAAGGCTGCGAGAAACAAGCGCACGTTTAAACACGCACTAGGCGGATCGACACAGATAGAGCAGCTTAAGGAGAAAACATGGCCAAACCCGCCATTACCATCATCGGTCTGGGCCTGACCGGGGCCAGCCTCGGTCAGGCCCTCCAGCGCCAGGAATCGGAGTTCGAGATCATAGGCCACGACCGAGACCCGCAGGCGGCGCAGGCGGCGCGTAAGTCGGGCGCCGTGGATCGAACAGAGTGGAATCTACACGCCTCCTGCGAAAACTCGGACCTGATCATCACCGCGGTGCCGTTGGCCGAACTGGACGAGCTCTACGGGCAGATCGCCGAGGACATCAAGCCCGGCTGCCTGGTCTTCGGCATCGTCTCGCTCGTCGAGCCTGCCATCGCCATCGGCGACCGCCACGTACCGGACCACGCCCACTTCGTCGCCGGGCATCCGGTGCTCTCCGGCGTAGGCGGCGCGCTCACCACGCGGGCGGACCTGTTCGACGACGTGGTCTTTTCCATCGCCAGCGGCACGCATACGGACGCCAGCGCCATCCAACTCGCCGCCGATTTCGTCACGCGCATCGGCGCCACGCCGCTCTTCGTCGACGCGCTGGAGCACGACGGCATCATGGCCGGGGTCGAACAACTGCCGCAACTGCTCGGCGCGAGCCTGATGCACATGAGCGCCGCCGCACCCGGCTGGCGCGAGGCCCGGCGCATGGCGGGTCGCCAATTTGCCCAGGCCACCGAGTTGGGCGGCAGCGCCGAGCAGTTAGCCGGTTCGTTCCGCGCCAACCGCCAACACCTGCTCTATCGCCTGCGCCGCATGCAAGAGGAACTCGAGCGCTGGGCGGATTTGCTGGAGAGCGAGCCTGCCGAGGGTGAAGACGACGCGCTGCTGACCGCGCTGATCGGCATAGAGGACGAACGCATCGAGTGGGAAGCGCACGCCCGCCTCAAGAACTGGGAGGAGAGCGCCTCCTCGTCCCAGTCCAGAGAGAGCGGCGAACCCGGCATGTTGCGCCAGATGTTTTTCGGCAATATGTTCGGTCGCCGCCCGCCCAGCGGCAGGCGCTAACCCCGCCTCGCCTACGCCGGAGAAACGCGCCCGGCGCTTGCGCTTGGGAGACATGCTGCGGTGAAGCTGATCATCCAGATCCCGTGCTATAACGAGGCCAAGACGCTGCCGGAGACGGTGGCGGATTTGCCGCGCAGCCTCCCCGGCATCGACTGCATCGAGTACCTCGTCGTCGACGACGGCAGCACAGACGACACGGCGCGCGTGGCGCGCGAGTTGGGCGTGCATCACGTCGTGCGCTTCACGGGCAACCGCGGCCTCGCCCAGGCCTTCGCCGCCGGGTTGGACGCCTGCCTGGTGCGCCAGGCCGACATCATCGTCAACACCGACGCCGATAACCAATACGTCGGGTCCGACATTGCGCTCCTGGTGGAGCCGATCTTGGCCGGGCGCGCTGACATGGTCGTCGGCGACAGGCAGGTCGCCAGCGTGCCCAGCTTCTCCCCGCTTAAGCGCAGCCTGCAGCGCCTGGGCAGTTGGGTCATCTCGCGCGCGGCCGGGGCGACCATCCCCGACGCGGCCAGCGGCTTTCGCGCCCTGACGCGCGAGGCGGCGCTGCGCACGCTGGTGCTCAGCAACTACTCCTACACGCTGGAGACGCTGATCCAGGCAGGCGCGCAACACATGAAGGTCGAATACGTGCCCATCCGCACCAACGCGCCGACGCGCCCTTCGCGCCTGATTCACCACCTGCCCGACTATCTCTCCAATTCGGCGACGACGATCGTGCGCGCCTATGCTTTTTACCGGCCGCTGCGCGTCTTTGTCATGGCGGGCGCACTCGCCATCTTCGCCGGGCTGCTGCTTGGTCTGCGCTTCCTTTACTTCTACGTCATCGGCCAGGGCGACGGTCACATCCAATCGCTCATCCTCACCGCCGTCCTGCTCATCATCGGCTTCCAGACCC
>JASGTU010000295.1 GCA_030058085.1 Chloroflexota bacterium
CTGGTCGTGGGTGCGCTGTGGGCGACAGCCCCGCGCGGGGAGCGGGCGCGCCCATCGTTTGGCCAGGCCCTGCTGCGGCTGGGCGCGGGCGCGGCCTTGGCTGTTGCGCCTGTCGTCTATTGGGACAGCCTGCGCTGGGCGGTGGCGCCCTCGCCCTGGGACTTGGCGACGCGCAACTACGCCGCGTTGGGGTTGGCGTCGCCGCTCGCATGGCCCGAACGCGCGGCGGCATGGGGCGAGCTTGCCTGGCATCTGGCAGGGGGCGCTACAGCGTGGGCGTTGGCCGCCGCGCTTGTGGCGGGCGGCCTATTGGCCGGACGCCGGACGCCCGGCAGCGATCGCCTCATCGGGCTGATTGCGCTCTGGAGCGCGGCGTTTCTGCTGCTGCACGGCGTGACGACAGTCCAGGCGTGGGATCGCTACCTGCTGCCGCTGGCCCCGATGTTGGCCCTGGCTGTGGGCTGGGGCGGGGGGCGGCTGGCCGCGTGGCGAGCGTGGACGCCGTCGCGCGCGGCCCTCGTCATAGCGGGGGCGCTGCTCGTGTGGACGCCGCCGGCCTGGCGCGCAGCCGCGGGCGCTCTCCCCATCGGCGGCGATCACGGCGCGTATGCCGGGCTGCCTGCGGCAATCGAGCAGGTGCGCACGCTCGGCGGGGAGCAATACGTGCTCTATCACCAGACGCTGGGCTGGCACTACCGCTTCTACCTATACAATGATCTGAACAATGATCGGAACAATGACCTGGACAATGCCCTGGGCGACGCCCGCGTCGACCTGCGCTGGTTCCCTAGCACGGTCTACCTGGCCGACAACGCCGCCAAGACGCCTTACCCGCCCGCGTACTTGATTGAGCCGGACTGGGCGAGCCTGCCGAATTTGGCCTCACATCTGGCGATGCGCGGGCTGGCCTTGACGCCGCGCGGCGCCTTCGAGCATTTCCGCGTGTGGGAAGTGACGCACCCGGCCGCGGAGCCGTGCGACTGGTGCGCGTGCCGCGCGCCCGCGACCTGGACGCGCACCCTGGATGCGCACGGCCCCTCATCCGCCCTGCCGGCAAGGAATGCGCCGCCATGATCGCCCGCAACGAGTCTCCTGCTTCGATGAGCGGAGAATCGCGAGCCGCGCCGCGCTGGGATAAGGCGGGCGAGCTGGCCGCAGTTGCTCTGGCGTTGGCGTTGTTCACGGCGCTGCTCTACGCCCGCTTGCTCTTTACCAACCGCGTGCTGGCGAGCGGCGACATCCTGCACTATTTCTACCCCTACCGCGACTTTGCGGCGGCGGCCCTGCGCGCCGGCGAGATTCCCTTCTGGAACCCGTACATCTTCCTGGGCGCGCCGTTCTTGGCCAACCCGCAGGCCGCGGCGCTCTACCCGCTGCATTGGCCGCTTAGCTGGCTGCCGGTCACCAAGCAGATCTATTGGAGCGCGGCGCTGCATACGTGGTTGCTGGGCCTGGGCGGCTATCTGCTGCTGCGGCGCTGGGGAGCCGGCGCGTGGGCGGGTTTGGCCGCGGGGCTGGCGCTGGCGGGCAGCGGTTTCTACGGCGGCCTGATCGGGCACATCAACCAGATGAACGGCGCGGCCTGGCTGCCTTGGGCCGTGCTGGCGCTGGATGTACACGGCGGGGCGGGACATCTGCTGCGGCGACCGGAACTGTGGCGGCGCGGCGCGCTCTTTGGCCTGCTGGTGGCGCTCATGTTCCTGGCCGGCCACACACAGACGCTCTACATCAACCTGTTCGGCCTGGGCGTGTGGGCGATCTGGCCGGCGGCGGCCGCGCCGCGCGGCGCGGGGCTGCGCGCCCGCCTGGGCGAGGCGGCTCCGCGGCTGCTGGTCTATGCGCTGGGCGCCGCCTTGGGCCTGCTGATCAGCGGCGCGCAGCTCCTGCCGGCGCTGGAATTGAGCGATCTTGGGCTGCGCAGCGGCGGGTTGGACTACGGCGAGGCGAGCAGCTTTAGCCTGCGACCGCTCAAACTGCCGTGGACGCTGCTGCCCACGTATGGCCTGGTCGACCTGGGCGTGACGTTCGGCACGCTCGGCTACACCGAGTATGTGGCGTATGTGGGCTTGGCGGGGTTGGCTCTGGCTGCGCTGGGCGTGTGGCGCGGACGGGGGACGGCTCGCGCCTTCGGCCTGCTGATGGCCGGGCTGGGGCTGTTCCTGGCGTTGGGCCGCTGGAACCCGTTCTATTACCTGCTCTATCTGGTCGCACCCGGCTTCGATCTATTCCGCGCGCCGGCGCGCTGGATGATGCTCTACACGCTGGGCATGGCGGTGTTGGCCGGCGCGGGCGCAGACGCGTTGCTGCAGGGTCTGTCGCGAAGGCGCAGACAGGTCTATGTCGCCCTTGCCGCCGCCGGACTGACGCTCGTCCTCTCCGCGGACCTGCTGCTGGCCGCGCTCAGCCTGCCGCATACGCACCCGACCGCGCCGCAGGCCGTCTATGATGTGCGCACGGCCCCGGCGCATCTGCTCACCGACCCGGCGCGCACGGCAGCCGGTCCCGGCGCGGCGGGCCGCTTCCTCAGCATGAGCGCCATCACCTTCGACCCCGGCGACATGGGCGACTACCGCCGCATCCTGGTCGAGTCCTCGCCGCCCCAGCTTGACGAGGCCGCCTTTGCCGAATTGGTTACGGCGCTCAAGGCGCAGGAGATTCTCGCCCCCAACCTGGCGCTGTTGTGGCGCACGCCGAGCGTGGACGGCTTTGACGGCGGCGTGCTGCCCCTGCGCCGCTATCTCGACGTGCTGGGGCTGTTCATCCCGCCCGACGAACTGGTGCCCGACGGCCGCCTGCGCGAGCAGGTGCAGACTGTGCCGGATGCCAGGCTGCTGGGCCTGCTCAACGTGCAGTACGTGATCACCGACAAGGTGCGCGACCTATGGTTCGAGGATGTCTATTACGACCGGCAGATCGGCGTGCGGCTGGGGCCGTCCGGCCTGATGGAAGCGGAGGCGGCGGTCCCCTATCCGTTCGAGGCGACGCACGTCGACCTGATCGGCTATGCGGAGGGCGATATGCAGGCGCTGGCGCAGGGCAACCGTACGGTCGCCACGGTGACGGCGCAGGCGGGCGACGTCGACCTGATGCAGTGGCCGCTGGTTGCCGGCGGTGCGCCAGGGGCGGCGCTGGCTGACGGCTCCCTGGACAGCGTGCTGGCTGCATCGGCAGGGGCGACCGTGGCCTATCGCGATGTGGAAGGCGGCAGGCAGGAGTACCGTGTGCGGCTGGCCTTCGAGGCGCCGGCAACGCCGGAGCGGCTGGTGTTGCGTTGGGTCGACGGCCCGGTCGAAGCGGCGATCCAGGCAGCGACGTTGGTCGATGCGCGCACCGGCATGTTCCTGGCGCTGCTGCCCAGCGACCGGGGCCGTTTCCGCCTGGCGCACAGCGGCGATGTCAAGGTGTACGAGAATCTGGATGTGTTGCCGCGCGCCTATCTGGTGCACGACGTGCGCGTGGCGGCTGACGGCGCGGAGGCGCTGGCATATCTGTCTGCGCCCGACTTCGCGCCGGGGGAGACGGCGGTCATCGAGGGCGGCCCGGCGTTGGCCGCACCACAGCAGGGGCGCGACCAAGTTGAGATCGTTGCGTATGGTAATCAGGAGGTAAGTGTACGCATCGCCAGCGGGGCGGACGGGTTGCTGGTGTTGAGCGACGTGAACTACCCGGGCTGGCAGGCGTTTATAGACGGGGAGGCCGCGCTCATCTATGCGACGAACTACCTGTTTCGCGGCGTCTATACGCCCGCCGGCGAGCATGTGGTGACGTTCCGCTACGTTCCGCTCCGCTGGCGGCTGGCCTGGTCGATGAGCCTTGCCGGGTTGGCTCTGACCGCACTGTTGCTGGCGGGAACGCAATCCGTTCGCCTGCGGGTTGCCCGTGGTGTATAATCCACGACAAGACCGCAGGAGCTCTACACAGGAAATCTGCGGGAAAGTAACAGGCCGCTCATTGATCCAAATACCCGGCAAGACGCCATAACAAGGCTGCCCCAGCTCGGCGGCGAGAATAGGCAGGGACTAGAGTGACCGGCAGGCAGGATTTCGTTGCATGAACGTATTCAATCGCGTGGTCACGACGATTCTGTGGCTGGCGCTGGCGGCTGCTGTAAGCGTCGCCGCGGTCATCCCGCTTGGTACGGTTGCGTGGCTGCAGGCGCAGTTGGGCCGCGCCGACGTCTTGCTGTCGGAGTGGAAGGCGGCCAATCCGACGAACTTCCTGATCGGCCAGATCGCCGCGGCGATAACTGCCGTACTGCTCTTCGGCTTTCTGGCTGTGCTAGAAGTGTGGACGGCGCGACGCCGCGGGGTGCGCATCCGCACGGCGCAGGGAGGGTCCGCCGAACTGGACCCGAACAGCGTCAGCCGTCGTCTTAGCTGGCGGCTGGATCAACTGGCCGAGATTGTGACCGTTGCACCCACTGTCAAGGCCAAGGGCGGGGCGGTTGACATCAAGTTGGAGATCGAAACCGCGCCGGATGTAGACGTACCGATGAAGACCGACGAGGTGGTCGAGGTGACGCGTGAGATTATCGAAGAGGACATGGGGCTTAAGCTCGGCAAGCTGGATGTCCGCATGCGTTACGCGCCGGTCGATCCCGATTGGGTGCAGTGACCAGCCGCAGCCCGGCAGCGCGCCTGCTTTCGCAGCCGGGGCGGGCGCGGTATTGGCAGAGGCGGTTGCCGTATTATGACGTTCCGACAAGCTATCCGGGCGGTCATGGCGTGGGCGCGAGCCTTGTGGGCGGCGCTGCCACGGGACCGCATTGCACATATGATGTCACAGATCGATCCCACACGAATATCTGAGCCGCACCGCAACGGCGACGGGCCGGTTGCGAAACTCCCTGCTGTGGAGGCTTCGCAGCACGGCGGGCCGGCGGACGGGCTGCCGGTGGCGGCGCGCAGGCTTGCCCCGCGCGAGTTGGCCGGAGACGCCGTTGCCGCCGAGCCGCAAGCGGACGATGAGGCCGCGGGCGAGGAAGTCGGGCTGACCGGCGTGTTGGAGAGCCTGCTTTTTGTGGCGGGTGAGCCTGTGGACGTCGCCTCTATCGCCAAGACGCTGGATCTGCCGGCGGCGATGGTCGAGCAGGGCTTGGCAGACCTGGCTGAGGAGTATAAGCGACGGGAGCGCGGGCTGCGTTTGCAGGTGCACAACGGCAAGTATCAGCTTGTCACCGCGCCGGCTGCGGCTCCCTTTGTGGAAGAGTTTCTGAACCTGGACTTCAGTACGAAGCTGAGTAGCGCGGCGTTGGAGACGCTAGCCGTCGTGGCCTATCGCCAGCCGGTGACGCGTGCGCAGATCGAGGCGGTGCGCGGGGTGGATTGCGCGGCAGTGCTGCGATCGCTCATGCAGCGCGGCCTGATCGAAGAGACGGGCCGGCTGGAGGCGGCCGGTCGCCCCATCCTTTACGGGGTGACGGACCTGTTCATGCAGCACTTCGGGCTGATGGAACTGGGCGAACTGCCGCCGTTGGCGCATGAGGATGAGGACTTGCTGCATGCGGCGACGGCGCTGGCTGCGGCAGACGCCGGGGCTGTGCCGTCGGGTGCGACCGAAAATGGAGCAGGTCGCCGCAGGGAACATACACAAGAACCGGCCGCCGGCGATCAGCAGCCCCGCTGACCGCTATCGGCGGGCGTAGGAACCAAACAGCCGACCATCCGGCGCTGGCCGGGCGTTGTCCGGGGGTGTCGATGTGCGGCCAAGCCGTGGAGGAACTATGCGAACCACCATGCGTTGGACGATTCTGCTTGTAGTCGCGGCCTTGTGGCTGGGCGTCTTCGCGCCCGGCGTGCAGGCGCAAGACAAGTCGTTGGTCTGGGATCGCTTCGACGTCAGCATTGTTGTCCGCGCCAGCGGCGTCTTCGACGTGGCGGAGCGGCAGACCATTCGCTTCACCTCCGGCACGTTCACGGCCGGCTATCGCGACATTCCCAAGCGGAACTTCGGCTACATTGACAATTGGGCGGTCACTGACGGGCGGGGCAATACGTATACCCAGGCGCGCAGCGGCGAGCAGCCCTTCACCTTCACGGTGGTTGACAGCGGCGACCGCTACGTCATCGAGTGGTTCTTCCCGCCGGCTTCCAACAGCGCCGAGACTTATACGCTCAGCTACACCGTCCACGACGGCTTGCGCTTCTATGAGGGCGGGGACCAGGTGTGGTGGAAGGCAATCTACGGGGATCGCGGCTTCCCTGTGCGCGAAGGGGCGGTGCGCGTCGTCGTGCCGGAATCGACGCGCGTGCAGGAGTGGGCGGCCTACATCAACAGCCGCGATGCGCGTGACAGCGCCACGGCGAATGTGCTGGAAGATGAGCGCGCCGTGATCTTCGAGTTGACGCGGCAACTCAACCCCAGCGAGGAGTTCGAGGTGCGGGTCGAGTTCACGCCCGGTCGGGTGGACGGGGCTGTGCAGCCGTGGCAGCAGCGCGCCGACGAGGAGGTCGCTCGCCTCGAGGCCGAGCAGGCCTTCCGCGATCGGTGGGGGCCTGTAGCGACGCTGTTCTTCAGCCTGGGCGGGCTGCTGCTGGGCGCGGGCGGGACCGCGGGCCTGTACGGGCTGTGGCATCGCTTTGGGCGCGACAAGCCGGTGGAGATGGTGGCGGACTATCTGCCGGAACCGCCGAGCACGTTGGCGCCGGCGCTGGCGGGCACGCTGCTGGACGAGACGGTCGACATGGAGGACATCTTGGCGACGCTGGTCGACCTGGCGCGGCGCAAAGCCATCAGCATGACCGAGGACAAGCAGGAGAATTGGCTGCGCACCAGCACCGATTTTATCTATCGCCGCGAGCGACGGGACGTGCCATTGGCCGCCTATGAGAGAAAGCTGCTCAGCGCGCTCTTCGGCACGAAGGATGAGGTGCGGCTGTCCGATCTGAAGAACAAGTTCTATACGAAGATCGACGGCATCAAGGAGGATATCTACAAAGCGGTGGTGGCGGAAGGCCTGTATCCGGTCAGCCCGGAGAGCGTGCGCACGCGCTTCGGCTGTATGGGCGGGGCCGGGATCATGCTGGCGTCGGTGTTGGGCGTGGGCCTGCTGGCGATGTTCGGCGAGCTAACCGGCGCGGCTGTGCTGCCTGGCGTCGGCCTGGGGATTGCCTCTGTGGCGCTGTTAATCATGGCGCGCTACATGCCGCGCAAAACCGACAAGGGCGCGGAAGAAGCCGCACGCTGGCAGGCCTTCCGGACCTATCTGAAGGACATCGACAAGTATTCGGATCTGGAGGCGCAGAAGGAGATTTGGGACCAGTGGCTGCCCTATGCCATCGCCTTCGGCTTCGAGAAGGAGTACATCCGCAAGTTTGAACAGGTGGATGCTCCCGCGCCCGGCTGGTATTTCCCGACGCCTACCGCCTATGGGACCAATCGCCCGTGGTACTATGACACGCCGGGCGCCCCGCGGCCGGTCAGCATGGGCGGCGGCTCCTTGGCGCCTGTCGGCGGCGGCGGCAGCGTTGGCGGCGGGTTGAGCGGCATGAGCCGCGGCATGGGCGGCAGCCTCACCGCCATGAGCGCAGGGCTGGGGGCCATGTTGTCGTCGGCGAGCAGCACGTTGACTAGCCGGCCCGCCAGTTCGTCGTCGGGCGGCGGCTGGAGCGGCGGTGGAGGCGGCTTCTCCGGTGGCGGCGGCGGCGGAGGCGGTGGCGGAGGCGGTGGCGGCGGCTTCCGCTAAGCCGGAATTTCGTCTAGTGATTGCACTGATGGGAAAGGGTATCTATGATTGGCGGCGGACGAATTGTCGGACTGGTGTTGATGATCGGCAGCGCGTTGCTGCTGGCGGCTTTCGCTGCGTGGGCGCTGGCGGCGATGAGCGCGGAGGAAACCACATCGGCAGGGATGGTGTTGGGTATGTTCTTGGCGCTGATCGTGTTGGCGCCGATCTTCGGCGTGGGCGCCTATGTCTTCCGTAAAGGTACGGTGGAAAAGGTGCAGTACGCCCAGGTGGCGCAGGAAAAGAAAATCCTCAATATGGTGCTGACGCAGGGCCAGGTGACCATGGGCGAACTGGTGGCTGGGCTGGGCGCGCCGCGCGAGGACGTGGAGAGCATGATCCGCAACCTGGTGGGCAAGCAGTTGTTCAGCGGCGCCATCAACTGGGACAAGGGCCTGCTCTACAGCGTAGAAAGCCAGCAGTTGACCGAAGGGCGCAAATGCCCCAACTGCGGTGGCGATTTGCAGTTTGCCGGAAAGGGGCTGATCGTTTGTCCCTACTGTGGCAGTGAGGTATTCTTGACCAAACGCGCGGCGGCCGCGACATCGACCGAAACGTCGACCGAAACGCCGGCTGCATCAGCCGCAACACAGGCTGTGACGCCGGCCTCCCCAGAGGGCCGCCCGCAAGAGTCTCAGACAGGAGAAAACGCATGAGCGATCAATTTGTGAACGCCGCCCAGGACAACATGAGCGCCATCGAGCGGCTGTTGAAGGGGCTGCCCGGCATCAAGGGATATGTGGACAAGGAGCTGCGTCGCGACGCGGATAAGCGGCTGCGCACGATGATCGCCGCCAATCTGGAAGAGCAAAAGCACGCGCTGTTCGAGTTGCAGACCAAGTTGATGAAGAGCGGCGGGCTCTCCTTGCTGGACGAGATGGACAGCGCCGTGCAGAAACTGCAGATCCTGATCGACCGCATCAAGACGGCGAGCTACGGCTACGCCGGCCTTTTCGACGCCGTCAAGATCGAGGCCGAGCAGTTGAACGCGCTGCACCGCTTCGACGTGGCCTTGGCCGAGCGCACGGCAGAGGTGGAGAGCGGCATCCAAGCGATTGGAGCCGCCGTCGAGAAGCAGGGCGACATCGCCCAGGCCATCGAAGACCTGGCGAAGCGACTCAACGACCTCAACAGCCTGGTAGGCCGGCGCGCCGAGGCGATTGTCTCGCCCGACCTGCTGATGGACGTCGCCAACCTGCCCGAGGTGGACCCGAAATTGTTGGACGAATAGCGCGTCGCGCCGGCGAGGCGAGCGTATCATTGACTAGAAGCAGCCGCAGCTGAGAAAGAGAGAGCAATATGGCGAGGATTATTGATGTTGTAGAGGCGCCGAGTCAAGGCCCCAATGACATGGTGGTGCGCATTCCCGAGTTCGGCTCCGGCGATTTCCGCCTAGGCAGCCAGGTGATCGTACGCGAGAGCCAGCGCGCGGTCTTCTATCGCGACGGCAAGTCGCTGGACTTGTTCGACCCGGGACGCCACACCATCACCACGGCCAACCTGCCCATTCTGTCCGGCATGTTGCGGCTGGTGACGGGGGGCAACAACATCTTCACGGCGGAAGTGTACTTCGTCAACATGCGCGAGTACACCGACCTGAAGTGGGGCACGCCGCAGCCGATCAGCCTGCGCGATACCGACCTGGGGTTGGTGCGCCTGCGCGCCTTCGGCCAGTACACCATGCAGATGGCGGACCCCAAGCGCTTCGTCGATCAGATTGTGGGTACGCAGGGCATCTACACGACGGCCCAGATCGAGGACTATCTGCGCGGCGTTATCATCAGCCGCATGACGGATGTGCTCGGCGAGAACATGAAGAGCATATTCGACCTGCCGCAGCTCTATGACGAGATCGGCGCAGGCATGCGCGCCAGGGTGCAGGATGACTTCCTCGCCATGGGCATTGCCCTGAAGCAGTTCATGGTGGTCTCTATCAACCCGACTGAGGAGACGGCCAAGGCCATCGACGAGCGGGCCGCCATGGGCGCCATCGGCAATATGGACGCCTATATGAAGTTCAAGGCGGCGCAGGCGATGGGCGATGCGGCTACAGCCGGCGGCGGCGGCGGCGCCAGCGAGGGCATCGGCCTCGGCGCCGGGCTGGGCATGGGCATGGGCATGGCGGGCATGATCAGCAACGCCATGGCGAGCGGCCAAGGAGCCCAGCAGTCCGCGCCGCAGCCCGCGTCCGGCGTACCGTCGGTGATGACGCTGGAAGAAGCGGCTGCCTATCTCAAGGTCTCGACGGCGGATGTGGAGGCGCTCATCGAGAGCGGCGAACTCAAGGCGCGCCGGATCGGCTCGCAGGTTCGTATCAGCAAGGAGGCCATCGACGCCTTCTTGGCGGGATAGCTCGCCTGTTCCGCAGCGCTGAAGGCCGTACGTTGAAGCGGATAACAACGGCTGCGGCCTGCGTTTGAATGCAACCGATTAGGCCGATGAGGACAGCGGCGCATGGGCGGGTATCCCGCATCTCAATTGTGTTGGCCTCCTGCACCGGCCAGGACAGCGGCGCATGGGCGGGTATCCCCCTCTGCTGCGGGCTGGCCTCATCGGTTTTTTTACCGGCTTAGTTTGGCGTTGAGCGTACCGAACCAGGCGTCCGAACGTCTGTACTACATAGACAATGCCTTACGCTTGGCGCGAACACTGCGACGCAAACGGCTCGCGGCGCGCCCGTCCACGGCGAACTCATTGCATCTGAGTGCGGACGGAGCGCAGCGGGAGGCGCAGTCAAGGAGCATTATGCAGTCGAAATCCTGGGAATACGCAATATGGGCCGGGTTTCTGACCCTCTGCCTGATCATTGGCCTTACTGTGGGACAATGGCTGCTGCCCAAGCCGGTGATCGGCGTGGTGCGTTTCGCCGCGGCGATTGACCTAGACACAGCGGATCGACTGGTCAGCGTGCTGGAGGAGGCGCGGCGCGACGATGGCGTGGCAGCGGTGGTGTTGGAGTTAGCAAGCCCCGGCGGGCTGGCGACGAGCAGCGAGAGCATCTACTACACCATGCTCAAGTTGCGCGCCGAAAAGCCGCTGGTCGTGGTGATCGACGGGATGGCGGTGAGCGGCGGCTATTACATGGCTGCGGCCGCCAACCGCATCTACGCGCCGGCTAGCTCGTATGTGGGCAATGTGGGTACACGCGGCCAGAGGCCGGATGACCCGACGCTGCCCGCCGAGGAGATGAGCAGCGGCCCCTTCAAGCTCACCGGCGGCAGCCGCTTCGACCGCGTTGCCCAGCTTGACCGCGTGAAGGAGGCTTTCGTAGGCAACGTGGTCTACCAGCGCCAACATGCGGAGATTAATCCGCTCACGATCGACGCCGAGACCGTAGCCGAGGCGCGTATCTATTTGGGCAGCGAGGCGGTGGCGCTCGGCCTGGCGGACTTTGAAGGCGGGCGCAGCGACGGCATTGCCGGAGCCGCTGAATTGGCCGGTCTGCGTCGCTACGATGTGGTCAATTTGCTGGATTACCTGGCGTCTAGGGACGCACCCCCCCTGCAGGGGGACTACGACCAGGCCGTAAAGGCGATGGTCGAAACCGCGCCGCCCGATGCCGTCTTTTTGCTGGACAGCCGCATTCCGCTGCCCGGCTTGCATGACAGCACAGACGTAGAACGCCACCTGCTGCGGCTGCGCGAGATCGCGCCGGCTTCGCTGGGCAGCGTGCCCGACCCGGCGCGCGCCGGCGCGCCCGCAGTAGCGGCGACGCCTACCCCGACGGGAGAACAACCTTGAGCAACCTGACCATCCGGCGCGGCTTGGTGCTGGCAGCCGGTCTTGTCTTGCTGTTGCTGCCCTTGTTCGTGCGCGCGGCGTTTTGGGGCTATCATCGCCGGCCGTACGCACCGAGCGAATTGCCGAGCTTCAGCGTGGCGGCAACGCCGCAGCCTACGGTCACGCCCTGGGCGCAGACGCCGCCGCCCTCGCAGGCCAAGCAGGAGCTCCGTCCCGGCCCAGTGATCGTGGACATGGCCCACGGCAACCGCGTGAGTCGCAACCAGTTCGAGCCGCTCGCCGCGGCGCTGGCCCGGCGCGGCGTGGGGATACGCTTCTGGATGAGCGACATCGACCCCATGACCGTGACCAACTTCCTGGCCTATCCCGATCAGTCCGAGGAACTGGCGCCCCTGCTGCGCGATGCCAGCGCGCTGGTGGCAGCCAGCCCCTTTTTCCTCTGGTCGAAGGCCGAGATCGCCCTGGTCGAGCGCTTTGTCGCCGACGGCGGACGCCTGCTCCTGATCAGCGATCCCAACGTAGTGGGCGACTTAGCGCAGGACATCAACAACCTAGCCGAGCCGTTCGGCATCGTCTTCGCCGACGATTACCTGTACGACACGGTCGAAAATGACGGCAACCACGTCTACGTCTTCCAGACTCAATTTGAGGACCAGGCGGCGGAGTTGGCGGGCAGGCGCATTGCGTTCTACGGCGCGCGCAGCATCTCCGGCGAGGTAACGCCGCAGATCCGCACGGCGCCGACCACGCTGTCGGCGCTGCGCGAAGGGACTACCGGTCTGACGACGGCGGCTTTGGGCGGGTTGGCTTCGCGCGGCACGTTGGGCGGCGTCTTGGCGATGAGCGACATCGACGTGATGACCGCGCCCTTTGTCGAACGACACGACAATGCATTCCTCACCGAATTCGTGACCGATTTTCTGGTTTCCGGCGAACGCACCAATTCCGTCACGGACTTCCCCGCCTATTTGGGCAAGCATGTGACGCTCGTCTTCGCCAATGCCGCGGCGGTGGACGCGCCCATCTTGCTCGAAGGCTCGCGTCTGCAACAGAGCTTGGAGGCTTCGGGGCGCACCCTTTCGCTTGGCGGGACTGCGCTGCTGACGACGACGCTTGCGGGCGGGGACGAAGCGCCGGACGAAGACTTGATCGTGCTGGCTGATTTCGCTATGGCGGAAGAGGCGACGACGCTTTTGGCCGATTTCGGCTTCACGCTGGTGACGGTCGAGTCGACGCCTGCGCCCGAAGACAAGCCGGGAGAGCCGGAAACCGAGTCCGAGACAGTCACGGCGACGCCCGTCCCGCCGCAGGAGACGGAGACCGCAGAGCCAGCCGGCGCGGACAGCGAGGCGGATACAGGTTCGGCCCGCTGGTCGACGCCGGTTTCGCCGCGCGGCCAATTCCTGCGGCCTGCAAGCCAGGGCGCGCAAACAGAGACGCCTGAGGCGCTGCTCACCCCCACCGCCACGTTTACGTCCTTGCCGGAAACGCCAGCGCCGACTGCCACGCCGGGGCCGACGAGCACGCCACAGCCTGAGATCTACCTGGAGACGGCTGACGGGCTGCGCTTGGCCGCGGGCGATACGGTGTTGGTCGCCCAGCGCCAGTTGGCATCCGGGCATCGCCTGGTAGTCGTGCTGGGCAGCAGCAATGACGGCATTCGCTCCGGCGTAGACCGGTTGCTGAAAGGGCAATATGACGGCTGCGTGACGAGCGCGGACTTGGCGGTCTGCTCCGGACCGACCGGCGAGATGCCGCCGGCGACTGTCCAGGACGGTACGGCGACGCCTGCCCCTGCGGCGTCCGAGACTGCGCCTGCGCCGATCACGCCTTCGCCCGCGCCGAACGGGGATAAGTCCGCGCGTGTACTGGTCATAGACGACAACGACGTGATGTCGCCCGATGAAGTCAGCGAGGCGGACATCTATCTGCAGGCGCTGATTCAAGCGGGCATCAGCCCGGCGCTGTGGACGACCGCAGGGGACGGCATACCGACCGGGGACGACTTGCTCGCCTATGAGTGGGTCATCTGGAGCAGCGGCGGCTACGAGTCGGGCGGGCCCGGGTTGGCTGACCTGGACGGCCTCTTGACCTACATCAACACCGGCGGCAACCTGACCATCAGCAGCAGGCGGCCTTTCTTCGGTATGAGCACAGAGGACCCGGCGGTGATCGCCGACGTGACGGTTGACGACGATCTGCCCGAACTGGCGCGCGGTTTGCCGTCGGAGCCATTCCTACTGGAAAACGGCTTGCCGCCCGTGGTCCCGCTGGAGATCAGCGCGGACAACGCTGACGCACGTGTGGCGCTGCGGCGCGGCCCCGACAGCGGCAGCGCAGGCGCGCCGCTTCTCTTTTTGGTGACAGACGAGAACGAGCCGGAGTCGACCGGCGCACGCCTTCTGATCATGGGCATGTCGCTGTCGTGGCTGCCCGACGAATATGACAAGCAGCTCGTTCACAACATGGCGGCGGTGATGTTGGACGATAGCGACTAGCGGACGTTGACGCCCCACTCGTAGACGAGTTGGCCGCCGTTCCAGCCGCTGGCGATAACCAGCAGCATCCCCGCTGCTAAGAGAAGCGTTACCCAGAGCCGTGCCCGCGGGTCGTCGAGCAATTCAGGCGACCCGGGCGCGTGCTTTGCGTTTCTGGCCGCGTTTTTGCCCGCCTTGCTAGAGGAGGCGCGCGCCCGCTGCAAATAGGCGCGATAGAGCAGGACGGCATAGAGCACAGCCAGCGCCATGCCGCTGCCGATGTGCTGATT
>JASGTU010000296.1 GCA_030058085.1 Chloroflexota bacterium
GCGACGACGCCATCGACGCCTATGTGTTCTTGGCGGACGGTACGCTGGTCAACGCCGTCATGGTTGCGGCAGGACACGCCGTCATCTCCCCCACTGCGGCAGACGGCCCCTACGAGGACTTCCTGCGCCAGGCCCAGAGCGAAGCGCAGGCAGCAACCGCAGGCATATGGGATCTCACGCTGCACGAAGAGGATAGCGACCTGGCAGCCGCTGCTCTGCCCACGCCGGACGCGCTGGCAGGCTTGACCGAGACATCGCTCGCCGGGGCGACGGCCATGCCCGCCGGCGGAGCGGGGAACTGCGTAGAACTGGTCAACAACGGCAACTTCGAGGCGACCGGCCCCGGCTGGAACCTGACCGGCAGCCAACACGCGCCCGCCTATGAGACGGACATCGTCTTTGGCGAGAGCAGCCAGTCCCTGCGCCTGGGCAACATCGACCAGGAAGACTCAGCCGGCGTCAGCGCTGCGGACCAGACCGTTTTCCTGCCGGAAGACGCCGCCAGCATCGTGCTTTCCTTCCGCTACTATCCCGTGATCGAGGGCGAACCCGGCCCCGGCGACCTGCAATTCGTGGATATCTACAACGCTATGACCGGCCAGTTCGCCGGGCGCGCCCTGGGCGTGCAGCAGAACGATGCGCGCTGGCTGGCGGCGACCTACGACCTGACCTCGCTTGCCGGTCAGCCTGTGCGCATTGTCTTCGCGGTTAACAACGACGACGCCGGCGGGCGCACAGCCATGTATGTGGACAATGTGTCGATCCTCGCCTGCCCCGCAGCGGGCGGCGCGATCCCCAGTGCGAATGAAACCAGCACGCCTGCTTCTCCGACCGTCACCGTCACGCCGGCGAACGCCCCCTCGGATTCGGATCTGACGCCTGCGCTGTATACATCGCTCACCGGGAGGGAGACGGACGCGGCGCCGGCGGGCGCGCAGAAGTGGCTGGGGTGGCTCTTCACCGGCGCGGTCATGCTCGGCGTGCTGGGCATGATCGGCTTCGGCGTCCTGGTCATCCGCAACACCTTTCAGCCGCCCAACGGCTCCTAGACGTAGGCAACTTGTTTTTGCCACGAATTACACGAATTTCACGAAAAGTCGGTTAGCGGCATAATTCGTGCAATTCGTGGCGAGTCTTTACGCCCTCTTCCTCGCTCCGCTTGCGCAGTCGTCGGGAAGTGGGCCTACTTGTCTCGCCTTTGCCGCTGCGCTATACTCTTCGTAGCGTCCTGACGGACGACGCCATGCGTTTGGCGCCAGGAACCAAGTAAGCATTACGGACTAAGCGAACAAGGCATGACCAGCGCGAACCTCTGTGCAGATAAACCCGTCTCCGCGGCGGGAAACCCGGCCAATACCACGGCCCCCTCCCCCGACGCCTCGGCGACCGGCGCAGCCGATGCCGGCGAGGAGTTGGACTGTATTGTCTACAGCCCGGGCAGCGAGACCGACGGTTTCGCTGCGCTGGAAGCGGAATGGAACGCTCTGCTCCAGCGCGCCCGGTATAACACCATCTTCCTAACCCACGAGTGGCTCTCCACCTGGTGGAATTATCTCGGCGAAGGTGAACTCTGGATTCTGGCGATGCGGCGACCGGCGACCGGCGAGTTGGCCGGCATCGTGCCGCTCTACCTGACTACGCCGCAGACAGGCGAGCGGGCCGGCCTGCGCACCCTCTTCCTGGTCGGCTGCATCGAGGTCAGCGACTACCTCGACATTATCGCCGCCAAAGAGTGGGAAACAGCCGTGTACCGGACGTTGCTGCGCTGGCTGCACAGCGACGCCGCGCCGGCCTGGGACGCGGTCGACCTATGCAACTTGCCGCAGGACAGCCGTACCTATCAAGACCTGCCGGACCTGGCGGCTGAATTCGACGTCGATGCGAACGTCATGCGCGAGGACGTCGCCCCGCAGTTCGAGCTGCCCACGCGCTACGAAACCTATCTGAGCGATCTCGTAGACAAGAAGCAGCGCCACGAGATTCGCCGCAAGCAACGCCGCGCCGAGCGCGAAGCGCGCGTCGACTACATCCTCGTGCAGCCGGGGGATAACCTCGACGCGGAGATGGACGATTTCATCGCGCTGCAACAGGCCAGCCGCAGCGACAAGGCCGAATTTATGACGCCGGAAATGCGCCGCTTCTTCCATGCTATGGCGCGGCGCATGATGGAAAAGGGCTGGCTGCGCCTCAGCTTTTTGAGCCTCGACGGCGAAAAGGCCGCGGCGCTGCTCGCCTTCGAGTATAACCGGCGCTATCTGCTCTACAATTCCGGCTATGACCCCGAGGCGCACGCCCAACTCAGCCCAGGCTGGGTGCAGCTCGCCTACGCCATCCAGTACGCCATCGCCGTCGGCTGCCAGGTCTTCGACTTCATGCAGGGCGACGAGGAATACAAGTATCGCTTCGGCAGCCACGATTACGACGTGATGCGCGTGATCTTGCGGCGGAAGTCGTAAGCCCGCTCCGGTCGCCATCCGCCGGGCCGCAGCGCAGGTGACGCGCAGTTAGAGTCACAGGG
>JASGTU010000297.1 GCA_030058085.1 Chloroflexota bacterium
CCCTCGCCCACTCTCCGGCGGCAGCCTCCTGGCAGGCCGTGAGGCGCCCCCTCGCTTCCGCACACAACCGCTCGGCGCGTTCCTTCGCCTCATAGGGCGCCGCCGGATGCGCCAACAGCAGCAGCGCCAGTCCCAACGCCTGTTGCGCATCTCCTTGCTGCATTCGCAATCGGGCCAGCTCGCTCAGGACATCCAGCATGATCGGTCGCGCCTGCGTTTCCCTAGCCGCCTCAAAGGCCTCGAGAAGAAGGCGCTGCGCCTCGCCGGCATCGCCCGCAGCAAGCGTGGCCTTGCCCAAATAGTTGAGCGACTGCGCGATATCCCAGCCCACGATGTACCCGCGAAATAGCTCGAGCGACTGCCGAATGTGCGCCAGCGCCAGGTCGGTATCGCCTCGCGCCAACGCCGCAAGACCCAAAAGACGGTAGGCCGTGCCCATCCCCCAGCGATCGCCCACCTGCGTCAGCAGGTCCAGACTTTCTTCCAGATAGGCCTGCGCTTCCTCCAGCCGGCCCAAGCGGATGGCGGTCGGGCTGATGTGATTCAGTCCCAGAGCGATCGAGCTAGGGTCGCCCAACTCTCGCCACTGCGCAAGCCCCGCCGCCATCTGCTCAAACCCCTCGTCATAGCGACCTTCGAGGCTGGCCACATAACCCAAATTGAACAACGCATACGCGGCAAAGGAGCGATCGCCGGCCTGCTCAGCACACGCCAACCCCTCCTCCATCACCCGTCGCGAACGCTTAAAGTCACCGTCCAGATGCAGGATGACGCCGCTCACGACCAGGGAATCGGTCAGCAGCGCCGGATCACCCAATGGTCGCAGGATGTCGAGGCTCTCCTCATACAGATGTCGCGCCCGGTCAAATCGCCCCTGGCGAAAGTTGAGCAGTCCTTGCTGCGCCAAAGCCATCCCCAGCACCCCGCGCCATTGCGCCTGGTCCTCCCGTCGCCGCAGGGCCTGCACCAGCGACTCAATCTGGCCCACCCCCTCCCGGTAAAGCACGCCCACGTTGCACAGCCACCCGAAGCTGCGCAGCGCTTGCCCGATGAGCGCGAACTCCTCGTGCCTGATCGCCCAGGCCCACGCCGCACGGATGTTGTCAATCTCGTCCTTCAGCTCCCGGATCGCCTCGCGCTGGGCCGTGCCCTTCAAGTCCCCTTCCCGGTCGCGCAGGAGAGCAAGATAATACCGCCCGTGCTTGTCATGCGTGGCTTCGTACTCGGAATCGGCGGCGAAATGCGGCAGCGCATACTGCCGGATCACCTCGTGCAGGTCGTAGCGCCCGCTATCCTCGTAACGAACCAGCGATTTGGACACCAGCATATACAGCCGTGGCAGACTCGCCCCCACGATCTGTTCGGCGGCCTGTCGCGTAAACCCGCCCTGAAACACCGTCAGACGGCGCAGCGCCGCCTGCTCTTCTCCGGTAAGCAGCTTCCACGAGTGATCGAAAACCGCGCGCAAGCTGCGCTGCCGCTCCGGCACATCACGCACCGACGTCGCCAGAAAATCCAGCCCCGGGCGCTCCCTGGGCGCGATCTCCGCCGCGATCTCGTCGCAGGTCAGAACCGAGACCCAGGCTGCCGCCAGCTCGATCCCCAAAGGCATCCCCTCCACCATCCGGCAGATAGAGACCACCGCAGCCTTGTCCTCCTCCTGCAGTTCAAAGCCGCTTTGCGCCTGGCGAGCGCGCTGCACGAAAAGCTGCACCGAAGGATATGCCTCAACCTGTGCACACTCGTCCTCAGGCGGCACGGCCAGCCCCTGCACGACGAACACCCATTCGCTCTGTAGATTCAGCCGCTCGCGCGAGGTGACGAGCAGCTTCAGATTGGGCGCGCGTGCCAAGATCTCAGCCAGGAGGCTAACGCCGTCGGCCTGCAGCAGGTGTTCAATGTTGTCCAGCACGAGCAGCATCTGCCTGTCGCGCAGATGCTCGATCAGTTGATCGTGCGGGTCGGCTTGGCCCTGAAAGGCCAGCCCCAAGCTGCCGGCAATGGCCGGAACGAGAAAGATCGCCGACGTTAGCGGCGCCAGGGGCACAAAGCATACGCCGTCCGCAAAGCTGCTCCGCTTCACCGCCGCCGCCTCGATCGCCAGGCGCGTCTTGCCGATGCCCCCCGCGCCGATCAGCGTGAGCAACCGGCACAGCGGGTCGTTCAGCAGCCGATCCAGCGCAGCCAGGTCCGCCTCTCGCCCCAGCAGCGGCGGCAGATTAGCCGGCAGATTGTCCGCAGCCGCAATCGCAGCAGGTCGCGCCGGCGTCTCGCCTCCCCCCGGAGCCGCGGGTACGAGGCCCAGCCGCTCCGGCGAAATCTCCCCGCGCGCCATGCGCGTAAACGCGTCTCGCGCCTCTGCCGGCACCTCGAGCGCCCTCGCCAGCAGCCCGGCAAGTTGCTTGGACGGGCGTCGCTCACCCGCCTCAATCTTGCGCAGCGCGAACACAGAGCAACCTGCTCGCTGCGCCAGTTCAACCTGCGTCAAATCGAGCGCTTTGCGCCGCTGCTTCAGCCAGCCGCCAACTGAAACGGGTGGAGTTCGTTCATCCATGATGATCCTCGGCACGGGCAGTGTTCCCAGGGGAGTAAACAAGAGAAAAGCCGTCGCCGACCGTAGCGCACCTATTGTAGCACAATTTGTAGCACAATTTGTCCCACTTCTTGGGTCGCCAATTCACCCCACAGCCAGGCGATTTTGCGCTTCAATAGCACCTGTTGATGTTCTTGATTCACTACACATAGGAGAACTGCTGTGAACGGAATCCTCATCGTGCTGCGCACCATCCACATCGTAGCCGGCGTCCTCTGGGTTGGAAGCGCCATCTTCTACCTCTTATTCGTCGAACCAACCGTCAAAAACCTTGGCCCAGCCGGTCCCAAGTTCATGCAGGACCTCATCGATCGCCGCCGCTATCCGTTGTTCATGAACGCCGTCAGCGCGCTCACTGTATTGGCGGGGCTGTTCCTCTACTGGATGGCATCAGGCGGCCTGCAGATGGCGTGGGTGCTGACAGGCCCCGGCATAGGGTTCACCTTCGGTTCTTTGGTCGCGCTCGTCGTCTACGCCATCGGCTTCTTCATGCTCAAACCGCGTGCCGAACGTATGGGTAAGCTGGGCCAGGATATCGGCCGGACCGGCGGGCCGCCCACCCCGGAGCAAGTCGCGGAGTTGCACACGCTGGGAGAGGAAATGACCGCCATCGGTCGCTGGGACGCCATCCTGCTTACCGTGTCCCTCATCGCCATGGCCACCGCCCGCTATTGGACGTTCTAGCGCCGGAATCGCCCAGTCACTGGGCCCAGCCAACAGGAGATCTGCAATGAGGCAAGTATTGCTTACCGTGTCCGTCTTGGCCTTGATTGTCCTAGTCGGGTCCGGCCTCAACGCCCACTTTGTTACGGCAAACCCGCCTGCCCAGCCCGAACCTGCCGCCGAGCCCGCTTCCCTTGGCCAGGAGTACACGCTCGAAACCGCCATGCGCGACGGGCGCATGGTCTATGTCGGCGCCGGCGGCGCAATTGACGGCGTGATCAACCCTAAGCTTACCGCCCAGTCCGGCGAATCCGTGCGCGTCACCCTGATCAATGGCGACGGCATGCTGCACGACTTCTCCATCGAGGGCCTCGGCGTCCAGACGCCGCTGCTCAGCGCCAAAGGTGCGACAACAGACATAGTCTTCTCTGCGACGCAGGCCCAGGCCGGGACCTACGACTACTACTGCACCGTCTCGGGCCATCGCCAGGCTGGTATGGCCGGGAAGTTCGTGGTTCGCCGATGAGCGCCGGCCTCAACCAAAGCGCATCTCTCTCGCAAGAGGGCAGAACGATGACAATCTATGAATACGACGAGGTCGATCCCCTCGAGGTGCTGCACCTGAACCTGCTTTGTCTGGACTTCGCCCTCACGCCCGAGCGGGCCGCACGCCTGCGCCGCCTGGACCCGCGCCCCTTCTCCTTCCTGGCCGTCTATGCCAAGGAGGAGGGCCGGGTCGCCGGGCAGGTCGGCGTGTTCCGCCTCCCGGTCGTCTCGCTGGACGGGGCGCAGGAGGTCGGGGGCGTCTGGGCCGTCTCCACTCATCCGGCCTACGCCCGCCGCGGCATCGCAACCCGTCTGCTGGACGAAGCCCACGCTCGCATGCGCATCGCCGGCCTCCGTTACTCCACCCTGGGCACACAGCGCGACCGCGTGGCCTACTCGCTCTACCGGCGCTTGGGCTACGAAGATGTCGCCTACGCCTCCAGCGTCATGGTCGCCCGCTCGGCGCTGCCTCCTCATGCCGGCCTGAGAGCGGAGCAAACCGGGGCCGCCCAGTTGCCCCTGGGTGACCGCCTGTTCGAGCAGGCAGCGGCGCGCTCACTCGGATTCGCCCGCCGCCATCTCCCCTTCTTTCCCTCCTTGGGCGAGCAAGGGATCTTCACTGCGCGGACGCTCTGGCTCCTCTGGCGGCAAGACGAGCTAGCCGGCTACGCCATCGGCTCCCAGTCCAAGTCGGTGCTGCAGATCGACAACCTGCTCCTGCTCGATGGCGAAGATCCCGTCGCGGCCGTCGCGGCCGCGGCGCGTGACCTGGATGCCCCCTATGTTCGGGTGAGGCTGGATCGCCCTGGCGATGTGGCGGCTTTTGTGCGGGCCGGCTTCCAGGCGGCCATGCAAGACTATAACGTGTTCATGGTGAGGCCCCTGGTCGCCGGGGCCACAGTAGACCAGTTTCGCGCCCTCTTCGGGGTGGACTCTGGCCGCTTTCTGCTGTCCTACCTGGACGCAACTTGAGAATCTGCGCAGTAGGGATGGGAACGTGCCGCTGCTCTCCAGGCACACGAGACCAGCGGGGAGGAAGAAAGAATGACGCGCATCACAACGATATTTGCCTGGCTCGTCGCCTTGGCAGCCCTGCTGCTCGCCGAAGGCCACGTCCTGGCGGCAACCAATCCGCCAACCTACTTGCCCGTGGTGATAAAGCCCGGCGTCGCGCAGCCCGGCGCGCCGCCCGAAATTCGCAGCTTCACCGCCGATCCGCCCGCCATCCAACCCGGGGAGACAAGCTCCTTGTCCTGGTCAGTGACGGGTGCGACCAGTCTCTCCATCAGCCCCGGCGTGGGCGCGGTGACGGAATCCTCTGTCCCCGTCAAGCCCGCCGACACCACAGAGTACACCCTGGCCGCGGCCAATTCTTCCGGCACGACTACGGCCAAGGTGGTCGTGACCGTGAAGCAATCGCCGCCTGAACTCCAGGCCGGCGCCGCATGGCTGCCGTACAGCGCCAACCCGGACGGCAGCGTGGTACACACGCGCGGGACTAACCTCGCTGTTGACAAGCACGGCGGCGTCCACGTCGCCTACGCCATCCGCGCCAGCCTCAACAGCGGTCCCCACCCGGCCTACTACGCCTACTGCGCGTCGAACTGTACAGCGGATGAGCAGTGGGCGCGCGTCGGCTTAGTTGTCGAGGGCAACGCAGCCGACGTGCGCATCGCCCTCGACCCGTCTGGCCGCCCGCGCCTCATGATCTTCAGCGCCCCAGCTTCGGACAGCGCCGTCAACCACTACACCTATGCCGCCTGCAACAACAACTGCACCGCTGCCGCCGGCTGGACGCTCACCCCGCTCGTAACCGCCAACCTGATCGACCTCGACCGCTGGGACTACGCCTTCCGCTACTTCGCTCTCGACCCCAGCGGCCACCCGGCCTTCTTCTACACCGACGGCAGCCAGGGCGTCAACCACAACGGCACTTTCTATGCCGCCTGCCTCAAGGACCCGGCCGATCTGTGTAGCGATGCCGCCAACTGGAGCGAGGCCAAGATCTCGCCCTACATGCTGGACAAGCCGTCGCTTGCCTTCAGCCCAAGCGGCCAGCCGCGCGCCGCCTTCTTCTTCTTTGACGACACCAACGACATCATCATGCGCCTGCTTTACCTGGACTGTAACGCCGGCTGTCTCGACGCAGCCAATTGGGAAGGCATCTTCATGGCCGACATCCACGGCAGTTCGCGCTTCGCCCTGACGGTCGACGGTCAGGGCCGCCCGCGCATGATCTTCTACTCCGGCGACTATCCGGACCCGGCCTTCCAAGCCAACCGGCTCTACTATCTATGGTGCAACACCGGCTGCCGGCTATCCGGGCAAAACGACTGGCAGGTGCGCGACCTGGAGCTGCCCAAATATCACGGCCAGGATGCCGACCTCGTGCTGGACGCCCAAGGCCGTCCGCGCATCGCCTACGACGCCTTTGGCGGCGGCCTCAGCCTCGCCTGGTGCAATGAGAGCTGCGCATCAACTGCAGCTGTCTGGCAGAGCCAGGCGCTCGAAAAGAGCGCTGCCCTAGAGGCAGACTATCCAGTCGCCCCAATCCGAAGCTGTTCCATCTCCACATGGGTCACCGGACAGCAGCCCATGCTGGCCCTCGACCAGGCGGGCCACGCGCGCATCGGCTACACAGCCGAGCACGGCTACGGCGGCAAAGACCTCAACGAGCCCTGGAAAACCTGCCCCACCTACGCGGACATCATCCTAGCGCGCTACCTACAAGCTCCCCTGCCCTAAGGAGTTCTGAGTTTGAGCCACGGAGAGAAAACCATGAAACGTACACATATACTCTGGGCGCTGGGTCTGGGTTTGCTCCTATCACTGGCTAACGCCACGACTGCGCTCGCACAAGAGCGATTACTGGTTCACGATCCACGGCGAACGCTGCCGGGCCATAGAGGACAGAGGCGCCGACGAACCGCGCAACCGGCTGACGGTTACTCGCGGCCGCTTCTGGCGGCTTGGAGACCGGCAACCTAGCGAGCGCCATTCGCCTCTGCATTCAGGATGAGGCTTGTGATGAGGATGAGGATGCGCCGGCGTTGTGTCCGGCGTCTGGAAGGGTAACATAGCCCCTGGAACGCCGCGGTACGGGCCGGAAACTTGCACAACATCCGGCCCGTACCGCGTTCAGGGTGCGAGGTCGCTCCGCCCTGAATCACTCCCAACGCGGGGTAACGATCCAAATCAGGCAGAGCAGGCCATCCGTTCTCTGCTCTGTCGTTAATCCAGCGATATCAGCAACGGCAAGTAGACGCCATTGGGGTCTTCCCCGGTTGGATCGGTCGTCAACTCTACCGTCACCTTGAAGCTGCCCTGGGTCTGCTTGCCTGCCGAATTGACAGCCGAGCAATTCACCGTCGTCTCACCGACCGGGAAGACGCTGCCCGAGGCCGGCGCGCACGTGACCGGCACCGTGCCGTCCACGGCATCCGTCGCCGTTGCGGTGAACTCAACCGCCACGCCGTCTGGGTTGTCCGTCTCAACGGCAATGTCATCCGGCAGGTTCAGCACCGGCGCAGCAGCGTCCGTCACGGTCACCTTGAAGCTGCCCTGGGCCGGGTTGCCCGCGGCATCGACGGCAGTGCAGTTCACCGTCGTCTCGCCGACCGGGAAGACGCTGCCCGAGGCCGGCACGCACGTGACCGGTACAGCGCCGTCCACGGCATCCGTCGCCGTGGCGGTGAACTCTACCTCCACGCCGTCAGGGTTGTCCGTCTCAACGGCGATGTCATCCGGCAGGTTCAGCACCGGCGCAGCAGCGTCGGTCACCGTCACCTTGAAGCTGCCCTGGGCCGGATTGCCCGCGCCATCGACGGCAGTGCAGTTCACCGTCGTCTCGCCGGCCGGGAAGACGCTGCCCGAGGCCGGCACGCACGTGACCGGCACAGAACCGTCCACGAGGTCGGTCGCCGTGGCGGTGAAGCTCACCGTCGCGCCGTCAGGACCGGTCGCCGGAGCGGTCATGTTTGCCGGCAGGTTCAGCGCCGGCGCGGTCGTATCCACCACCGTCACCTTGAAACTGCCCTGGGCCGGGTTGCCCGCGGCATCGCCAGCCGAGCAATTCACCGTCGTCTCGCCGAGCGGGAAGACGCTGCCCGAGGTAGGCGCGCACGTGGCCGGCACTGGAACGGCCGAGCGAGGGGTCGGGGAGGAGGGTAGTTCTCGCGGCTCGCCGGATGGT
>JASGTU010000298.1 GCA_030058085.1 Chloroflexota bacterium
GATCGCCTGCATGGCAATACGGCTACAGCAATAGAGGCCTTCTGGTCATGCGTTTGATCGCTACTGTTGGGCTTAATGCTGAGTGGGTCTGGGTCAGCGAGAATGAGAACCTTGCAACGCACCTGACTGGGCTGGGCATGCAAATCTCCAGCCTGACGGATGCAACGGCACAATATGAGTGGTGGCCAGACCCACCATATATCTCCGGACAGATCTGGTATCAACCGCCCATGACAACAGCTGAGATTCTGGCTCTGCAAGCAAGCATCGCCGGGTATCAGGCGATTGGGCTGGATATGGCTGACTATGTTGGGGGCAACCTGTATGTCTGCCAAGTAACCCGGGAGACGGGCGTCTTTACGCGCTCGGACTGGCAGCGCGTAACGTCGTCTAAGGCGCTGCTAAGAACGTCAGAATTGACTGCTGACGGTGTCCGGCTGCAAGAACAAATTGTACGTACGGATGGCAGCCTGCAGCGCACACAAGCACAGATAGCGCTGATCGATGGCACGCTGCAAACGCAGGTGACGCGGCTCGACCAAGCGACAAGCGAGCAGCTAAGCATGCGCCAGACCGCTGACAGCATGGAGGTACGTGTGACGTCCGTGGAGGGCGTCACAGGCCAGCAGCAGGCGACAGTGGACAACATCAACACCTATATGCGTTTTGACAGCGACGGGTTGAGCATCGGCGACGAGGACAGCGCGACGAAGGTCAACATCAAAAATGACCAGGTAGCTGTCATGGATGGTGGTGTGGAATCCGCTGTCTTTTCAGGCCAACAAACAAGGACAAAGCATCTGGACACACCGTCTGCCCGCATCGGGAATCACCGCATCGAGGCGCTGGGCGATGGAATCACAGTCTTTGCGTGGATGGGAGGTGACTAGCGATGGCTGACCCTTTGACGCTTAAAGGCGCAATCAGCAATACCGAGATGATCATCTCCCGCCGCGTCGCGACATACGCATCGCCGGACAGAGCGCTGTCGCACACAAGCCCTAGCGGCTACTATATCGAACCGCAGACGGTGCTCGCATATGGGGATGGCGGATTTACCGCCTACTCGCAGTGGTGGCCTGCCGTGCCTGTCCGCTTCAATTTTCCGGGCGATAGCGGGTACTGGCAGTGGTCGTGGATTAACAGCGACGACAACCTGCCGCTGTATACGCCGACCTCGCCGACGCTGGACAACTTCACGGCGCTCAACAGCGCTTACTCTATTCCGCTGCAGCTCACAGCGGAGCAGGAAGGCAATACGCATGACGTGACGCTCTACTATGGCGAAACCGTAATCAAGACGGCAACCGGGCTGGGCGACATCACGTCGTGGGCGCTGGAGCTGGCCGACGCGCAGGCGCTGCTGGCGGCCATGAGCACCGTCACATCTGGCACCGTCCGCGTCCGTGTCGTCACCAAGCGCGGCGCTGACACCGTCGGAGCGAAGGAGACAACCGCCGTCGCTACGATTGACGGTAATATCCGGCCAAGCATCGGGAGTTTCACCGCGCAGGAGGCCGCACAGGCGGTGCTGAGCGCTGGCATCGGCGGATATGTGCAGCATCAGAGCCAGATCAAGCTGACTATGAGCGGCATCACGCCCGGCCAAGGCGCGAGCATCACGGCGCGTAAGATAACCTTCCTGTCGCAGACGTGGAGCACCGAAACCGCAACAACGGCCAAGGTACCGCAATCGGGCACACTGACGGCCACAGCAGAGGTCACCGACAGCAGGAACAGGAAGGCGACGAAGACAGTCTCTGTCGAGGTGCTGCCGTGGCAAGCGCCGCGTCTGACCGTGTCTAACATCCGCCGGGCGTCTGACACGTCCGGCACGCTGGACGATGCCGGGGAATATGCACGCGTCGACCGCACCATCACCGTCAGCCCGCTAACCGTGGGCGACCGACGGCGGAACCGTTTGCGTCTTGTCATCCGTCGCAGCCCTGCCGGGGCGGAAGACTGGACGATCATCTATATCTACAGCTGGCCAAACACGCAGCCCGCGACCAACGCGGGTATGACCGTGCCTAACGCAACCTTGAGCGCATCCAAGTCGTGGGATATCGAGGTGCTGCTGTATGACAGCTTCACGTCCACGAGCCACAAACGCACGCTGACCGCCGCCGGGTGCGCGTTTTCCATTTATAAAAACATAGGCATTGCCGTCGGCAAGGTGGCGGAGGTAACTGCCGCGCTAGATGTCAATTCAGCGCACGGCCTAGCTGTGGACGGCCAAAAGGTCACGAAGGCATGGCACGTCATTAAATTTCTGGGAGGAACTGTTTAATGCCAGTCTACACGAATAATTACGGCTTTCCGAAAACGGACACGCAAAACGACACGCCAAACCAGCTGCTTTTTGAGAATCAGAATAACGCAATGGACGCCATAGACGCGAAACTTAAGGAAATCTATGACGCTTTACGCGCGGTCGTCTTTGAGCATGGCGTTGCGAATTTCACCTTCACGGGCGTCGGAACTCAAAACGCGAAGCTGACCCTGACGAAATTCAAAACGTTGCATGGCCTGCTGGCCATCGCGGACACGGGCTTTGTGGAGCTGGTCAACGTCACGTCCAAGGTCGACAGCAGGAGGCAGGCGCGCATCTTTATTCACTACACAGGTACGTCTTCAGAGACTATCCCCGTGCGCTGGCTGGCATACGGCGAGCCGGAGCAGCCGGAGCCGCTGTAAAGGAGACGCCATGAAAGACATCAGCATCATCATCAGCGCCCGTAGCATCACGCTGATCGGCACATCCGGGCAGCCACTGACCCGCGAGCCGCTGTCGGAGCATCCGGACAGACAGGCGGCGGCCGAATTGCTGCTTGCATGGGGGCGCGGCTGGCGCACACCGGAGCA
>JASGTU010000299.1 GCA_030058085.1 Chloroflexota bacterium
TTTTGGCATGCGCTTTGGGTGACCTTGGTCTACGTCGTCATCAACGTCTCGACGCAGACGGTCTTCGGCCTGACCATTGCCGTGTTCATGGACCGTTTGACCCGTTCCGTGCTCGTGCGCGGCATCATGATTCTGCCTTTCTTGTTCTCCAACGTGGTGGTCGGCCTGATCTGGCTGTGGATACTCGACCCGTCGCTGGGCATCGCCAATGAACTGCTGAAGGCGGTGGGGCTGCCGCGCCAGCCCTTCTTGGGGTCGCCGGACCAGGCGATCACCACCATTGCCGGGATCAACATCTGGCGACACATGGGCTATATGGCGCTGCTCTTCCTGGCGGGGCTGCAATCTATCCCGAAGGATGTCTACGAGGCGGCGGCTATCGACGGCGCCGGGGAGGTGCGCAGCTTCTGGCACATCACGCTGCCGCTGCTGCGCCCGGTCTTGGTCTTTGTGCTGGTGACGACCATCATCGGCGCCTTCCAGATCTTCGACACGATCGCCATTACGACCGAAGGCGGGCCCATCGACTCCACGCGCGTGATCATGTGGCACATCTATGAGTACGCCTTCCAGCGCTTCAACATGGGGTATGCGACGACGATCTCGATGGCGCTGTTTGTCCTGTTGATCTTTCTCACTCTTTTGCAGTTGCGTTGGTTCCGGGCGGGCGAATCGGACCTGTAGATCGTCCTGGCTAGGGCTGCGCATAAAGGAGACCATGACCGCATGTCGGTACAGACTGGGAGTATGGGCCGGATCAGATTTCGCCGGCCAAGCGCGGGTCGAATCGTTGCCTGGATCGTCCTGGGGCTGCTGATCATCATCACGCTCTTCCCCTTCTGGTGGATCGTGCGCACCAGTCTATCCAATCCCAGGCAGTTGTTTGTCGATACGACATCGATGCTTCCGGCCCGCTTCACCTTGAACAACTACGCCCGCGTGTTGGGCATGATGAGCACGAGCGAGGCGGTGGCGGCGGGCGGCTCCGGTCAGACGATCAACTTCCTGCTCTACCTGCGCAATTCGCTGATCGTGACCACGTCGCTGGTCATCGGCCAGATCTCGTTCAGCGCCTTGGCTGCGTACGCCTTCGCCCGCCTCAATTTTCCGCTGCGGGACAAGATCTTCACGCTCTACATCGCGGCTCTGATGATCCCGGCTGTGGTGATGTTGATCCCCAACTTCGTGCTGATTCGCACGCTGGGCTGGCTCAACACCTTCCAGGGCATCATCGCGCCGGCGTTTCTGATGACGCCGTTCTCGGTCTTTTTCTTCCGGCAGTTTTTCTTGGGCATCAACCGTGAGATTGAGGAATCGGCCAAGCTCGACGGCGCCAGTCTGTTTGGCATTTTCATCAAGATCGTCGTGCCGATGAGCGTGCCGCCCATCACGACGCTGGCCATTCTGGCCTTCCTGTCCCATTGGAACGACTACTTGTGGCCGCTGTTGATTGGCAAAGACGAAAGCGTGCGCGTGCTGACCGTTGCGCTGGGCATTTTCCGTACGCAGACGCCGCAGGGCGCGCCCGATTTCGCCGGGTTGATGGCCGGCGCGGTGGTGAGCATGGTTCCGACCTTGCTGCTCTACTTCCTTGCCGGTCGCAAGGCCATCGACTCGATCCAGTTCAGCGGCATCAAGTAAGCGCAGGTACGCGCTGGGTCCTAGGGCCGTGCGGACGAATCAGCATCGATGAACAACACACCGAAAGGATCGCAGGCATGAAACAGGTTTATACGGCGTCGGTCGTGGGCGCCGGTTCCGGCGGCAATCTGAGCATGGCGGCTTTAGCCGGCTCAGACCGGTTTGAATTGGCGGCGGTGGCGGACATCAGCCCCGACGCCCTGCAAGCGGCGCGCGAGCGGTATCCCGGCATTCGCACCTATCGCTCCCATCAGGAGATGTTGCGCGAATCGCCCACCGACGTCGTCTGCGTATCCACTTGGCCGCCGTCCCACCTAGAGGTCACGCGGGACGCCCTGGAATTACCCCTGAAGGGAATCCTGGTGGAAAAGCCGCTGGCCGATACGGCGGCGCAGGGGCGGCAGGTATTGGAGATGGTGCGGGCGAAGGGCCTGCCCGTGGCCGTGCCGCACGGCCTGTTGGTGGCGGACCACAGCCGGCAGGTGTTGGATCTGGTTCATGCGGGCGCCATCGGCGATCTCAAGCTGGTGGAGATCCAGTGCAGCGGCTGGGACATCATCAACGCGGGCATCCATTGGCTCGACTTCTTCGTGACCCTAACGCGCCAGGAGCCGGTTGCCTATGTAATGGCCGCCTGCGACGCCGGCACGCGAACCTATCGCGATGGGATGCAGGTGGAGACGTTGGCCGTAACCTACGCGCAGACCAAGAGCGGCGTGCGCGTGGTGATGCAGACGGGCGACTATGTGCAGAGCAGCGAGCCCGGCAAAGACACCCTCTTCCGCTTGATCGGAACGGGGGGGACCCTGGACTTCTACGGCTGGGAGTCGCGCTACCGCCTGCTCAACGCCGACTACCCCACAGGCAAGACGTTTGAGGTGGACCGCGGGGCCGTCACGGGGCATCAGCGCCACCTGGACGCGATGGCGGCGCAGATGGATCGGGGCGAGCCCGACTACGCTGTAGCCGAAGGATCGCTGATGGCCCTGGAGATGTGCGAAGCCGCCTATCTCTCCTGCCGCCATGGCGGCGTCCCCGTCACCTTGCCGCTTGGGGAGTTCGTTGCGCCGCAAAAGGTCGAGTGGCAGCCCGGGTTGCCCTATAGCGGGCAGGGGGGCGGGCGCAACGGGCGCAACTTGCCCCCAATAACTAAATCGGCCTAGCGATTACGCTTAAGGAAGGTGTGGCATGACACGTTTTGGCATTGTCGGCAGCGGGTGGCGCGTGCGCTTCTTCTTGCGTGCGGCCGCGGCCAGCCAAGGCAAACTAGAGGCGGCGGGGATCGCGGCGCGCACGCCCAAGCACGCCGAGAGGTGGGCGACCGAATACGGCGTGCCGGTCTATGGTTCGATCTCCGAGATGGTCAAGGCGCAGGCGCCTGAGTTCGTGGTGACCAGCGTTTCGTGGCCCGCCAACGCGGGGATCGTGCGGCAGTTGGCGGAGATGGGTGCGCCTGTGCTGTCTGAGACGCCGCCGGCGGTCACGGTAGAGGAAATGCATCAGATGTGGTCCCTGGCGGAACAAGGGGCGCGCATCCAGGTGGCGGAGCAATATTGGCTGCAACCGCATCACGCCGCCCGGCTGGCCTTTGCGCACAGCGGGTTGATCGGTCGGGTCAGCCAGGCGCAGGTCTCTGCGGCCCACGGCTACCACGGCATCAGCCTGATGCGGCGTTACCTGGGCGTTGGCGGGGAGCTGCCGGCGATCAGCGCACGCCGCTTCACCTCGCCGATCGTCGAGGGGCCGGGCCGCCAAGGTCCGCCCAGCCACGAGAAGGTGATCGAGGCCGGCCAGACCTTTACCTTTTTCGACTTTGGCGACCGCCTGGGGGTGATCGACTTCACCGGCGAGCAGTACTTCTCGTGGATTCGCGGGCAGCGGCTGCTCGTACGCGGGGAGCGCGGCGAAATCGTGGATGATCGCGCCGTCTATCTGCAGGATTATCGCACGCCGATCTATGTCGCCTTCACGCGCCACAGCGCCGGCGTCGACGGCAATCTGGAGGGCAACTACCTGAAGGGGATTCAGGCTGGAGGGCGGTGGTGGTACGTCAACCCGATGCGCCCTGCGGAACTCTCTGATGACGAGATCGCCGTTGCCGATCTGTTGCTGCGCATGGCGGATTACGTGAATGGAGGAGAAGTCGCTTACTCGCTGGCCGAGGCCTGCCAGGACCGTTACCTGGATATCCTGGCGGCACAGGCGCTGGAACGTGGAAAACCTGTTACGGCTGAGGTTCAGCCGTGGACGGAGGAGTTGACCAAACGTCCCGCGGTAGTGGCGTAACGCTGACTGTTGTATGGCCCCCGTCTACAGGCTCCGGCCTATGAAGAGAGAGGAAGGAGGAGCAATCGCATCAAACGCAGATGTAGGCGCTGGAGTCCATCACCCAATGACAACCCATGTTCAGAAGGATGGAAAAGACCATGAAGTTTAATAGATTGTTGCCGCTTACGCTTACGTTCCTGCTCATTGCCGGTCTGGCCCTCAGCGCATGCACGTCAGCGCCGAGCCAAGAGGCCGCGACCGGTCCAGAGGCCGCTCCGGCGGCAAGCGGTGAGCAGGTGACTTTGCGCTATGCTCTCTGGGACGCCAATCAACTGCCTCCCTACGAGGCTTGCGCCGAGAAGTTTATGGAACTGAACCCCAACATCGCCATCAAGATCGAGCAAAGCGGTTGGGGCGACTACTGGCCCGACTTGCAGACCGGGTTCGTCGCCGGTACGGCGCCGGATGTCTTCACCAACAACATCTCTAAGCTGCCCGAGTTCGTGAGTAAGGGCCAGGTGATTGACATTCAACCGTGGGTGGAGCGAGACGGCGTGTCCGTCGACCACTACATCGGCGATCTGGCGGACCTCTGGGCCAAGGAGCCTGCGCGGTTTGGCTTCCCCAAGGACTGGGACACGGTCGCCGTCTTCTACAATAAGGCTATGCTGGAAGAGGCGGGCATCGATCCGGCCGTCATGGAGGATTGGACCTGGAACCCGCAGGATGGCGGAACCTTCGAAGAAGCGGTGGCGAAGTTGACGCTGGACGCCAACGGCAACAACGGTCTCAGCCCCGATTTTGACCCGGACAACGTCGTGCAGTACGGCTTCATCACAGAGAATTCCAGCGCCGACGGTCACACCCAGTGGAGCCACTGGGGGGTGAGCAACGACTGGTATTACAACGACGGGCCGTGGAGCGACCACTACTACTACGATGATCCGGCCTTCATCGAGGCCATTCAGTGGTATGCGGACCTTCATCTGGAAAAGGGCTACTCGCCGCCGTTTGAGGATACCTCAAGCCTGGGCAAGAGCGCGCTCTTTGCCGCCGGCAGGGGTGCGATGACCACCGACGGTTCGTGGATGATCAACTGGTACGCCGAGAACACCGACTTCGAGATTGGCTTTGGGAAATTGCCGATTGGGCCTGAGGGCCGCAAGAGCATGTTCAACGGCATCTCCGACACCATCTGGGTGGGCACGGAGCATCCGGATGAGGCCTGGGAGTGGGTGAAATACTTGGCTTCGTCCGACTGCTTGGACAGCGTCGGCGCCTCGGCTGTGGTGTTCCCCTCCATTCAGTCCGGCGTGGATGCCGCGCTGGCTGCGTTTGAAGCGAAGGGGCTGGACGTCTCGGCGTTTACGGAGGAGGCGTTGGACCCGGAGGGCACGTTCCTCTATCCGGTCACCGATCACGCCTCGGAGATCGTCGCCATCATGACGCCCGTGCTGGACTCGATCATGTTGGGCACGGCTACCGCGGCCGATGTCCTGCCAGAGGCGAACGCGAAGATCAACGCACTGTTTGATTAACCGCATTCAGTTACGCGCTTGGTTACGCGCTTGAGTTGCTAATCTGCGGAGGCCGGCCCAGCACTGGGCCGGCCTCCGGCGTTAGAGAGCGTGTGACAGGGCTGCGGTCGGCGCGGCGGCGAAAAGCGAAAAGTTTTCGGTTTTGCCGGCAGGTAAAACGAGATTCTTCAGCTCGCTGCGCTCGCTTCAGAATGACAAAATGACGTGTGACGGGCAACCACAAGG
>JASGTU010000300.1 GCA_030058085.1 Chloroflexota bacterium
CAATTGAATAGGGCTTGCGTCCCTCAAAGAACAGGAGCGCGGCACAACACATACATGGAGCGGCCTAGGTACGCGACGACCTAGCCGCCGCCGAGCGCGGGCACAAAGTGGATCTCGCTGGGCGCGGCGAGACGCTGGCGCAGGCCGCGCCGTGTGATCTCGCCGTTGACCGCCACCGAAATGTAGGGGCGGATGCGACCCTCGTCACAGAGCCGCGCTTCGATGCCGGGGTAGAGGCGCTCCAGGCGGGTGATGACCTCGCCCACCGTGTCGCCTGCTATTCGAACAGACTCGACGCCCCCGGTCAGATCGCGGTGCAGCGCGGGGATCCAAACTTCGTGCTCGACGCCCGGCATGCCGCCTGCCTTCAGCTAGCCGCGAACAGACTGCATGTCGGCGCTGTCAGCCGTGTCCAGCACGGCGCGGATGATTTTGTCGTAGCCGGTGCAGCGGCAGAGGTTGCCCGCCAGCCAATGCCGCACTTCTTCCTCCGTAGGGTCGGGGTTGTTGTCGAGCAGCGCCTTGGCCGAGACGATGAAGCCCGGCGTGCAGATGCCGCATTGCAACGCGGCGTGTTCGAGGAACTTCTGCTGTAACGGGTGCAGGCGGTCCTTGAGCGCGATCCCTTCGATGGTCGTGATCTCGGCGCCGCCGGCCTCCACCGCCAGGACAAGACAGGAGTTGACCAACACGCCGTTGAGGATGACGTTGCATGCGCCGCAGTTGCCGTTGTTGCACCCTTCTTTGGCGCCGGTCAACTGCAGCGTGTCGCGCAGGACCTCGAGCAAACTCTGGCGCGGCTCGCACAGGAACTCCCGTTTTTCCCCGTTGATGCTGGCCTGGACGCGTACGCTTTCCGACATTCGCTTGCCTCTCTGGTTGGGTTTCTTTTCGATTCCGGCCTAGGCTGCTTGGGCGCGGGCGATGGCCGCACGCAGCGTGCGGCGGGTCAGCACCGCGGAAAGGTGTTTGCGGAACTCGGCGGTCCCGCGCATGTCCGTGATGGGGCGGGCGGCCTCCTCGGCCAACGCAGCCGCTTGTTCCACAGCCGCGTCATCCGCAGGCAAGCCCGCCAGTGCGTTGCCCGCCGCAGCCACGAGGAGCGGCGTCGGCGCCACCGCGCCCAGGGCAATGCGCGCCGACCGGATCGTACGGCGGGTCTCATCCAGCACGACCGAGGCGCCTGCGCCGACCACGGCGATGTCCATCTCGTTGCGCGGCGTAAAGCGCAAATAGGCTGCGCCGAAGCCCGGTTCGGGCGCGGGCAGGCGTATGCTGACGAGGAACTCGCCGGGTTGCAGAACGGTCCTGCCCGGCCCGGCGAAGAAGTCCTCTACGGCGACTTCGCGCCGTCCGTGCGGCCCGGCGATGACACAAGTCGCGGCGTGAACGATCAGCGCAGGCGCGGAGTCGGCGGCAGGGGAGGCGTTGCAGATGTTGCCGCCGATACTGGCGCGCCCCTGGATCTGGATGCCGCCGATCAGGCGAGCGGCGTCGATCAGGCCAGGATAGGCCGCGGCCACAGCAGAGTCGCCGTAGATGCGGTAACACGGAACGGCCGCGCCCAGCCGCAGCCCGGCCTGCGGGGAGTAGGCCAGCTCCGCCGTTTCGGACAGCGCCTTGATGTCGACGACGACCTGGACCTGGCGGCGGCTCTCGCGCAACGCCACGATCAGGTCAGTGCCGCCGCTGAGGACGCGCGCCTGGTCGCCATGCCGGGCAAGGATCGACACTGCTTCATCTACGGTAGTTGGCCGCACATAGTCAAATGCCTGCAAGATGTTCCTCCTTCGATCCTCTCGCTTTGCCGGCTGACCGGCAGAGCGCGGGCGTGTGGCAGAGCCGTATCGGGCTTCGGGCAATTCGCAAGTCTACAGCACGTTCGCCGGATGGTCAAAGGGCGGAAATGGCAAAGATTGGAACAGACGGCGCGCTGCTGTATGATTGAACGCAAGCATCCGCTTTTCTCTTCAGGCCGGCGCGCCCCATCCGATCACGCTTTACGCCATGACACTTTTGTATCTAGCCCTCGCCTATCTGGCAGGCATCGCGCTGGGACAGGCCGCGTGGAACATGGGGCTGATCGCCTGCGCCTTTCCGAGCCGGTGGTGGGCGCTGTTCCTCCTGGCGCTGCCCGTTACGCCTCTGCTAAACCGCTTGCTGCCGGAGCCGCAAGCGTCTGCGCCGTTGCGCTGGCCGCGCAGCGCAGGCTTCAGGCCGCCGCGCCGCGGCCTCAGCCCCGCGCTGTGGGCGGGCATCGTGCTGTGCCTAGCCGGCGGCTTCTGGCGTTACGCCGCGCAGCCGCTGTATCCCTGCCTAACGCCCGCTGACCTGGGCTACTGGAATGCGCCCGACGACGAGGCGCGCGAGGTCGTCGTCGAAGGCTATGTGTGGAGCTATCCCTCGGTGCGCGATGCCGTGCAGCAAGTGGACATCGCCGCGCAACGGCTGTGGCTTGATGGCGATGCGCATGATGTGAGCGGCGTTGCCCGGCTGACCACGCGCACGGCCGCGACCTATCGCTACGGGCAGCCGGTGCGGGCGCGCGGCTTCCTGGCTGCTCCCTATGCCGGGGAGGACGGGGCTTATCGGGACTATCTGGCGCGCCGCGGCGTCCGCAGCCAGTTGGCGCGGGCGAGCGTGGAGGCGCTGGACGGCCCGCCGCGCGGCATGCGGCTGTTGCGTGCGCTGTATAGCCTGCGCGCCAGGGGTGAGGCCGCGGTCAACCGGCTTCTGCCGGAACCGTACGCCGCGCTCGCCAACGGTATGTTGCTTGGCATCGAAGCAGGCATCCCCAACGAGGTGATGGATCGCTTCAACGCCACCGGAACCAGCCATGTGATCGTGATCTCCGGCAGCAACGTGGCGCTGATCGCGGGCGTATTGGCCGGCCTGTTTGGCCGGGTGATGGGCAGGCGGCGGGCGCTCATCCCCGTGCTGGCCGGCATTGCGGCGTATGCGCTGCTGGTCGGCGGCGACATGGCGGTGTTGCGCGCGGCGTTGATGGGCGGGCTGGCGGTGACCGCGGTCTGGCTGGGGCGGCGCAATACCGGCTTGATCAGCCTGGCCGCGGCCGCCTGGCTATTGACCGTCGTCAACCCGCTGACGCTGTGGGATGTGGGCTTTCAACTGAGCGCCGGCGCCACGGCCGGGCTGATCTTGTTCACAGGACCGCTGGCGCGCCTGATGGAACGGCTGTGGCCTTCGGCGCCGGGCGGCGCATCGCCCTTTCTGGCCGCGTCCGCAGGCGATACGGGCAAGCGGGGCGTGCTGCGCGGGCTGGTGGAGGACGGCGTGGTAGTGTCCGCCGCGGCGAGCCTGGCGGTGATGCCGCTGATCGCGCACATCTTTGGGCGTGTGAGCCTGATCGGCCTGCTGGCGAACCTGTTGATCGTGCCGGTGCAGCCGCTGATCACGGTGTGGGGCAGCGCAGGCGTACTGGCCGCGGCGCTGGGGCCGACGCTGCCAGGCCAAGCGCTGCTGTGGATCGCTTGGCTCGGGCTTTTCTGGACGGAGCGCATCGTGACGTGGACGGCGGCTCTGCCTTTCGCCAGCGTGGAAGTGGCGCACTATGGGACCGGCGCGCTGCTGGCGACCTACGCCGCGCTGTTCGGCATTCACTGGCGGCGGGCCATCGTCCAGTGGGCGGCGCGCATCTTTGGCGTGCAAACGTGGAACTGGCGGGCCGCCCTGGCGCAGCCTGTGCTGCTCGTCGTCGCCGGCGCGGCGGCGGTCCTGGTCTGGGCCGCGGCTGTGGCGCAGCCGGACGGGCGGCTGCACGTGTATTTCCTCGACGTCGGGCAGGGCGATGCCATCCTCATCGAGACGCCGGGCGGCAATCAGGCGTTGATCGACGGCGGCATCAGCCCGCAGACGCTGTTGGCCGAGTTGGGCGCGGTGATGCCGTTCTGGGACCGCAGCCTCGACCTGGTGTTGCTGACGCACCCGGACGGCGACCACATGATCGGCCAGATGGCGCTGCCCAGCAGGTTCACCATCGGCGGCGCGGTGAGCACGGCCGCGTGCCTGGGCAACGAGGCGAGCGCCGATTGGCGTGCAACCTTGGATGCCGCCGCCGTCCCGGTCCACGAACAGGCGGCTGGCGGCTGGATTGACCTAGGCGACGGCGTTGCGTTGTGGGTGATCGGCCCGGACCCCGGCGGCTATATCGGCCCGGACCCGGAGAACGAGAACTCGCTCGTGTTGAAGCTGGTCTATGGCGATTTCAGCGCTCTTCTGACCGGCGACGCCGGCCTAGCCAGCGAAGCGGACTGGCTGGCGCAGGGCGCGCCGCTGGCGTCGACCGTGCTCAAAGCGGGCCACCACGGCAGCAAGACAAGCACCGGCGGGGCCTTTGTGCAGGCGGTCGATCCGCAGATTGCGGTGATCCAGGTCGGGGGCGATAACCGCTATGGCCATCCCCATGCGGAAGCGCTCGAAAACCTGGGCGGGCGGCGCGTGCTGCGCACGGACCGGCATGGGCGGGTGCATATTTCTAGCGACGGGCGGCGCATGTGGGTGGAAACAGAACGCGCCGAGACGGGCATGTAGCTGTGTGCGCTTGTGCGCACTACTCGGTCCTTGCGGCTGAGCCGTCCTGCATTTCTTTGCCGCACAGGTAGCGCGGGCCGAAGTAGGGCTGATGGCGCGTCTTCAGGTCGAACACAACGGTTCGATCCCCGCTAAAGCGGGCGGAGACGGCGTAGAGTTGGCTGGGCACGGGCAGCATGAAAAGATAGCGCCCCTGCACCGGTTGATCATAGAACCAGGTTGCGGATCTGACCGACACGTCTTCCAACTGCGCGGCATCGCCTGTTGCGCCCAATCGCCGTTGGAGAAGCGCTCTGTGG
>JASGTU010000301.1 GCA_030058085.1 Chloroflexota bacterium
ATACGGCATCGAGGTGAACGACGACAATCACGTGACCGTTAACATGACGCTGACCACCCCGCACTGCCCGCTCGGCCCGCAGATCATCGAAAACGTGGAGCAGACCCTACAGGCGCATGGGGCGAGCGCCGTCACGGTCAACATCGTGTGGGAGCCAATGTGGACGCCCGACGCCATGACCGACGACCTCAAAAGGCAACTCGGCATCCTCGACGCGGAAGAGGAAGAGCCTGCGCCGCAACTCGAGATCGACCCGCCGCTGCCCGACCCGCCCGAAAAGAAGGGCTTCCTCAGCCGCCTGTTCGGTTCCTAAACGCTAAACCGGCCCTGCTATGACGCAACGCACCTTCGAATTCCGCCCGCCCCAATGGCGTCCCCCTGCCCAACTGCACGTTCGGACAGGGGCGCTGCTGTTGGGGACGGCGGCGTGGCTGGCGCTCTATGCCTGGCTTGGGCTGCGTTTGCTGGCGCAGAGCGCGCCGCGCCTGGGCTGGGTGGAGCTGGCGCTGGTCATCGCCTGCGTCGTCGCCGGCGTGTGGGTCGTCATGGGCTGGCGCCGGATGATTGCGGCCTGGCTGCGCCGCCTGCGCCCCACACAGTGGCCGGCGCTGTCGCGCGACGAGCTCTACCGGCTTACGCCCAGCCAGTTCGAAGAATACGTGGCGCAGCGGCTCTTCGCACGCCAGGGCTACACCGTGGAAAACACGCCTGACGTGCGCGACGGGGGCGTCGACATCTTGGTGACGGACGGCAGAGGCCGCCGCGCCGTCGTGCAATGCAAGCGCTATCAAAGCACCGTGGGCGAGTCGGTTGTGCGCGACCTCTACGGCACGATGCTCCATCACGGCGCGGCGATGGGCTATCTGGTCACGACCAGTACAATCAGCGACGCCGCGCGCCGGTGGGCCGCGGGCAAGCCGCTCCACCTGATCGACGGGCAAGAACTCGAACGGCTCTCTAGAGCGGAACCCGCCCGGCGGCCCGATTAAGTCATACCGGACTCATCTACACCTGTACACCCACCCCAAAGGACAACCCGCTATGGCAACTGTACCGCAGTTGTTTGCGCATTCCGGAGCCAAGTCCGTGGCGCCGGATAACACGCTGCCCGCCTTTCAGGCTGCGCTGGACATGCGCGCCGACGGCATCGAGTTGGACGTGCAGTGCAGCAAGGACGGCGTATTGGTCGTGCTGCACGACTACGCGGTCGACGCGTTGACCGACGGTCACGGCGCAGTCGACGAACTGACGCTGGAGGAGTTGCAGAGCCTGGACGCGGGCAGCCGCTTCAGCCCCGCCTTCGCCGGCGTGCGCATCCCTACGTTGGTCGAAGTGTTGGACCTAGCCGGCGACCGCTGCCTGTTCAACATCGAGATCAAGGCGTACGAGCACGACGGCGGCGACGAAGGCGAAGCGCTGATCGACCTGATCCGGCGGCGCAACCTGTTTGACCAGGTGATCATTTCCTCGTTCAACCCGGTCTCGCTGATCAAGCTGCGCGCCACAGAGCCGCGCATCGCGCTGGGCCTGCTCTACCACCAGCCGCTGCCCGCCTACCTGCTTGACGCCTGGCTTGGCCCCATCATGGCGCCGGAAGCGCTGCACCCGCACAATTCCCTGGTCGACGCGGCATACATGGCCTGGGCCAAGGAGCGAGGCAAGGCCGTGAACGTCTGGACGGTCAACGACCCGGACGAGGCGCGGCGGCTGCAAGCCCTCGGCGTGGACATCATCATCACCGACGCGCCGGACGTGCTGCGCGCGGCGCTTAGCACCGAAGGAGCGATTGCCTGATGAATGAATTGACCGCCGCCTGGCGCGGCGAGTTCCCCGGCCTGGAACAGAGCATCTACCTCAACACCTGCTCCCTGGGCCAGCTCAGCCGGCGCAGCATGAAAGCCATGCAGCGCTTCATGGAACTGTGGCAGCGCTACGGCGCCAGCGCCTGGTACGAGCTGTGGTGGGGCGAGTTGGCCGACGCCCGCGCCCGCTTTGCCCGCCTGATCAACGCCCAGCCCCACGAGATCGCCATCCTGCCCAACGTCGGCGTGGCGTTGAGCGTCATCGCAAGCAGCCTCGACTACGCCGAACGTCCCGAGATCGTGGTGACGGAGATGGACTTCCCCACCCTGCCCTACCAGTGGATGGCGCGCGGCCGCGAGGGCGCTCAGGTGCGCCTGCTGCACTCGACGGACCGCATCGGAGTGGACCTGGACGCCTTCGCCGCAGCCATCAATACGCACACTGCGCTCGTCGCCACCACCCACGTCTTTTTCACCAGCGGCTGGATCCAGGACATCGCGGCCATCGCCGAGCTGGCGCACAATCGTGGAGCGCTCTGTCTGGTCGACGGCTACCAGGCCGCGGGCCAGCTTCCGGTCGACGTCAAGGCTGCGGGCGTAGACATCTACCTGAGCGGCGGCCTGAAGTGGCTGTTGGGCGGGCCAGGCGTGGTCTTCATGTACGTGCGCGAGGAGTTGATCGACCGGCTGGAGCCGACGACGACCGGCTGGTTCGCCGCCAAAGAGATGTTCAAGTTCAACCCGGTCCGCTTCGAGCGGGCGGACGACGCGCGGCGCTTCGAGCCGGGGACGCCCGCCGTCGCCGCGGTCTACGCGGCCAACGCCGGCATGAGCATCATCGAGGAGATCGGCCCGGCCGCGGTGCGCGCCCGCACCCGGGAATTGGTCGCGGACTTGGCCGCACGGCTGCGCGCCGCGGGGCTAGCCCCGCGTCTGCCGCAAGACATGGATCGCCACGCCGGCATCGTCATGCTGCCCGCAGCGCAGCCCGCGCAGACGGTCGCGGCGCTCAAGGATCGCCGCATCATCGTCGATCACCGGCCGGGCGCTGTGCGGCTCAGCCCCTATTTCTACAACACCGAGGCCGAGAACCAAGCGGTCGTCGACGCGATCGGCGACGCGCTGGCCTCACAGGGGGCAGAGGACGGCCCATGACGCGCGCCCAGGCCCCCGGCAAGGTCATCCTAGCCGGCGAGCACGCCGTAGTCTACGGTCGCCCGGCCATCGCCGTCCCTGTGTGGGAGGCTGTGGCGACCGCCGAGGTGCGCAACGGGGCTGCGGGCGCCGGCTGCGTGATCTATGCGCTCGATCTGGGTAAGACAATCCGCCTGGCTGACGCGCCGCATGACGACCCGTTGGCGCTGGTCGCCCGCCTGGCGCTGCGCCGCGCCGGGCTAGCCGACGACCCTGACTGGCGCATCGATATCGCCAGCGACCTGCCGATTGCGGGCGGGCTGGGCAGCGGCGCCGCGGTCAGCGCAGTGCTGGTGCGAGCGATCCTGCTGCACGCCGGCATGGAGCCTGCGCCGGAACTCGTCAGCGAACTGACCTATGCGGGCGAGGAGGTTCACCACGGCACGCCCAGCGGCATCGACAACACCGTCGTCGCCTACGGGCAGCCGGTCTGGTTCGTGCGCGGCGAGCCGCCCGCGATCTTCGCTTGCGCTGCGCCGTTCCGCATCGCCATTGCCGACAGCGGCGCAACCGGCCCGACGCGCGCCATGGTGGACCAGGTGCGCGCCCGCCGCGCGGCGGACCCGGCCCGCTACGATAGATGGTTCGATGAGATCGGGGAGATCGTCCAAGCTGCGCGCCAAGCCCTCGAAGCGGGGCAGCCCGTCGAACTGGGCCCGCTCTTCGACCGCAACCAGGCGCTGTTGGCGCAGATCGGCGTGAGCACGCCTGCGCTGGAGCGTCTGATGGCGGCGGCGCGGGCTGCAGGGGCCGGCGGCGCCAAACTGAGCGGGGCCGGCGGCGGCGGCAACATCATCGCGTTGGTGGAGGATGAGGCTGTGGAGCCGGTGCGCGCCGCCCTACTCGCCGCCGGGGCCAAGCGCGTGCTCGTAACTACCGTCGCCGCCTAGACGCTCCGCCTCGCGCACATAGGCCACCCGCCCGTCGACGACCGTGGCGATCACCTCGCCCTGCGCGTCGACCACCGTCAGGTCGCCGCGATAGCCCGCCGCGATGCGGCCCAGCTCGCCGCCCAGCCCGATGGAGACAGCGGGCGTGCGTCCGGCTGCGGGCCAGGCTTGCGCCAAACTCAGCCCCGCCGCGGCCATGAAGTTCGCCAGCCCGCGCTCCAGCGTAAGCACGCTGCCGGCTAGAGTCCCGTCAACCAGCCGGCACATCCCCTCCTGCACAAAGACCGGCTGCCCGCCTAGCTCGTACTCGCCCGGCGGCAGCCCCGCGGCGCGCATGGCGTCGGTGACCAACACGGTGCGGTGCGCACCCTTGCAGCGGGCGAGGATCTTCATGGCCGCGGGGTGGACGTGGATGTTATCCGCGATCAACTGGGCATCGACGCGGTCGTCGGACAGAACCGCGCCCAGCGCGCCGGGTCGCCTGTGATGCAGGCCGGTCATGGCGTTGTAGGTGTGCGTCGCCTGGCTGACGCCCAGCGCCACCGCTTCCTCGAACTGCTCATACGAGGCGCTGGTATGGCCCGCCACGACGGTGACGCCGCGGCGGCGCGCCGCGCGAATGAGGTCGTGCGCGCCCGGCTGCTCCGGGGCCAGCGTAATCATGCGCACCGCACCCGCGCCGCGTCCGGCCTCGACCAGCTCGTCGAACTCGACCAAATTGGCCGGGCGGATGTCGGATGCCAACTGCGCGCCGGGGAATTCGGGGCTGAGGTACGGCCCTTCCAGATGCACGCCAAGGATTCTGGCCCCGCCGGGCGTCTTGCCGCCATGCGCAGCCACGGCGCGCACCGCATCCAGCGTAGGCGCGTGCGCCGCGGTCATGGTCGTGGCGAGAAAGGCGGGGACGCCGTGACGGGCGAAGAAGCGCGCCATGGCATCCAGCGCAGCCGGGTCAGCGTCCATCGTATCGCGGCCGTCCGCGCCATGCACATGCACGTCGACGAAGCCGGGCAGCACATAGCCGCCGCTGACGTCGAGCGTAGGCGCTGCGCCCGCCTCAGGCGACAGGCCAACCGCGACGATGCGCTCGCCGCGAAGAAGAACCTCGCCGCGCGCAAAACCCGGCTCGGTCTGCGCCGCGCCGGGGAGAAACTCAGCCGGCAATTGGCCGCCGGCAATGTACAGGGTGTCCGCCATCCTCGCCCGCTTCCCGCTGCCTAGCTCTTGCGCTTAAGAAAAACGACGCCAAGCGGCGGCAGATTCACCGTAGCCGAGTGCCGGCAGTTCTGCCAGGGCATGGGCTCGGCCATAACGCCGTGCGGGTTGCCGACGCCGCTGCCGCCGAACTCCTGGGCGTCGCTGTTCAGGATCTCCGCATAGGCGCCGTCAACCGGCAGGCCGATGCGATAGTCGAGGCGGGGCACCGGCGTGAAGTTGCAGGCGACGATCACCTGGTCGCCGGGGTCCTTAGCGCGACGGACGAAGCTGATCACCGAGTGGTCGGCGTCGCTGAAGTCGATCCACTCGAAGCCTTCCCAGCTTGCGTCGACTTCGTGCAAGGCCGGTTCGCGTCGATACAAGGCGTTGAGCGCGCTGACGAAGCGCTGCAAGCGGTGATGTTCCGCCGTCTCTACAAGGTGCCAATCCAGGCTGACATCCTCGTTCCACTCGCGCCACTGGCCGAATTCGCCGCCCATGAAGAGCAGCTTCTTGCCGGGGTGACCGTACATATAGGCATAGAGCGCGCGCAGGTTGGCAAACTTGCGCCACACGTCGCCCGGCATCTTGTCCAGCATCGAGCGCTTCAGGTGAACGACCTCGTCGTGGCTGAAGGGCAGGATGAAGTTTTCGCTGAAAGCATAGATCATGCTGAAAGTGATCTGACTCTGGTGATAGCGGCGGAAAATCGGATCCTTCTCCATGTAGCTGAGCATGTCGTGCATCCAGCCCATGTTCCACTTGTAGTCGAAGCCCAGGCCGCCCATATAGGTCGGGCGCGTGACCATCGGCCAAGAGGTGCTTTCCTCGGCGACGGTGATGATGCCGGGCGCCTCGCCGTGCGTCACCTCGTTGAAGCGACGGATGAAGCTGATGGCGTCCAGGTTTTCGCGCCCGCCATATTTGTTCGGAATCCATTCGCCGCCCTCGCGGCTGTAGTCCAAATAGAGCATGGAGGCGACCGCGTCGACGCGCAGCCCGTCGATGTGATACTTCTTGAGCCAAAAGAGCGCGCTGCTCAACAGGAAGTTGCGCACCTCGTTGCGCCCGAAGTTGAAGATCTTGGTTCCCCAGTCCACATGCTCGCCCAGCCGCGGGTCCGAGTGCTCGTAGAGATGCGTGCCGTCGAAGAAGGCCAGGCCGTGCGCATCGCGCGGGAAGTGGGCCGGCACCCAGTCGAGGATCACGCCGATGCCGTGCTGGTGGCAGTAGTCGACGAAGTACATAAAATCGTCGGGCGTGCCGTGACGGCTGGTGGGCGAAAAGTAGCCTACCGCCTGGTAGCCCCACGAGCCGTCGAAGGGGTACTCGGTGATGGGCATCAACTCGATGTGGGTATAGCCCATCTCCGTGACGTACTCGACGAGCTGGTGCGCCAGGTCGCGATAGCTGAGGAAGCCCCCGCCTTCCTCATGAGGCACGCGTCGCCAACTGCCCAGGTGGACTTCGTAGATGCTGATTGGCTGGTCGAAGGTCTGGCGCTTCTCGCGTTGCTCCAGCCACTCCTGATCGTTCCACTCGTAGCGGTCGATGTCCCACACCCTGGAATCGGTGCTGGGGCGGACTTCGGCATAAAAGCCGTAGGGGTCCGACTTGTCCGCCTTATAGCCGAGGAAGCGCGATTGCACCGCATACTTGTAGTGGGTTCCCTCCGGCAAGTTGGGGATGAAAAGCTCCCATACGCCCGGCCCTTCGTGAAAGCGCATCAGATGGACGCGCGTGTCCCAGCCGTTAAATTCGCCGATGACGCTGACGCACTGCGCGTTGGGCGCCCAAAGCGCGAAGTTGACGCCGCGCACGCCGTCGATTGTCACGAAATGCGCGCCCAGCTTCTCGTAGCTATAGAACAGGTTGCCCTCGCCAAACAGATAGAGGTCGTAGTCGGTCAGGAGCGCCGGAAAGCGGTAGGGGTCCTCCAACTCGTGTTCCGCGCCCGCCGGGTCGGCCGCGATGAGGCGATAGGGGAAAGGTTCGGCGCGGTCCTCGAACACGGCCTCGAAGAAGCCGGCGGCGTCCACGCGCTGCATGGGCGTGCGCTCGCCGGAGGTCGTGTCGAGCACAAAGACAGCGGCGTCCAGCGGACGGAAGGCGCGGATCGCGACCGCGGTGCGGTCATTGACCGAGACCACATGCGGGCCGAGAACATTGAACGGCGCACCGTGATAACCGTTGACAATGGCGGCAATATCGCCGTCGGCAACTGTGGTGGCAGGCGGTTTGGGGGAAGGGGCGCTCGTTTTCCTGGATGCCATTGTCTTTATCCTCGTTGAATGGCGCCTCGTCTATGCGGGCGCATCTAGAGCGCAAAGTCGCGCAGTTCGCCAACCAGTCCAATCAGGGCAGCCCCACGGGCTGCGCGCCGCGTACTGCTCACGTTTTTACCAGATGTACCCACGCCTCGTCTACTTGGAAGCCGCGCGCTTCGTACAACTGGACGGCTGTGGCGTGGCGAACGAGATGCGTCTGCACTTCGACGGCGGCATACCCGCCGCGCGGCGACGGCGCATCGGCAATCTCGTCGAGCGCCCGGTCCAACAAGTAGGCGCCCAGCCCGCGCCTGCGCAGTTCTGCGGCCAGCCAAAAGCCGAAAATGCCCGCGCGGCTGCGCTCTTCCAGCGGATACCAACTGATGACGCCCTGGAGCATATCCTCGCCATCCGCCAGGACGAGGCCGGCGTAGGGGCTGCCGCCGTTATCGCCCCATAGCGAATACTCGACACGCTCCGGTCGCTCGCGGCCTGTGAAGGGCGCTTCATGGCTGATGGCGATCACACGCAGGCCGGACGCAGCCGGTCTTTCGGCGGACGGATCACTTCTGGCGGCGCGTTGCGCCTTCGCCCTGGCTGCCAGATCAAGCGTCATCGAAACGTCGCCGGGGACATTCACAGCATAGCCGCGCCTGGACAGAAAGCGCAGCAGTTCCGTATCACGCGCGCTGACGCCGAGATGCTGGCTGCTGCCGTAGAAAGGCGCTCGCGGCCCCTCGACACCGCCATAGCAGGGCAAGGCCTGTCCGCCGAAGTCAACAGGACAATAGTAAAGCCAGTTCTCCGCAGCCTGCAACAGACGGCTGCCAATCCCCTGGTTGCGATGCGCCGGATCCACATAGAGCGTCGCAATGGCATGGCCGGCTCGCCAGCGCTGGTAGTGCCCGGTCTGCTCCGGCGGGCGAAAGGCGTGCACCAGCCCGACGAGCGTTTCAGTTCCGTTCGCAGAGGCGTGCGCGGCATCGGCGGGCGCATCGCGCTGCCACGCCAGGATCAGGCCGGCCGGATCATACGCGGGGCAGTCGAGAATGCGACTGCGGAATCCCTCAACAGAGATAGGGCGATAATTGCGACGACCGGCAAAAGCGCGATTCCAAAACGCAACCAAGGCGGGCAAGTCCTGCCGGCGCATGGCGCGCAACTGGGTGCGTGGGCGGGAGCCTTCTGAGCGTGACTTGGCCGGAGACATCATCCCCCGATGTATTTGGCGAACAGGCCTTTTGCCAAATTCTCGTCTTCTGTGCCCTTGATGATAGCGCGATTGTCCGGAAATACTGTGAATTCGTAGCCGTCGATCTGGGCGCGCAGCAGGTATTCGTTGCGCGCCAGCCGCGACGCGACGGGCGCAAGCTGCCGTTCCAGCCGCGCCAGGTCCAGCCGCGGCGCACGCCCGCCCGGCGCGGTGACGCTCACCTGGACGGCGTTGCGCCCGCACAGGGCGGCGCTGGTTGCGCCCGCTTCGGCCTCTAGGAACTCCAGGCGGTGTAGGTCGCAGGCCGGGCAACCGGGGCGCGGCCCGCCGCCGCCGAACTGCTCGTACTCGTGCAGCCACAGGTCAAAATGCAACAGGCCGGGATTCAGCGTTCCCCGCCCCACGATCAGCTTGATGGCCTCGGCCGCGGCGATGGAACTGAGCAGCGTGACGACCGGCCCGATGACGCCCACTGTGTCGCAGGTTGCCGTAGCGCCGGGAGCGGGCGCATCGCCCATCAAGCAGCGCAGGCAGCCGGTGACAGCCCGCTCGCCCGGCAGCTTTTCGGCCGCGCCCGCGGGTACAAAGGTAGCGGTCATGCCATAGGACGCAAGCACGCCGCAATAGACCCAGGGCAGGGCGAGACGAATGCAGGCGTCGTTGATCAGAAAGCGCGTGGTGAAGTTGTCGGTCCCGTCCAGCACGACGGTGGCATCGCCGATCAGGTCGAGAACGTTGCCGGCGTTAACGTCGGCGACGACGGCTTCGACGGATATCCCGCTGTTGACGCGGCGCAGCTTGCGGCCCGCAGCTTCCGCTTTGGGCAGGTTGGCGGCGATATCATCCTCGTCAAAGAGGATCTGACGCTGCAGGTTGTTCAGTTCGATGAAATCGCGGTCGATGATGCGTACGCGGCCCACGCCCGCACGCACAAGCAGGTTGGCAAGCGCGGAGCCGGTCGCGCCGCAGCCGACGATGACCGCGGTTGCGGCGAGCAGCCGCTCCTGGCCGTCTTGGCCGATCTCTCGGAACAGGGTCTGGCGTTGGTAACGCGCTAGGTCCATAAGCTCCAGAATACTACGAATGCAGGGCGCGGGCGAGGCCGGGCAAGAGCATGTCGCGCGCCACAATGTCCCAACTCATGCGTTGGGCGATGGTCTGGCCTGATTCAAGCAGCGCTTGCATCTCGGCTTCGTCTTTGGGCAGCCGCTCGAAGATGGTCTGCGCGGTCGTGTAGCTGTTCGAGCGCTCGATCCAGCCGCGCACGCCGCCGTCTATGGCAAGCGCATCGTACGGGCTGCCCAGCCAATAGCCGGGGGGCAAACTGACATAGTCGGCGATTACGAGGTTCGGTGCGTTCTCCAGGCCGCCCGCCGCACTCGCCACGAAGCCGGCGCAGCCGCACACGTTGCTGATGCAGCACAGCGCGCCGCTGGTCAACGGCTCCACCTGCGCAATGCCGAACGGCTCATAGATGCTCTGCCCGAACTCCAGGTCGGAACCGAAGCGGATGTCGGGGAACTCCATGTCGGCGGGCATGCGCTGCCCGCAGCGCTCACGGTTCCAGCCGAACTGGTTGACGAGGACGATCCGGCTCTGTGTAGCCGAACGGTTGAACGGTTCGACGTCGTTGAAGAAATAGGGAGCTTCCAGGTCGATCAGGTCGCCGTTGTCCCCGCGATGGCCGGCGGGCCAGCCGTATTGCTCCTCCCAGGCCGCCACCCACTCCGGTCGTCGCCCTGCGGGCACGCTCGTGCTGAGCACAAACAGCACGGCGCGCTTGTCCGCCTGGCGCAACATGCCGTCCAGGTGTTCCAGCACGCGGATGTCGCGCCACAGGGCTTTGGACGGGACCATGCGCGTGACGTGTGTAAACACGTAGTCGGGGACATAGCCGAGCAGGCTTTCGCAGTACGCCTGAAGCCGCCCCTTAGAGACCAGCTTCTGCTCCAGCGTGATGCCGGCGGGCGTGATGCCGTTATACACCAGGTCGATGTTGGCGTTGGAGAGCGGCCCGCCCAGGAAGCGCAGTTCCTCCATCACCAGGTCGCCCACGGCGAAGATGTTGTCGCAGCGCGCCGCCAGTTTGAGCAACGGATTTTTGTACAGATGATCCTGGTTGCCGAAAGCAGCTTCCAGGCTCAGGCCCCACTCTTTGGCCTTGTAGAGCGCGTTGTAGAAGCGCGTATCGTGGCCGTCGTGGTCCTCGATCAGGCGGCGGGCGGTGGCGGTCTCATGCGCGTAGAAGACCGAACGCCACTGCCCCGGCTCCGTCATCTGCGCGGCAAAGACGACTGGCATGCCAAGCCACTCGTGGGCGACGATGACCTTCTGCTCCGGCCCGAGGCCGGCGTCCGCCCCAATCGCCTTGAGCGCGGCGAAAATCGGCCCGGCGATCATGAAGTACAGGTTGAATTCGGGGTCCCAACTGTAGCGTGCGGCATCGAAACCGTAATTCTGCCAGACGTAGTACTTGAACAGGTTGATCTCATCCCAGTTTGGGTTGCTGACGTCGACCAGGATGATCTCGTGCTCGTGGTCGCCGAAACGCCGCGTGCCATAGAGCAGCGCCACGGCGAAGGTCTGCTCCACCTGCTGCAGCGCGGTGCGTTGCCATTCGGGCACGCCGGCGAAGATGCCGTGCAGGCTGCTGTAGCGCAGCGTGATGCCGCTGCGCGGGCTAGTCAGCCGCTCCCATACGACAGGATCGCCTGCCAACATAGGTCCGACGAGGATCGTGCGCTCGACGTTGTCGACATAGCTCGTCGCGCTGAGCAGACCGTCCAGCACAGCGCCGATGCCGCCGAGTTTGAGACCGGCCTCGTGGGTGGCGTGGACGACCAGGGGAATGGCTTCAGGCATGGCGCGTTTCCTTAACAGGCGTCCGCCCCCAAGAGCGAGCGCAGCGAAAACAACTAAGGCGACACAACCGCCGCGCCGCCATGCGCCGCGCCGATCCAAAGGTCGCCGGCGCTGTCGAGCAACAGGGCGGAAATGGCAGGCGACGGCAGCAGCGACAGATCCGGGATGGACATCCAGGATGCGCCGTCAAAATGATACAACTCGCCCGCGCCCGTGGCGACCCATGCCGTGTTGTCGGCGCCGACGGCGATGTCCACGACAGGCGCGGCGGCAATGTCCGGGATGGCGATGATGCGGTCATCCCGGAAGCGCGCCAGGCCCCGCTCCGTGCCGACCAAGAGCGTGCCGTCGGTGTCTAGCGCCAGCGCGGTGATGACGTCGCTCGGCAGGTTGATGTTGGCGGCGTTGAACACCTGAAGCTGGTTGTCCTGGAAGCGCAGCAGGCCGCCGCCGGTGCCGATCCACACCACGTCGTCGTCGGCGAGCAAGGCGCGGATGTCGTCGCTGGGCAGCCCGCTATCTGTGGTCAAGTTAAAGAAGCCGGTCCCTGTCCAAATGCTGAGGCCGGTCTTAGAGCCAAGCCAGGTGCGGCTTTCACCGTCAATGGTGATGGCCTGCATGTCCGTGCCGGCCAAGCCTTCCGCAGCCGTGTAGTTGGTCCAATTCGGCTCTTTATAGAAGGCGGCCCCGCCTGCGCCCAGCCACAGCCCGCCGGCGGCATCCGGCTGGATCACGCGGGCGTCGGGGCTGAGCAGCGGCGTATTGGCGGCGGTGAGCAGGGTGATGGGCGTTCCGTCTGCGGCCCGCACCTGGCTGATGCCGGAGCCGGTTGCGATCCACACGGTATCGTCGAGGCCGCGCGCCAGGTCGCGGATGCGGTTGCCGGCTACCGGTTCGTCTTCGATCACGAAGGTCTGCCAGCGCTCGCCGTCATACATGCTGATGCCGGCGCCGGCCGTGGTGTAGTAGACGTTGCCGTCCTCGTCGAGGCGCAGGCTGGTCAGCGGCGCCAGGGCCATACCCTCCTCGTTGCTGAAGAACTCGGCGCAGCGACCCGCGTCCGCGTCCAAGCGGCAGAGCTGCACTTGGTCCGTGCCGATCCAAACGCTGCCGTCTGCAGCCAGGGCCAGGCCGGTGATGCTGCCGTTGGGGAATTCCGAATCGGCGACCGTGGCGCGGCTGTAGGTCTCCCAACTTTCGCCGTCGATGCGATACAGGTCGCCCGCCGTCGCCAGCCACACGATGTCGGCGCCGTCGCCGGCAATAGCCGTGACGACATTGCTGGTCATCGGGCTGTTTTCTACGTTGTAGAGCGTCGATTCGCCGTCGCTGAAGCGTGTCAGCCCAAGTTGCGAGGCGAGCCAGATCGTCTGTGGCGCGGTCACGGCAATGTCGCGGATGATGCCTGTCTCCAGGCCGTCGTTTTCGTCGACGTGCGTCCATTCGCCCGCCGCGACGTCGAAGATATCCAGCCCATGCCGCGCATAGGCGACGATCAACATCTGCGCCTCGACATCGCAGTGCAGCGCCACGATGTCGTCAAAGCTCATGGGGCTATTGGCGCTGCTGAGCGTCTTCCAACTGCCGCCTTCCGTGTCGAAAACCTGCAGGCCCAGGTCGCTGCCGAACAAGGTGCCCAATCCGGGCAGCGGACAATACTCGGCGGACGTGAGCCGGTTGGTCGACAATCCGTCCAGCGTGGTGAACTTGACATGGCTGCCGGCGGACTTGTTCCAGGCCGTAGCGCCGCCGTCGGTCGCGGCCCATACGGTGCTGCGCAAGAGGGCGAGTCGATTGACGAAGTTGCCGTTTGAATAGACGCGCCAGTTCGAGTCGGGCCCGATCGGCGACAGGAGAACCGGCGTCGGCTCGGCCTCTTCGGTCGGTTCAGCCTCGGGCGTCGGCGTCGTTTCTGCGGTCGGCGCCATCTCCACCGTGATAGTGGGCGAAGCGGCGGTCGGCGTTGCGCTGGGCGCAAAGAAAGCGACGGAATCCAACACGGCGTCGAAATCGACGTCGCCCCGTGCCTGCCAAGCCTCGACTGGCGCCAGTCCGACCATGATAAAGAGGCGATCTTGCGCCGGCTCCGTCATCACCACGCGCCCGGCGAAGCCTCCCCCGTCGCCGCCGTCCGACAGGTCCGCGCCCAAGGCGGCTTCGCCGCCGACGCGCACCGCTTCCGCCTCGTCCGCCACGAGGTCGCGTTCCGCCGTATAGGCGGCGACAAATGACGCAAAAGCATCCCCAAGGCTGTCCGCCGGTTCGGGAAGCAATTCGGCGGCGAGATCGGCGCGCAGCAGCATGACGGCGCCGGAAGCGGGGCTGCGCTCCGCCGCCGACAGGGTGACGGATGCGCCGGCGAACTCCAATGCATACTCTGCGGGCGGGCGGAAGGAGAAGCCCGCCTCCTCAACGCGGCGCTCCTGCCCCAACTGCACTGTATCTCCGGCGCCGTCTGGCGTCGCCGTCTCTGTAGGCGTCGTTTCTGTGGGCTGCTCCGCTGCGGGCGAAGGCGTTTCGGCAGGCGATTCAGACGGCTGCGCAGGCGCGGTCGCGGCGGAACCCTCCGGCGTCGCCTCATCGCTCGTCGGGGACGCCACAGCCACAGGGGGGATCTCCCCCAGCGGGTTATCGCGTACGGCCAAGATAATCACCGCGGCCAGAACGACCAAAAGCAGCGTCGAAACGACAAAAGACGCCACACGGAACGAACTTGGCGGCGCGGTGAGATCGCCGTCCGTTCGAACGGACGGCGTCTTTACAGGTCTGCGGTCGGTTGTCTGTCTCTTGGATTCTCGCGGCATGCAATCTGAACCGGTGGGCAAACGGATGAGCGTCTGCCCAGATTGTATCACCACCCGCCGCGCGCGGCAAAGCATTTTGGCCGTAGGGGTGCGTCCGGGAGTCTTGGCGCACTTGGC
>JASGTU010000302.1 GCA_030058085.1 Chloroflexota bacterium
CCGGCCTGCACCGCGATCAGCGAGCCGTAGATGGTGATGATTCTGGTGAGCGCGTCGCGGTCTCTGGGCACGATGGCGACGTCGATGATCTGCTTGCTCAGATAGGTGAAGAACGCGTCTAGGACAGCCGTGAGTGCGATGAAGATCAGAAAGCCGACCAGGTAAGGCCAGTGCGGCATGGCCTGAGCCAGGATGCGGCGAATGGTCTGCCCGTTGAACTGGGTTGTGAATTCTTCTTCCTCGAATTCGTAGTGATCAGACACTGCCCAACTCCTTCTGCAGTTCATCTTCGATGCGCGTTTGCGCCAGGAAGATGCGGCGATACATGCCGTCTTGATTAACGAGGTCGTCGTGTTTGCCTGCTTGGATGATACGCCCCTTGTTCATCACGAGGATGAGGTCGGCGTTCATCACGCTCTGGATGCGGTGTGCGATGATGAAGGTGGTGCGATTCTCCATCAGCGTTTCCAGCGCCTGGCGGATGGCAGCCTCGGTCTCGGTGTCCACCGAAGAGGTGGAGTCGTCGAGGATGAGGATGCGCGGATCCTTGAGCAGCGTACGGGCGATAGCCACGCGCTGTTTTTGCCCGCCTGAGAGCGTCGTGCCGCGTTCGCCCACGAGCGTGTCATAGCCGTCGGGCAGCTTTGTCAGGATGACGTCGTGAATGGCGGCTGCACGCGCGGCGGCTTCGATCTGCTCCTGCGGCACATCGTGGCCTACGCCGTAGACGATGTTCTCTCGCACCGTGCGTGAGAAGAGGAACGGCTCTTGCTCGACGATGCCGATGTGGCGGCGCAGGAAGCGACGCGGGTATTGCTTTAGTTCCACGCCGTCGAGCAGGATCTGCCCGCTGGTATAGTCGTAGAAGCGCGGCAGCAGGTTGATCAGCGATGTCTTGCCGGCGCCGGTTGCGCCAAGCAAGGCTACGCGCTGCCCTGGCTTGACGTGGAAGCTGATGTCTTGCAGGGCGACGGCGACATGATGCCCGTCCTCTGCACCGTCTCCATGGCCGTTAGCAGAGAAGGTTGCGTCTTGCCCGCTGACGCCGTTATTGGGCGCAACGCCATTGACGCGCCCCGCACCGTTGGACGAGAACGGCTTCTCTAGGACGGGCTTGTCGCTTTGATCCGACGGGTAGGCGAAGCCCACGTTCTTGAAGACGATCTCGCCGCGCAGATGCTCCGGCTCAACGCCGTCATCCTGTACCATGATCTCCTCTTCCTGGCGGATGACGCCGGCGACGCGCTGGAAGGAGACCAGCCCGCGCGACATGTCCACGACCAGGCGGCCCAGGTTGCGCATAGGCCAGATGACGAGTTGCAGCATGCCGTTGTAGGCAATGAAGGTGCCCACGCTGATCGTGCCGTTGATCGCCATGAGCGCAGCGATGAGAAAGCCCGCCAGCATCTGCACGCCGCACATCACGTCTGAGATAGGCCAATAGAGCGAGTGCATCAGCAGCAGCCGCTTGCCCAGCCGGTACTTGTCCATATTGGCCGACTCGAACTTGGCTTCCTCGAAGTCCTGGCGGGCAAACGCCTTGACGACGCGCACGCCGGTCAGGTTCTCTTGCAGCGCGGTGGTGAGCACCGCTTCCTGCTCCTGGTAGTTCTCATAGGCGCGCGAGACGAGACGGAAGAAGTAGACCGAGACCGCCAGCACGAGCGGGATGACAATGACGGACAGCAAGGCCAACTGCGTATTGAGCGCCATGATGGCGATGAGGTTGACGACGAAGAGAAAGATGATGCGCGCACTGGAGATGATCTCGATGGCAAAGAAGCGGCGAATGGCGTCCACGTCCGATGTGACGCGCTGAACCATCTCGCCGGTCTGGATGGCGTCGTGGAATGAGAACGGCAGATGCTGGATGTGGTTCAGCAGGTAGTTGCGCACGCGTTGGGCAATGGCTTCGGCGCTTTTGGCGGCGAGCGAGCCGGCGACAAAGCTGAAGCCGCCCTGAACCGCGGCCAGCGCGACGAAGCCCCCGGCGATGAGCAACAGCACGCGGCTTTCTGACGGATCAGCCAGGAAGGTGTCGACGAAGTAGCGTATGACCAAGTACGATCCGGTGCGTGCGATCACGGCGATGCCCAGGCTTAGGGCGGCGACGAGAAAGAGCAGGCGATAGCCTCGCATCAGGCGCCACAGGCCCGCTAGAGGCTTCACTGTGGCGGCATCCCTCAGGTTGGGGACCAGATCGGAGGATAAAGACTCTGATTGCTGGGACATGAGACGGTTGTCCTCTGTTGGCTTGAGTTCTGTCCGGCTTGCGAACACGATCTCGTTTTGAACTAATTACGCTGTTGCTGACGTGTCGAAGCGCTGGCTTCGACCTAGACCTGGCGAAACAAAAAGACGTAAGCGCCAGGGCGTTCTCCCGTGCCTACGTCCTCTTGCAGGCGCCGCGTGCGGAGGGCACGCAGGCGCCAATAGAAAAGGGACCGCAGGCAATGGGCAGATGCGCTGCGGTCCCTGAGCGGTCAGTGATGTACGGTGTCAGGCGGCAGGCGCACTACTCCCACGGAAGCGATAAACAGCTCCGCCGATAAGTCTCGGGCTGTTATGATGGGTAAACATCCGCATTCGTGCGCCTCCGTTTGAATAGAACGAGTTGCCGGCTGATTGGCTGCGCGCTGGCCGCGCGCTTACCGCAACGGCAACAATCTATCACAATGGGAATGCGGTTGTCAAGATCGAGTTTGTTGCGTTCGCGCCCGGCGCGGTCCGGGCTCTATCCTCCGTCGTAAGCGCTCTGTAGCGATGCGATATCGATCTTCTTCATCTGCAGCATAGCCTGGGTGACGCGGCCTGCCTTCTCCCGGTCCGGGTCGCTCATCAACACGCCCAGCAGTTCAGGGTAGACCTGCCACGATAGGCCGAAGCGATCCTTGAGCCAGCCGCATTGTTCCGATTCGGGCACGGCTGACAGCCTCTCCCAGAGATAGTCGATCTCCTCTTGATTCTCACACTCGATTGCAAGCGATATAGCTTCGCTGAACTTGAAGTAAGGGCCGCCATCCAATGCCATGAAGCGTTGGCCTGCCAGGTGAAAGATACCGGTAAGGACCTTGCCGGCCATATCCTCCATCGGCCCCACCTGCATGTCGTCCGGGTAGCGTTCGATGCTTACGATTGCGGAGCCGGCGGCGCCTTTGAGGGGGGAGCCTCGAAAGACGGACACATAGAAGTTCATGGCTTCCTCGGCCTGGCGATCAAACCAAAGGCATGGGGTTATGCTCTGCATACGTAGTTCCTCCTTATCTGTGCAGAACAAATGTTCGTTCGGCGACCCTAGTTTACAATGCCGGATCCTCTATGTCAAGCACGAATTTCATGGGTTTTGTCGGGTTCACCGTCGCCGGTGTTACAATAGCATGCAAGAAACTCTCATTCTGCAATAGGAATCGATGCTATGGATCATGTGATAGGCGTAGACCTGGGGGGGACGCAGATTCGCGCGGTGCGCGCGGATATGGACGGGCGGATCGAGGCGCGCCGCGCGGTGCTGACGCTAGCCGCCGAAGGGCCACATGCTGTGCTGGACCGAATGCGCGAACTGGTCGCATCGGTGTGGGGCGAAGGCAGTGTGCGGGCGATCGCCGTCGGCGTGCCCGGGCCGACGGATCCATATCGCGGCGTGCTGCTGGTGGGGCCGAACCTGCCCGGCTGGCGCGAGGTGGACTTGAAGCAGCAGATCGGCGCGCACTTCGCCACGCCAGTGTTTGTCGGCAACGACGCCAACCTAGCCGGCCTGGCAGAACACCGCTTCGGCGCCGGCGCGGGCTTTCGGCATATGGTGTACATAACGCACAGCACCGGCATCGGCACCGGCGTGATCATCGACGGGCGCATGCTGTTGGGGCGCATGGGGTTGGCGGCGGAAATCGGCCATACGACGATCAATATGTCGGCGGACAGCCCGGAGAATAACTTGGTCGGCACGCTGGAGGGGATGACGTCCGGGCCGAATTTCGCCCGTCGCGCCCAGATGGCGCTGCGCGCCGGGGCTATTAGCCGTGCGGTTGAACTGGCGGGCGGACATATCGAGGCGGTTACCCCGGTGGAATTGGCCCAGGCGGCGCGAGAGGGCGATGCATTTGCGCTTGAACAGTACCGCTTAGTGGGGCGCTACCTCGGGGCCGGCATCGTCAACATACTGCATACGTTCAATCCCGAATGCATCGTCATTGGCGGGGGCGTATGGCTACACTGCCGCGATCTCATGCTCGACAGCATGTGGGAGACCATCCGAGCACGCGCACAGTCGCCCGCATACTGGCAGGACTTGGAGATTCGCACGGCAGCATTGGGAGACGACGTCGGGCTGTTGGGCGCTGTGGCGCTGGCCCTCGACGGGCTGCGCGGCGAACGCTCGATCTGACACTACGACACGATAAATAACTGGAAAATTGACGGAAATCACTCTATGCAAATTGGCATTATTGGCTTGCCGAACAGCGGCAAGACGACTATTTTTAACGCGCTCACGCGCAGCGAGACTTCGACCACGGCGTTTTCTAGCGGACAACTGGAGGTTCATACGGCAGTTGTGGACGTGCCGGACCCGCGGGTGGACCGTCTGTCGGCCATGTTCAAGCCCAAGAAGACGACCTATGCCACGGTGACGTTCAACGACATTGCCGGGCTGGGGAAAGGCGCGGGCAAGAGCGGACTTAGCGGCGCGCTGCTGAACGCCATCGCGGCCAACGACGCGCTGATGCTGGCGGCGAGAGCTTTCGAGGACGAGGCTGTGCCGCATCCCGAAGATTCCATAGACCCCGTGCGCGACTTCGCCATGATGGAAGAAGAGCTGATCCTGAGCGACATGACCGTCCTCGACAAGCGGCTGGAGCGGCTGGCGACGGGCAAGAGCCGCGGCACGACCGATGAGCGCAAACGCATGGCCGCGGAGGAGGAACTGCTTGCCAGGCTGATGCAGGCGCTGGAGGCGGAGACGCCTCTGCGGGAGCTCGATCTGAGCGAGGCGGAACAGAAGGCGCTGGGCGGGTTTGGACTGTTGTCGCTCAAACCGCTGCTGCGCGTGATCAACGGGGCGGACGACGACGATGGCTCCGCCTATGCCGATGCACTGGATGAGCGGACGATGTTCCTGCGCGGCAAGCTGGAGGCCGAGATCGCACAGATGGCGTCGGAGGAAGCCGCCGAGTTTTTGGCTGATTTCGGCATCGAGGAGCCCGGCTTGAACCGCGCGATCCGCTTCTGTTACCGCATGATGGGATTGGAGAGCTTCTTCACAGTCGGCGACGACGAAGTGCGGGCGTGGACGGTGCGCCGCGGCGCGCTGGCGCCGGTGGCCGCGGGCGTCATCCACACCGATCTACAGAAGGGCTTTATCCGGGCGGAGACGGTCTCCTATGACGATCTGATCGAGGCGGGCGGGCTGGTCGAGGCGCGCAAGCTGGGCAAGCTGCGATTGGAGGGCAAGGAGTACGTCGTGCAGGACGGGGACGTCCTAAACATTCGTTATAACCTGTAGCGCTCGCGGGCTCTTTGAGTCTCCGCAATAGAGAAGCGGCAGCCGCATCGACTCAGGCGGCTGCCGCTTGCTTTGTCGGGTCCGGCTAGCGGATGCCGTAGATGTCGGCGTACTTGGTCTGCAGGTACTCCTTGTAGGGCTCGAGGCGGATGGGGCCGCCGGTGAGCCGCTCTACCAACTCTAGCGTGGTGTACTTGCAGCCGTGGCGGTAGATGTTGGTCTGCAGCCAGTTGTGCAAGATGTCGAAACGCCCGGCCTCGATCTCTGCCGGTATTTCGGGGTGGGCCTGCAAGGCGGCGCCATAGAACTGTGAGCCGAGGACGTTGCCTAATGCGTACCCTTGGAACATGCCGCCGATGTAGTCCGCATACCAGTGAACGTCTTGCATCACCCCGTTGCGATAGTCCTTGGGCCGTACGCCGAGGAATTCGGCGTATTTGGCGTTCCAGGCATCGGGTAGCTCGGAGATGCGCAGCTTGCCTTCGAGCAGGTCGCACTCCAACTCGAAGCGGATGATGACATGGAGGCCGTAGGTGACTTCGTCGGCGTCGACGCGTATGAGCGACGGCTGCACGCGGTTGATGGCGCGGTAGAAATCGCGCAAGGCGAGGTCGTCAAGCTGGTCGCCCATGTGTCGTTGGAACTCAGGATAGAAGTGACGCCAGAAGGGCAGGCTGCGCCCGACGATGTTCTCCCACAGGCGAGACTGGCTTTCGTGCACGGCTGAGGAAGCGCCATCGGCTAGCGGGGTGGCCTCGTAGCTTGGGTCGACGCCCTGCTCATACATAGCGTGCCCGGATTCGTGCATGGTGCTGAAGATGCCGCTGATCGTATCGGTGAACACGCGGGTTGTGATGCGGACGTCGCCGATCGAGAACTTGGTGGCAAATGGGTGGTGGGTCTTGTCTTGGCGGCCGCGGTCGAAGTCATAGCCGAAGCGACGCACGACCTCTTCGCCGAACTGCCATTGTGCCGTCGGATCGAAGACGCGTCCGTTTGTAATGTCCGGGACCTGGGGGCGTTGGCCGATCTTGGCGGCGAGGTCGCTGAGCCAGGTGCGCAACTCGCTGAAGATGGGGCGGATGGTTGCGACTGTCATGCTGTAGTCGGAGCGAGCGATGTGCGGGTCGGCGACGTGCTCTGCATCGGGGAAGTAAGAGGAATAGCGCCGGCTGAAGTCGAGCGTTTTAGTTAGGAAAGGCGTGACGGCTTTGAAGTCATTCTTCGGACGGGCGGCGGCCCAAGCGACGAAGGAGTCGGAGATGTGCGCCGTGAAATCGGACATAAACTGGGTGGGGATGCGCGTGGCGTGATCGTAATCGCGGCGGGTGACGCGTACGAGCGCGGCGTCGTCGCTGTCGTAGGGCATCGAGTCGACGGTTGGCTGCATGGCGTCGAGCAGGCGACCAATGACAGGGTCGGTGAATTTGTTATGGGCAAGGGTGCGCAGGGTGGCGGATTGGCGAGCGCGCGCGGCGGCGCCGCCCGGCGGCATGTAGGTAGCCTGGTCCCAATGCAGGATGTCTGCGGCGGCTGAGAGGTCGTCGATTTCTCGTAGGCGAGCGAGCAGTTCGCTGCGTGCGGCGTCGTATTGGGTATTGGTCATTGCTATGACTCCCTCGATGTGCAGCTGTCTGAATTAAGGATGGAGCGGCGACGCCAGCCGGGGACGAGACATCCGGGGCGGGCTGCCGGAACAAGTCGTTCTAAGCGTGTAGTGTAACGCCGTGTATGGGGCGAGGCAAATTGTCCGGCTGTTTCGCTATGCACACGGCTCCGGAATCTTTGCCTGTATGGGCTAGGACGGGTATAATGTTAAAGATATTGTGCAATCATAATGAGAGGACTACCGCGTGTGGGGATCTGCGCGCGGGGGTGTTTGGGAGGATAATCCATGACGAATCAAGCTGACACTGCGGTTAATAAGGAACTGGCTCAGGAATTGGAAGGCGAAGGAAGCGCCGAGACGCAGCCGATAGAGGCGTCCGACGCCGCAGAGGTTTCGCTTGAGGCGTCTGAACAAGCTGAGGATTCCGCTGCTCAAATTGCTCCCATAGATGAGCCTGTCGCCAGCACGGCGGAGTCGGGCGATGAGGCTGCTGCCGAAGCGAGGGCGGAGGAGAGTTCTGCGCCCGAAGCTGTCGAGCCGGTGGCGAGTGTTGACGAAGAACCGGCGGCAAGCGCTGAAGAAGAGCCGGCTGTACCTGCCGCGTCCGCCGATGACGAGGACACCGAGGTGATCGTCAAGGACGATGGCTCGACGCAGGTTGTGCGCATGTTGGCGGTTGGCCAGCAGGTGGATGGCGTCGTGAAGCGCATCACCGATTTCGGGGCCTTTGTCGATATTGGCGTAGGTCGCGATGGGCTGATCCATATTTCGGAATTGTCGACGCGGCGGGTCGCCAAAGTGTCGGATGTATTGAGCGAAGGCCAGGCGATCACACCGTGGATTAAGAAGTTGGACCGGCAGCGCAACCGCATCAGTCTTACACTCATCGACCCTGAGATGAAGACAATCCGCGATCTGGAGGCCGGCGACATCGTCGAAGGCACGGTCAGCCGGATCTTGCCCTACGGCGCGTTTGTCGACATCGGCATCGGCCGCGATGCGCTGCTCCACGTGCGCGAGATGGGCGAGGGCTTTGTCGCCAAACCGGAAGACGTGGTACAGGTGGGCGAGAAGATCGAGGCGCGCATCATCGAACTGAGCCGGCGGCGCGGGCGCGTTGATTTGAGCCTGAAGGGGCTGCGCGAGGAGCCGGCTCCGGCCGCGGCTGCGGCGGAAGCCCAGCCTGAAGAACAGGTTGATGAAGAGACGGTCGACCAGTTCGAGGAGATCGAAGTGCTTTCGCCTATGGAATTGGCATTTAAGAAGGCGATGGAGGCGGAAGGCATCGAGCTGAATGTCTCTCGCCGGAGACAGGGCAGGCGAGGCCGTCGCGATCAGAACCGGTCTATCCAGGACGAGATCATCGCCCGCACGTTGGATTCGGCCAAGAAATAGGGGCTGCGATCTGCGAACGAAACGGCGAGAAGCGCGCGTGAGCTTGATCGAAGCTTGAGCGCTGCGGCTGGCATTAGCGAGGCCTCCTTTGGTTGAATTGGGCGCTGTATGCGTCCCATTCACAAAGGAGGCCTTTTTTGTCCCGCCTGCCGGCGGAGCGAGAGGCAGCTAGCCACCGCCGCCGGCTGTATGTACAGTGGAGGAGCATCATGCAGATTGACGGCAGGGTCGCGCTCGTTACGGGGGGCGCTCGCCGCGTGGGCAAAGCGATCACGCTTATGTTGGCGCGCGCCGGCGCCAGCGTGGTCGTCAATTACTACTCGTCGGAACAAGCAGCGCAGGAGACGGTTGCTGAAGCCAAGGCGTTGGGGGTGCGAGCGTTGGCCGTGCGCTGCGATGTGGCGCAGCAGGTTGACGTACAGCGCATGGCGACGACCATCCGCGACGTGTTTGGCGGCGTGGATATCATCGTCAACAGCGCCAGCTTATTTGAGAAGATGGACTTTCCCACGGCGGATACGGCTGTGTGGGAACGCGTCACGGGCATTTCGATTGACGGCCCGTTCTATGTGTGCAATAGTCTGGTTCCCGACATGCTGGCGCGTGGCGGCGGCGCGATCGTCAATATAGTCGATCTGTCCGCCTGGGAGCCGTGGCCTAGGTTTATGGCGCATGCCGTGGGCAAGGCGGCGCTGCTGGCCCTGACGCGCCAGCTTGCGGTGGAACTGGCGCCGGCGATCCGCGTGAATGCGGTGGCGCCGGGACCGGTGCTGCCGCCGCCCGACGCCAACCCGCGGCACACCGCAGCGGCGGCGCGGCGAACGCTGTTGAAGCGGTGGGGAGAACCGGAAGATGTGGCGCTGGCCGTCAAGTATCTGCTTGAGGCCGATTACGTGACAGGAGATGTGGTGACAGTGGACGGCGGGGAACGCTACGGGGCACGGACCGCCGGCGCGCCGAATTAGTCAGGAGCCTGTTCCGAAGGAGATGAGCATGTTGATGCGAGAGGATCTGGAACTGCGTGAGGAGCAAACCCTGGCGGGGTATGGCATGCGCAGCCGCGAGAGTCGCGGACGCACCTACCCGGAGGATGAACACCCTTACCGCACGGCGTACCAGCGCGACCGGGACCGCATTATCCATACGACCGCGTTTCGTCGCCTTGAATATAAGACGCAGGTCTTTGTCTATTCTGAAGGCGACCATTACCGCAACCGGCTCACGCACAGCGTCGAGGTCTCGCAGATTGGGCGGACGTTGGCCCGCAGTCTGGGCGGTAACGAGGATTTGGTTGAGGCGATCTGCCTCGCCCACGATTTGGGCCACGCGCCCTTTGGGCACGTGGGCGAAGACGCGCTCAACGAGTTGATGAAAGTGCACGGCGGTTACAACCACCAGCGACAGACCTATCGCATCCTCACCGAACTGGAGCGTCGTTACCCGGAACACCCTGGGTTGAACCTGACGTATGAGGTGCTGGAGGGCGTCGTCAAGCACGACACAGATTACGACGAGACCGAGGCGACCGACTATTGCCCCGAGGAACGGGGTACGCTGGAATGCCAACTGAGTAACTTGGCGGACGAGATTGCCTATAACACCAGCGACCTGGACGACGGGCTGCGCAGCGGCATCCTCGAACCGAAGGATGTGGTCCAACTAGCGCTTGCACAGCGTGTCTTGGCGAGCATGGGCGAACGGGCGGATGCGGACTTGGGGCAGGCGATGATGCGCCATCGCTTCATCCGTCGTCTGGTGGGCATTGAGGTGCTGGCCGCGATTCAAGGGACAGAACAGGCGTTACAGGCGGCGGGCGTCGTCACCTTGGCAGACTTGCGCAATTTGCCGCATAACGTGGCGGGCTACACGACAGAATTGGGCGAGGAAAACCGGGAACTGAAGCGCTATCTGTTTGGCAATTTCTACCGGCACTATCGGGTTGTGCGTATGGCGACCAAGGCTGAACGGACGTTGACTGCCTTGTTCAGAGCTTATATCGAAGAGCCGCAGCAATTGCCGCCCGACACGTTGCGCAGCGCCGACCAGCATCCGGAAGGTCTGCATCGAGTCGTGTGTGACTATATTGCCGGCATGACGGACCGCTTTGCCGTGTTGGAACACAAGCGGCTATATGACCCGGAAGAACGGGTATAGGGGATAGCAAACGAGGGTTTGTAGGGGAATAGGGGGCGAGGTTTTGCCCCCTATCCTTTGTAAAGCGTTAGGCCCGCGAGCGGACGGTCATCTCCAGTCTAACGTTCTGGAAGACGCCGGCGTCACGCTCCGACTTGACGTATTCCGCCTCGATCACTTCGCAGTCGAGGATGAGGCTCTGCCCCTTGAGCTGAAAACTGACGCCGGGTTGCGCTATGATCGGAGGCGGATCGTTGGGGCGTTCGCGCATGAGCGCCGGCTCTAGGTTGCGGTCGAGAGCGTATTCGCTGAGCAAGACGCGGGTGCGGTTGCCCAGGCTTTTCTCCATCTTCTGATCGTACAGCCAGACATCCAGGGCGATCACGTTTTCGGGGTTGTCTTGAAGGATGCCGTTTTTGACGTTGACGCCCATGCCGCACTCGCCGACGTAGCGATTGCTTTCGGGGTCGACGATCTTGAAGGACTGGTCGAAATCGATCACGCCGGCCTGATAGTGGGCGATAAAGGTGTCGAGGGTGCGGCCCGACGTCTGGCGGACGGCGCCCGCCTGCCTTGCGACAGGCGCTGCAACCGGCTCCATGTCTTCGTCTTCGTACTGTTCTTCGTCGACGAAGTACTCGTCGTCCAGTTCTTCCTCAATCTCGTCGATAGCGGCGCCGGGCGAGTAGAACTCGTCGTCAGGCTCTTGGGCGAAGGCGTAGTCATCAACGGGCTGTGCAGAGGAGACGCCGCGCGCGCCTTGCGGGCCGGCGCTTGGCCCGTAGCGGTCTACGCCAAAATCGTCGTCGAACTCGTCGTCTGGCGCGCCTTCTAGCTCATGGTCGACGACGCGTTTGCGGCTTTGCGCCAGTTTGCTGATTAAATAGATGCCGCCGCCGACGAGGATGAGGATTCCCAGAAACGACAGCGTCCACGTCAGCCAAGAGGGCGATTCCTGCGTCGCGGCTTCTTCTGCGGCTTCGGCAGGGGCGCCGGCTGCGGACGGCATGATGATGTCGGGCGATGAGACGCCGAGGCCAGCCGCGAGTTGGCCGAGCATGGTGATGTAGATGCGCGAATCGCGCTGCGGGTTCTCGTCGAAATAGGCTTGGGCCGCGGCGATCTCGCCGGCCAAGTCATCGTTGAGGTTGAGCAGGCGGCCGCGTGCGATCTCGGCCGCTTGTTCGTCGTTGTAGTAGGTGTAGACCTGGGCGACCGAAGCGAGGTACTGCGCTCTGGCTTCCGGGCTAAGGTCAGCGGGCCAGGCGTTCTTCCACTCAACGGGCCAGAAGACCCAGCCGATGAGGAGGCCGGCGATCAGCCCGACGACGGCTCCGATCGCCAAGGAAGTGCCGCTTAGTTGCCGGATAAAGGCCAAGAAAGCGGGGCGCGTTTCCGCCGCCTTACTGCGTCCTGGGGAGTATACGTTTGGCATCCATGACTCCTCTGTGTGTGGAATGAGGCTGCGGCAATCGACGTTCGTGAGGCGGTTGCCAACCCCATGCGCCGGTTCAGGCTACAGCAGGTCTGTTCGCCCCTGATCGCGCAGCAGGTCGACGATCTCTTTGACGCGCTGCATTTGTCCTTTGTGACCGATGAGCAGGCAGTCGCCGGCGTCGATCACGACCAGGTCTTGTACGCCGATCATGGCGATAACCTGTTTGTCACTGTAGATGATATTCTCACTGCTATCAATGGTCAAGACGCGACCGTTGACGACATAGTTTGCAGATTCGTCCGCTTCGATCACGGCTGTGAGCGCGTCCCAACTGCCTACGTCGTTCCAACCGGCATCGAGCGGGACGACTGCCACGCGTACCGCCCGCTCCATAATGCCGTGGTCAATGCTGATTGTGGGAAAGGATTGCCAAACGCGCTCTACTGTGTTGTAGACGGCTCCGGGGTCTGCATGTTTGTCGAGTTGTTCTTCAAGCTGTTGCAGACCGGCGTAGATGTCCGGCAGTTGCCACTGGTATTCCGCCAAGAGGCGAGACACGCGGCTAACGAAGATGCCGCCGTTCCAGTAATAGCCGCCCTCGGCCAAAAAGGCCTGGGCAACTTTGGCGCTGGGCTTTTCGAGAAACTGGGCGACGCCGTAAACTGGCAGGGCGGAGCGGTCGGATCCGGTTATCTGCAGTGGCGCGGCGCGGCGGATGTAGCCATAGCCGGTATGCGGGGATGTTGGCTCTATGCCCAAGGTAGCGATGTGACCGGCTTCTGCAGCGTCGGCGGCGCGGGCTAAAGCGGCTTGAAACGCGTCGACGTCTGTGATCACATGGTCGGAGTGCAGAAGGGCTAGGATTGCGTCTGGGTCTCTATGGTGCAGAAAGGCGGCGGCAAGCCCGACGGCGGGAGCGGTGTTGCGCCCGCTTGGCTCTAGGATGATCTGCTCAAGCGGTAGATGGGGCAACTGATCAGCGACGAGCGCAGCATACTGCGCCCCGGTGATGACATAGAGGCGCGAGGAGTCGACCAGGCCGGTGAGACGGGCGACGGTCTCTTGGAGCATGGTGAGGCCATTGCCGGTGACGTCAGTAAACTGCTTCGGCCGCGACTGACGGCTGCGCGGCCAAAGGCGGGCGCCAACGCCTCCGGCTAGAATGGCGGCATACAATGGACGGGATTTCTGTTTAGCGGTCAAACTCAATCTGCTCCGATTAGCTTCGCACGTAGCTCATGGCGCCCACTTGCCGGACATAGCCCTTCAGTTCGAGCAGGGTCAGAAGGCTGGCGACTTGAGGCGGAGGCAGCGCCGCCTGGCGCACGATGTCGTCTACGTGGCGCGGTTCCTGTGTAAGGTATTCAAGAATGCGGGCTTCTTCCGGGTCCGCGGGCACAAGACGCTGGGCGTGTTGGCGGCTGATGAGGTGCTCGAAGTCGAGTTGGGTAAGGACGTCTTGTGCTGAGAGCAGCGGGGCGGCGCCTTGCTGGATCAACTCGTTGCAACCGGCGCTGCCGGGATTCAAGATGTTGCCGGGCACGGCAAAGACGTCTCGTCCCTGTTCGGCGGCGAATCTCGCCGTGATCAGCGCACCGCTGCGGCGCGGGGCTTCTACGATCACGACGCCTTTGCTCAGGCCGCTGATGACGCGGTTGCGCGGCGGGAAATTGCCGGCTTCGGGACGCGTGCCCAGCGGGTACTCGCTGATGACGGCGCCGTTGGCGGCGATGCGGGCGGCGAGGCTGCGGTTATCTCCAGGATAGATCTGGTCGACGCCGCTGCCCAAGACGGCTATGGTGCGTTTGCCGGCTTCTACGGCGACCTTGTGGGCGATAGTGTCTATGCCCAGCGCAAGCCCGCTCACGATGGTGACGCCGGCGTCGGCGAGGTCCTGGGCAATGGTACGCGCCACCTCGCGCCCATATACGCTGGCGCGCCGCGTACCGACGATGGCGATAGCCCAGATATCGGCGTCTTCCAGCTCGCCGCGCACATAGAGCAGCGGCGGTGTGTTCTCCAGTTCTTTGAGGTTGGCCGGATAGTCCGCATCTAGCCAGGTGATAACCTTGACGCCCGCCTGGCGAACACGGCGCAGTTCGAGTTCAAGGTCTAGCTGCTGGCGCGCCTTAACTAGGTTCTCGATGCTGCGTCTGTCTAGGCCGACTTGCTGTAGCGTGTGCAGCGGCGCTCGCCAGGCAGCTTCTGCAGAGCCGCAGTGTTCGAGCAGGGCGGACAGCCGCGCGGCGCCGATTCCGGACACTTTATTGAAGCCGATCCAGTAGGCTTTCTCGTCCACGGCTACTCGTCTATGGCTACCTGTCTGGTGCAACCCGCGCTGATTGTTCCCGCGCCTATTGCGGATGGTCGATGGTCTGTCCGCCTAGAGGGGGCGTTGACCGGCGTCGTGAGCAATTGAAACTATACGCGAGGATACTGCACCCGCGCCGGATCTGTCAAACATGCGCCCGATCGCCCTGGGCGCCGAACAACGCCTTGGCGCGCAAAGGCATGTTTATTCTTCGATCATGCCGGGCATCAGCTTGACGGTGATGAGGCGGGCCGGAACATCGACCGTCTGGATCACGTCGGGAATGGCGGGAAGCAGGATATCCTGGCCGCGGTTGATCGACTCGGCGGGCTTGACCAGGTAGACGTCGTTGGCGCCGGTGAAAAGCACGTCGCTCACGCGGCCTAAACGCCGACCGTCGTCGGTTTGGACGTCCATGCCGATGATGTCATGGATCCAGTAGACGCCTTCTTCCAGTTCGGCTGCATCCTGCTCTTCGATGAAGAGCCATTGGCCGCGCAGCCCATCGGCTGCCGTGCGGTCGGTGGCGCCCTCGAAGCGCACGAGCATCTCGTTTTTGTGCGGGCGCGAGGCGACGATGAGGACTTCTGTAAGGTCGTCGCCCATCAACACAACGTTGCCTGGCGCGAAGCGCTCAGGAAAGTCTGTATGTAGTTCGACGCGGACTTCGCCGCGCAGGCCGTGCGCGCCGACGACCAGGCCGACTGCCAGCGCGCCTTTAGGCACGAAGACGGACCGGTTGCGGTGGACATAGGTTCGGCCGGGCGACGGTCGTCGCTTCGGCTGGTATGCGGGCTGGCTGGAATCGGTCATGATCGTCGTGTGCGCATGAAAACAGCGGAAGGGTCACTTCCGCTGTAGCTTATGGTTCCATTTCCTCTCGTTGGCGCTGCCCGGCGTGAACTAGGCGGGACGGCCGGCGGCAGGTCAATCGATCTCAAGGATGACAGGCTTTTCGGCATGCCGCGCAGAAACGTTGAGCACGCTGCGGATAGCGTTTGCCACGCGTCCGCCTTTGCCGATCACGCGGCCGGTGTCTGCCGGCGCCACCCGCAGTTTGATGATCGTCATTCTGCGGGTTTCTTTGCGGTACACCTTCACGCGGTCAGGCTCTTCGACCAATGATTCCGCGACGAACGTGACGAGATCTTCCATGATCGCCCCGCTTAGCTCGCTTCGGCGACAGGTTGTTCCTGTGCCACGAGCTTGCCGTTTTCGTCGAGCAATCCTACGCGGCGGAACAACTGGGCGACAGAATCGCTTGGCTGCGCGCCGTTGCTGATCCAATGCGCCACTCGCTCGGCGTCAACGTTAATGGCTGCCGGGTCGACGCGCGGGTCATACGTGCCGACGAACTCGATGAAGCGCCCGTCGCGCGGGGAAAGCTGGTCTGCTACGACGATGCGGTAAAACGGCTTTTTCTTGGCGCCCATGCGGCGCAGACGAATTCGGACCACTGGTATCTTGCTCCTTATTGGCTCAGTTCATTCCGCCGAACATATTAGACATCCCGCGAGGAAGCATGCTGCGGCCGCGCCGTTGTTTGCCTTTGCGCCCGCCCGTGATTCCCATTTCTTTCATGAGTTTCTGCATATCGCGGAACTGCTTAACGAGTTGATTGACATCTTGTACGGTTGTGCCGCTGCCGGCTGCAATGCGACGCCGGCGTCCGGCATTGAGGATCGACGGGTTGCGTCGCTCCTGGGCCGTCATGCTGTTGATGATAGCTTCTGTGACTTTGAGGCTGCCCTCAGCCTCGTTCATGTCGATCTCTTTGGTCATGCGGTTGAGGCCGGGAATCATGCCTAGGATATCGGTGAGAGGCCCTAGCTTCTTGATCTGGCGCAACTGATCGCGAAAGTCCTCGAAGTCGAAGTTGCCGTCTTGGAGCTTGCGCTCCATAGCGGCCGCGTCTTCCTCGGTGATGGTTTCCTGCGCACGTTCGATCAGGCTGAGGACGTCGCCCATGCCCAGGATGCGACCCGCTAGGCGGTCGGGCTGGAACGGCTCGATGTCGGGCAGCTTTTCGCCCGTGCCGAGAAACTTAATCGGTACGCCGGTGACTTGACGGACGCTGAGGGCGGCGCCGCCGCGCGCATCGCCGTCGATCTTGGTCATGATCAGGCCGGTGAGGGCGACGCGTTGGTTGAAGCCCTCGGCCACGTGGACGGCTTCCTGGCCGGTCATGGCGTCGACGATCAGCAGGATTTCGGAGGGGCGCGTCACCATGCGCACCTGCTCCAGTTCTTGCATCATCTGGTCGTCGATCTGCAGACGGCCGGCCGTGTCGAGGATTACGGTGGTGTAGGCCTTTTCCCGCGCCAGGCGCACGGCATTTTTGGCAATCGTCGCCGCAGGAACGCTGGTTCCCTCGCTGTGGACCGGCACGTCGATCTGTTTGCCCAGGATTTCGAGTTGCTGGATGGCGGCGGGGCGGTAGATGTCCGCCGCAACTAGTATTGGGCGCTGACCGGACTTGCGCAGCCGTAGGGCTAGCTTGGCGGCCATAGTCGTTTTGCCCGAACCTTGTAGGCCGACGAGCATGAGCACGTGCGGCGTCTGTCCGGACAGGTTGAGCGGCGCGGGTTTACCGAGCAGTTCAATTAGTTCTTCGTTGACGATCTTGACGACCTGCTGGGCCGGCGTGAGGCTTTCCATGACCTCGCGGCCGACCGCCCGCTCGCGCACGCGAGCGACGAAGTCCTTGACGACCTTATAGTTGACGTCCGCTTCGAGCAGGGCGAGACGCACCTCGCGCATCGCCGCATTGACATCGGCTTCGGTTAGTTTGCCCTGCCGCGCCAGCTTGTCGAAGACGCCCTGCAGTTTGTCGGTGAGGCTCTCGAACACAGTCTCGCAGTCCTCTACGAATTGACAAGATCGGCCTTACATATCGCACCGATCGGAAACGCTGTTTGCGCGCGCTATGGGCGCACGCGACTTGTAATTGTACTTGGAGATGACCTTACGGTCAAATGAACAGGCAGCAAAACAAAACGGGGCGCCGAAGCTACAGGCGCCCCGTTGACGGGCGAGCGTTAAGGATGTGATGCCGGTTTAATCGGCCGGCATAAAGAGTGTGGCTCCGATGACAATGGTGTCGGACGTCAGGCAGTTGGCCGCCATGAGTTCGTCTACGGTGGTTCCGCGTGATTCGGCCAACCGGGTCAGATTATCGCCGACCTGGACTTCGTATTCGACCCAGTCTTCGGGGATGCCGGCTCCGCAAGTGATTGCGGGTTGCGGGCCAACGGCTTCGGCAGGCAAGTAGAGTCGCGCCCCGATCAGGATGGTCTCGGATTCGAGACAGTTGGCTGCCATCAGCTCTTCGACGGCGACCTCGCCGCGCTTGGCGAGGAAGGTCAGGTTATCGCCGGGTGCGACCTCGTATTCGACCCAGCCGTCGGGTTGCTCGATGGTGCAAGCTGCATCGCGTGGCTGCACATCTACGATGGCAGGGACGGGAGCCTCAGGCGTTGGCGTCTCGGCGGGCGGGGCGACGACGCTGAGCGAGATGCCTTGGACTGTGTCGCTTTGGCCGGGCATGATCTGGTAGATCAGATTCACCGTGGCGCCGGGGATCAAGTCGCCCTCGATCTCCATTGGCCGGAACTCCTCGACGTTGGCGTCGGGCTGATAGCGGTCCATGACGGTGAGGCCGCCGATTTTGAGCAGACGTCCCATGCTCCCATAGAAGATCTGTGTGTCTTCCGCTTGGATGACGGCGCTGTTGTTATCGGCGCGCTCTGCAGCCTTCTTGACGTCTTCGGCCATCTCCTGTTCTTGCATCTGGCGCACGATCTCGCGGCGGTCGGGCGGGGCAAGTTGGAGTTCCTGCTTGCGCATCCACTGCTTAAAGGAGTAGGTCAGGTCGCCCGGCACAGCGGACTGGGCCATGGTGACGAACGTGGAGACGCTGAGCAGGACTAGCGCCAAGGTGACGATGAGCGGCGCGAGACGCAGGGTGCGCATGGTGAAGACAGCCTGCAGGCCGTCGACCACGCGCTCGAAGATGCCAGGGGCCGGCGGCGGCGCCGCGCGGCGACGCGGCGGTTCGGCAATGCGTACAGGCCGGTTGGCCTGGGCCGCCATCTCCTTGCGCCGCAAGTCCGCTGCCGCGTTGAGGAAGTTCTGCTTGGCTGCGCTGCGTCTAGCCGGCGAAGGCATGGGTATGGGGTCGTGCTGGATCTGTTGCGCGACCTGTATAATGCGCAAAAAGTCCGACAGTTCGGCCGTATCTGCGTTGGGATACGACGCCAGGATGGACTCAATAGATTCGCCGGTTTCGAGGCGTGACGCCGCCTCTTCAAACACGTCTTCCGGGCTTAGGTTGGGAAACCTGTGGTTGCCGTTCATTGTTTGACTCTCGCCCTTGTACCGATCTCTTTATCATGCTGACGCATCTGCCCACGAGAAAGATGCGCTGATTCATGGATTACTCATGGACGAGCAGTTGGCGCAAGGTAGCGACGGCTCGATGCTGTAACGCCTTGACTGCGCCTTCCGTCTTGTCCATCATTTCGGCGATTTCGCCGAAGCTGTATCCCTCCAGGAAACGCAAGCTGATAACGAGCGCCTGTTCATCTGTCAGCCGGCGGATGGCCGACTTGAGGTACTCGGAGTCCAGTGCGATTTCCGCTGCACGCACCGGGCTGATGCCGGTATCCGGCATGACGGGCGCGTCGTCGATGGAGATCTGTTTCTGCCGGTCGCGGGTGCGATAGTGGTCGATGACCAGGTTATGCGCAATGCGGTAGAGCCACCCGGAAAAGGAACTGCGCCAGGTCTTGTCGTTGTGGATGGCTTCAAGCATCTTCAAGAAGACCTGCGACGTCAGATCCTCGGCGAGGGACTGGTCGCTGGTGCGCCGGTAGATATAGCTATAGATCTTCATCTCGTAGCGGTCGTAGAGCTCGCTGAGCGCCTCTTCGTCGAGGTTGGATGCACGCTCCAGCAACTCATCTTCCGAGTAGTCTGTAGGCAATTTCGTTTCGCTAACTCGTTTGTTTCCCGAAGGCCTTCTATGCATGATGACGTCGATCAGAGCAAAAGATTACGGCCAACTCAAGCCTGCTAAGCTTAGGTCTGAGCGGCCGCACTGTGGTCGAACTGCGTTTGGATGGGAGTAAAGCGCATTAGTTTTCTGAGCAAGATGCCGTGCCTCCCGAAATCGTCGGCATGAAGCCGCTCGATGAACGGGCGGGCCGCCGGGACGAGGGGCGCCGAACGGCTCCGCGCTTACAGGGGCGGATTGTCACCCGGGCTGGCGATCTTCTGTGCTTTGACGTTTGCGGCGGCATGGCTAGTCCGCCAGTAAACCTCATAAATGCGCTGGATGGCGGTGATATTGGTGAAGATCGCCAGTATCCACAGAATCGGCAGCAGGCCGCCAATCAGCAGGCCAATCACAAGCAGGATTATCCGCTCCGGCCGTTGTAGTATGCCGGCCTTGCACTCGATGTTCAAGCCCTCGGCGCGCGCCCGCGTATAGCTGACCATTAGCGAGCCGATCAGAATGATGAAGATGAGGACGAGTTCGGTTCGGCTGCCCGGCGTCCACATATAGTGATAGGCAAGCGCCAGGAAGGTAATGCTCTCGGAATAACGGTCCAAGGTGCTGTCGATGAAGGCGCCGAACGTGCTGGACTGGTCGGTGGCGCGGGCAAGGCTGCCGTCCAGCATGTCGAAGAAGGCGGCTAGAAGCAGGACAGCGCCGCCCCAGACGAAAGAACCGCGCGCCAGCAAGAAAGCGCTGACCGCGGTGAAGATAAAGCCGGTATAGGTGAGCATATTGGGGGTGACGCCTATGCCGTGCAGCCAGGCGACCAGCTTGGCGAGAGGTTCGGCGACGAGCCGGCGCCCATATTTAGACAACATCTGTTCGCTCCCGTTCCGGCGGCGATTGTTTCGTATACAGCTTTACGGCGGACGCGACCCATAGCCGCAAGGGCGCCGCCCCTTACGAAAATAGTGTACACGCGGGGGATCGGGAAGTCAAGCCGAAGCAAGTGGTCCAAGTTCAGAGCGGCAAGATGGCGCGAGTCGCGCACCGGCATGCCGGCGCGCGACTCGGAAGGCAGGAGTCAGCGATGCAGCGACGGCATGCGGATCACATCCTGCGCACACATGACATTGATGGGAAGCACCTTCACGTTGTCGGGCGGCGAACCGGCGCGCGTGTCGGCGACGAAGACCATCACGGCTTGGCTGAGATCGAATGATTCGCCCAAGACCTCCGGGTTGACTGTCAGTGTCACGGCAGACGGAACGACGGCGTCGGGCGACGTCGCCTCGACGATCCAGGGAACATCGTGCGGCCAAGTGATGACATCGCTTGCCGAGATCGAGGCCGGCGAGAGCGTGTTGAGCCGGGCGCTGTTGCCCAACTCGTCGTAGAGGACCATGACGCCGTTGTCGATCTCGCCGCCGGTGATCTTGCCTGGCAGCGGACCTGCTCCTGCCGCGCCCAGTTCGGGGACAGGCAGGATGGCGGCGTGGAAGCTTAGGCCAACCGTGCCGCCAACCTCGATCTCCATCGTAGACGTTATGTTGACCGGCGGTTCACAAGGGAAGTAAGTGAAGCCGGCCGCGCCCGGCTGGAAGAGCAACGTTGCGGGTTCAACGGTCAAGACCACTTCGATGGAATAGGGCTTGTTGACGACATTGGCGTTGCTCGAGAGCTGGACGGTATGGCGATAGACCCCGATCTGCAAATTCGTCGCGTCGAAGTTGAAGGTGATGTTGGCTGGCGTTGCGCCGAACATTGGGTTGACGGTCAACCAGGGCGGCAGGTTTTGTATGACGAAGTAATCGACGCTCTGACCGGTGGTGATGTTGGTGAGGAGCACTGTATCGGCGCCGCCGCTCGTGCCAGTGGGGACGGCTGCAGAGACGAGGTTCTTATCTGTACCGAACATCGGGCCTTCGATGAAGCCCATCGCGTCGAGGTCACCGACTTTGAGGGTATCGTTGTTGGTGGGCAAGAGGTATTCGGTGCGCGAGTCTGCCCCGACGGTGCGGTGCGGGTCGTTGAAGACGACGATGCGCGTATCGCTGGCGATGACGATTTCATCGCGACCATCTCCGTCGATATCACCGCCAGCGCCGATTTTGAACCTGTCGTCTTTACCGCCTTCGATGTCGGCAAGCGAGATTTCGATGTCGATCAAGGTCTTCTGGTCATCGCCCCATTCGTTGAGCATGATCAAGCGCGGCGCATCTTCGGAGGGATGGCTGCGCAGGAAGAGGATCTCCTGATCGCCGTTGCCGGCCAGATCGGCGAGGAAGACGGCATCCGGCTGCGGCGCGAACGCCCACCCCTTGATGGTATCCAGTTCGCCGTCAGATGTATCCCACTCATAAACCCTGAGAGCATCGTTGCTGGGCTTCGTCGTGCGGATCTCGACGATCTCATCAGAGCCGCCGGTTTTGACCTGACCGACGGCAACTTTGCGAATTGTGTCGCTGCTCGAGTTCTTGCCGTCGATGCGCAGGAAGCCCTGGTCGACATCGAAGACGTCGAAGCGTGTGGTCGAGCTTTTACTGTCCACCAGCACAATCTCATCGGAGCCGACGCCGTTGATGTTGCCGCTGGCGGCGAAACGCCATTCGCGGCCAGAAACTGGGTCGATGTATTCGACGTGCTGTTTCCAGTCTCGACCGGTGGGTTTGCCATTCGGGCCGAGGCTGGCTGCGTTCATGACGATGACGCGGGTCACGCCGGACGTGTCCTGGTACGAGAAGGCGAATTCATCGCCGGGGATGGCGTTGTCGAAGTTACCGGCGACGACGATACCCGGTGAGCCCACGAAGGTTTCCTCATAGAGAGTGTCCCAGGGGATGCCGTTGATCTTCTTGTTTGGGTCGGTGATGCCAGAGGCGATGACCGGGTCAAAGACGCCGATCTTGGTATTGCCGCCCTCTGAGCCGATGGCGATGATTTCCAGGTCGCCGTCATCGTTCACATCGCCAAGGTCGATCTCGCGCCAGCCGCCCGTGGGGCTGAACCATTGTACGAGCGGGTCGCCCTGTGTGTCGAGTACACGGATGATGCCGTTGCGATCGACGTAGACAATCTCTTTGCTGGGGTCTGCGCTAGGGACGGCTTGGGCAGGCGCGGCGTTGAGTATCATCCCCAGAATCGGCCCTGCCAGCAGAGCAATCAGGGCGGCGGCGGCGCGCCATTTGCGAACAGGGAATTGAGCTTGCATATAACGATTCTCCTTTGTTTGGTTCGCGTCGCTGATCTCTGGCGTCATGGATGCCGGGTTGGCGATTGGCCGCAATGACGGTATCCTTGCAGAGTCAGACCAGTGGTCACTATAGTACAGGTATTGTGTAAGGCCCAAAACGGGGGCATTGTACCTTGTGCAAATTTCCGGCATCGCTAGGTACATTGCTAGTTGCATTCTGGCGTGTTGAACTGTAGCCATTTTCTCCGGCGGCTGCTATCATCTACGACTGTCATCGTCAAAGACTGCGTTGCATATGATTACACAGGAGGCTACCACATGTCATCACCTATCCGAGTCGCGGTGACGGGCGCAGCCGGCAACATCGGCTATGCGATTGCCTTTCGGATCGCCAACGGCGATCTCTTCGGGCCGAACCAGCCGGTCAGCCTGCAACTGCTCGAGATCACGCCCACGCTCCAGGCGCTGGAAGGCGTGGCCATGGAACTGAGCGACTGCGCGTTTCCACTCTTGTCCGATGTCGCGCTTACCGACGATCCGATGACGGCGTTCGACGGGGCGAACTGGGCGCTGCTGATCGGGGCGCGGCCGCGCAGCAAGGGCATGGAGCGCAAAGACCTGCTGGACGCCAACGGCGCCATCTTCAAGCCACAAGGACAAGCCCTCAACGCGCGGGCGGCGTCGGACATTCGCGTGCTGGTCGTGGGCAACCCGGCCAACACCAATGCCCTGATCGCTATGAGCAACGCGCCGGATATCCCCAACGAGCGCTTTACGGCCATGACGCGACTGGACCACAATCGTGCCGTGTCGCAACTTGCGCTGAGAGCAAAGACGCCGGTGACTGCAGTGAAGAAGGTGGCGATCTGGGGTAACCATAGCTCGACGCAATACCCGGACGCGTTTCATGCTGAGATCAATGGCCGGCCTGCGCCGGAGGTGATCGGCGACGATTCGTGGCTTCGCGAGACGTTTATCCCCACGGTGCAGAAGCGCGGCGCGGCCGTGATCGAAGCGCGCGGGCAGAGCAGCGCAGCTAGCGCAGCCAACGCGGCCATCAACCACGTGCAGACGTGGGCGCACGGCACGGCGGCGGGCGACTGGGTCAGCATGGCGATTCCGAGCACGGGCGACTACGGTTCGCCTAAGGGTGTGATCTTCAGCTATCCCGTTACAGTGCAGAACGGCGAGTATTCGGTCGTGCAAGGCTTGCCTTTGAGCGACTTTGATCGCGCCATGATAGAGGCGACGGGCAACGAACTGCTGGAAGAACGCGCTGCGGTCGAGGAAATTTTGGCCTGACGCCAGCCAACGGCAGCGTTGAGACGATAAACGTGGCGCGTCTGTAGAAACACATGGCGCACCATCGAGCCGGCGCTCCCGCGGGAGCGCCGGCGGCGTTTCTGATGGGTAATACGTCTGGCGAAGCCGGTTGGTTCCGGCGCGACTAGATGTCGTCGCGCAGTTGTGAGGTGGTCAGCCGCGCGTGCCGCATGAGCGCTTGCTGGCTTCCCAGAGCGTCGAGGGGCAGAGGATTGCCGTCCAGCTTGGGCTGCCGCTGGCGGTAACGACCGTCGGGCAGCATTTCCCAAGCCTGGCGGTCGTCTTCGATAGAGGCCTGAAGTATGTGGTAGATCTGCGCCTGCAGCCGAGGGTCCTCAATGGGGACGATGGCCTCGACACGGTTTGAGAGGTTGCGTTTCATCCAGTCGGCGCTGCCGATGTAGTAGCGCGGGCTGCCGTTGTTCTCGAAGTACCAGATGCGGGGGTGTTCGAGAAAGCGGCCGATGATGCTGATGACGCGAATGTTCTCGCTGACGCCGGGCAGGCCGGGGCGGACGCGGCAGTTACCGCGCACGATCAGGTCGATCTGCACGCCGGCCTGGCTGGCCTCGTAGAGTTTGCGCGCGAGGACGGGGTCTTCCATGCCGTTCATTTTGCCGATCACGCGCGCAGGCCGGCCGCGCAGCGCGTTGGCAATCTCGGTGTCGATTAACTCTAGGAACTTTTGGCGCATATTCACGGGCGCGACGAGGAGCTTGCGGTATTCGATCTGCCGGCTGTAGCCGGTGAGGTAATTGAAGACGTCCATGATGTCGGCGCCGATATCGGGCCGGCAACTGAAAAAGCCCAGATCGGTGTAGAGTGCGGCGGTCTTGGGGTTGTAGTTGCCTGTGCCGATGTGGTAATAGGCGCGGAGGCCGTCTTCTTCCTCGCGGATGACAAGCGATAGCTTGGAGTGGGTCTTAAGGCCGACCAAGCCGTAGGCGACGTGGCAGCCGGCGTTTTCCAGCGCGCGCGCCCACTCGATGTTCTGCGCTTCGTCGAAGCGCGCTTTGACCTCGACGAGGACGGCGACTTGTTTGCCGCGCTCCGCCGCCTGGATCAGCGCAGCTACGACCGGCGAGTCGGCGCTGGTACGGTAGAGCGTCTGCTTGATGGCGAGTACTTGGGGATCGCGGGCGGCGGCCTCGATGAACTGCTGGGTGCTGGCGCCGAAACTGTGATAGGGGTGGTGGACTAGCAGGTCGCCCTGGCGAATGATGGAGAAGATCTCGCCGGCGCGCGACGTCCGGTCAAGACCGGCAAGGCGGGGGGGCGTAAGCGGCGTCCACGGCTCGTACTTGAGGTGCGGCAGGTTGATATCGGCCAGCATGAACAGATCGGCCAAACGTAGCGGCCCACGCACGGGGTATATGTCATCCATCTCCAGCCCCAGCTCGTTGCGCAGGAGACCTAGCATGTCGTCGGGCATGTTCGCGTCAATTTCGAGGCGTACAACCGCGGCGAAGCGCTGCTCGCGCAGCTCCTCGTTGATCATCTCCAGCAGATCGTCGGCCTCTTCCTCGTTGCGGGCGATGTCGGCGTTGCGCGTCACACGGAAGGGATAGGCGGCTAGGACATCCATGCTGGGGAAGAGGGCGTCCAGATTGTGGATCATGATCTGTTCGAGCGGTACGAAATGCAGCGGGTTGTCGAGCGAGACCCAGCGCGGGCGGTTTTTAGGCACTTTGACGCGGGCGAAGCGTTTCTCGTCGCTGACCGGATCACGCAGGAGAACGCCCAGGCTTAGGCTGAGGTTGCTGATGAAGGGGAAGGGGTGCCCGGGGTCTACGGCAAGCGGCGTGAGTATGGGATATACCTCGCGCAGGAAGTAGGCGCGCAGACGTTGCTGTTGCTCGAAATCCAGTTCGCCGTAGTCGAGGACGCGCACGCCGTGCTCGGCCAAGTTGGGCAGGATGTCGTGCAGGAAGCAGTCGCTTTGACTTTCCATCATCGGGCGTACAGCCTGAGCAATCAGCCGAAGCTGGAATTCCGGCGTCCAGCCGTGTAAGGTGAGGTTGGCGACGCCCGCGGCCTGCTGGCGCTTGAGGCCGCCAACGCGTTTGCGGAAGAACTCGTCCAGGTTGCTGGCGGTGATGGCGAGGAATTTTACCCGTTCAAGCAGCGGCGTGCGTGCGTCGAGCGCTTCTTGCAGCACGCGCCAGTTGAAGTCGAGCCAATTCAACTCGCGGTTGTAGACCATGTCGGAGCTGCTTAACTCATCCAGCGAAAGAGTAGCAATGTCTACATCGGGGACGTAGGCGTGTTCCTTAGGCTGGATTACCTCAGGCTCGGGCTCGGGTTCGTAGAGGGCGACGCGCCCATTTTCGCTATCCTGGGCAGGCGCGGCGGAGCGGCTATCGAGCCGGACAGCGGCATCGCTATCGATTTGGCTTTGAGATGACATAAGTTGCTCGCTTCGGCATTGTTCCTGGGGGCGATATCGACTCTGATCATCCTCGGCGGTGAGGATGTTGCCACATTGTAAGGGTATTGGGAGCGTTTGTCTAGTCCTTCCGCGTAGTTTGGGATGGAAACAGAGTGGGTGTGACGGGCCGGCAACCGTTCGCTGTGGCGCTTTATTATGTGTGCTAGCGGCGCGTATACCGGCGCAGTGACGCCGGCGCGGACGCTTGCGCAGCTATTCTTGGGGGCAATCGGGGCGGAGGGGCGGTCTGGCCTGAATCGGCGACGTGTTTGTTCGCTGATGACGGGCAAACAGTTTAGAATGAATCCTGTACAGATGAACAGGCAAGTTCCAAGACGAGTCCGCTTTGCATAAAGCAGTCCGTTGCGGAAACCGGCATTCGGCAATGGCTCTGACGCCGGGGATTATGGACTGAGGCGCCGGTCGTTGTCGCAGACAGCACGAAGGAGAGAGGCATGTCGGAGATCATTGGGGTCATCATGGCATTCGTGCCGGTCATATTGGTGTTGTTGCTGGCCAATCTCGCTGAGCGCTTGCGGGGAAATGAGCAGCCATATGGGGCGCCGGCGCTCTTCGCCTACGTCTTGCTTGCCTTGATGTACGGCTTGGGCGTGATGGCGGGACTTGGACTGCATTTGGCCGGCACGATCGCCGTTCAACAGCCTGGCCTTATGTCGGAGGCGGGAGGGGGCTTCGGCGGATTAGGTGAATTTGATTCGCTGCCGCTGTTGGCGGCAGGCATCTGGGCGCCTTCGCTATTGGGGCTGATCCTGCTCCTGCCGCCGGTGCGTCGGGCGCTGGGACGTATTCTGCCCATCGATACGGAAAGCCCTGTCCACGCGGTGGCCTTATCCCTGTCTATGTTGATTCTGGTGAACCTGATGATGACTCTCGGCGTAGGCTTGGACACCTTGACCGGCGTACTGGCTGAGGGGGAGGGCTTAGGATCGAACGACGGCGTCACAATCGCGATGTTGTGGGTGCAGCAGGCCTTGATGGCGCTGACGGCCGCACTCGGCGTGGGCTGGCTTACGCGGCGCAGTTGGGCGGCGGCGGCGCGGCGTCTGGGCGTCGTGCGGCCTAGCAGCCAAGACTGGATTGTGGGGATCGGCGCCGGCCTACTTCTTGTGCCGGTTGTGATTTTGTTGGAGTATTTGGCTTCGCTGGCGGGCATTGTGGCGGACCCGGACGTAGAGAAGTTGACCGAGCAGCTGCTGGGGCCGTTGTTCCGTTCGCCTTTTGGCATCCTTACGTTGGGCGTAGCTGCTGCGTTGGGAGAGGAGCCGCTCTTCAGGGGCGCTGCGCAGCCGCGCTTCGGCTTGGCGCTTACGGCCGTGATGTTTGCCTTGGTGCACAGCAATTACGGCATTACGCTTTCGACGGCGATCGTCTTCCTCTTGGGGCTGGTGTTGGGCCTGCTTCGGATACGACGTAACACTACCACGGCTATGCTTGCACACGCGGTGTATAATATCTCATTAGGACTGCTTGCCTACTTCAGTATTTCGTTCCTGGATAGCTAGGAGCGTTAAGCATCGCGGAACTCACGCCTCTGGCAGCGTCAGTCCGCTTGTGTAGCTAGATTGGGGTTTGTTTTCATGATGCCTGCATGGCGTCGTAATCTTTACGTGTTGTTCTTCGTGCAGTTGTTGTCCACCGCCGGATTTAGCCTCGTCTTCCCGTTTCTGCCGCTTTATGTGAAGGAAATAGGCATTGCTACCCGTGGCTCGATTGAGTTCTGGGTCGGTTTGGTTTTCTCTTCACAGGCGGTGACGATGATGATTGCGTCGCCGATTTGGGGCGGGCTGGCAGATCGGTATGGGCGTAAGCTGATGTTGGTGCGAGCGACTGTCGGCGGCGCAATCCTGATTGGGCTGATGGGTTTTGTCCAGAACGTGGAGCAATTGGTCATTCTGCGAACCGTCCAAGGCACAATCACGGGCGTGGTGGCAGCGGCTAGCGCGCTCGTTGCCGCCTCCGCGCCGCGTGAGCGATCCGGTGAAGCGCTTGGCATGATGCAAATGGCGCGGTCAACCGGCGTGGCTGTGGGGCCTATCATCGGCGGCGTATTAGGCGACGCTTTCGGCTTCCGCGAGAGCTTTTGGATCACCGGGATCATGCTGGGCATTTCGGGCATCTGCACGATGGTGTGGGTGCATGAAGACTTTACGCCTCCCGAGCGGTCGAAGCGGCCGGGGCTGTTGAGCGGCTATAAGAAATTGCTGAAGGCGCCTGGCATGAACGGGCTGTATGAGTTGAGCTTTCTGCGCAGTCTTGGCCAATCGATGATCGGACCCATCGCCGCGTTGTTTGTCGTCGAACTGATGGGGACCGAGACCGGTGCGGCATCGGTAACCGGCATCGTAATGGGCGGCGCGGCTTTCACCGCAGCCATCAGTTCGGTGTGGTTGGGGAACCTGGGTGACCGCATCGGTCACGGCCGCGTGTTGATCGCCTCTGCGGCTGCGTCTGTTCTTCTGTTCCTGCCGCAGCCGTTCGTGACGACAACGTGGCAGCTTGTTGTATTGCAAGCGTTGAGCGGTTTTGCGGTGGGAGGCATGATCCCGTCGGTTGCAGCGCTGATGAATCTGTGGGCGCCGAGCGGGAACCAGGGCGCTACATATGGGCTAGATACCAGCGTCAATGCGGCGGCGCGCAGCATTTCGCCGATGCTGGCGGCGGGCATCGCCTATTGGATCGGGCTGCGCGGCGTATTCGGCATGACGGCTTTAGTGTATGCAGCCGTCATGCTGATGGCGATCCATGTGCTGAACGCGGCCAATAGACAGGCGCGCAGCGTGCCGTCTCGCCCGTCTTTGGCCAAAGGCGGCGACTAGCGGTTGGCAGACAGCGCTTCGGCCATACGCTCTAGCGCCTGGGCGAGCGTTGCCCGCGGGCAGCCGAAGTTGAGGCGGACAAAGCCTTTTCCGCCTGGGCCGAACCAGGCGCCGTCGTTCAGGGCGACGCGTGCGTTGTTGAGGAAGAAATCGTAGGGGTTGCCCAGGATGCCGGCGTTGCGACAGTCGAACCAGGCCAGGAAGGTTGCCTCGGGTATCGTGATCGCAAGGGCAGGCATATTCTGCTTCACGAATTGCAGCGTGAAGTTCCGGTTATCCGTGAGGTAACGCTGTAGTTCCTCCAGCCAATCTGCACATTGCGAATAGGCGGCCTGCGCTGCGACCAGCCCCAAGACATTGACATGGGGTACGATGCCCGCGGCCGCGCGCTGGAAGCGTTTGCGCAGTTCGGCATCAGGAATGATGGCCATGCTGCAGCCGAGACCGGGCAGGTTGTAGGTCTTGCTGGGAGCCATGAGCGTGATGGTGCGCGCTGCGATTTCGGGATCGAGTGCGGCGATAGGGATATGTTGAGCGCCGTCGAGCAGCAGGTCGCAGTGGATCTCGTCGGAGCAGATGACGAGGTCGTGGCGCAAGCAATGCTCCGCCAGTGTCTCCAATTCCCTGCGGTTGAAGGCGCGCCCGACTGGGTTGTGGGGATTGCACAGGATGTGCAGCCGCGTATCGGCGGTAGTGGCCTGCTCGATTGCGGCGAAGTCCATCTCGTAGTAGAGCGCGTCCTGTCCATTGTGATGGTTAGCAGAGGCGGCAAGCGGCGCGTTGCGCAGCGATCTGCTCTGTAGGTCGACCGAGCTGAGGAATGGGCCGTAGACTGGCGTGCAGACGAGGACGCCGTCACCGGGGGCGCCGACTGTACGCGCAGCGACGTTAATGCCGGAAACTAGGCCGGGCAGGAAGACGATCGCTTCGGGGGCGACATCCCAGCCGTACTGTTCTGCCAAATGGGCGCAGAAGATGGCGCGCAACTCGGCGGGATCGCCGGCATAGCCAAAGACGGCATGCTCGACGCGATCATGAAGCGCATCAATGACTGGCGGGGGGCAGCGGAAATCCATGTCGGCTACCCACAGGGGCAGAATATCGTCCGGGTAGCGTGTCCATTTACCGCTGTCGCTGTTGCGGCGGTCAATTGAGCTATCGAAATCGTATTTGGTCATGACGGCAATTGTCCGAGGTGACTGGAGACGCCGGCGCGCGAGGAGTCCTGCACGCGCAGCGCCGGGCATTGGAGGATCGAACGTCTATTTGCGTTTGCCGGCTTGGCGGCGCCGCGGCTGATTGTTCGGTTTGTCCTGTCCCATGGTCGCCATGTCGTCGTAGTTGAGCACGAAGCGACGATCAGGATCGATGCGATAGGTGGCGCGCGCCATGGTCGTGGTGGCGACGGGGGCGGTGACGAAGAAGAGGAAGATTATTACGATCATCAGCGGGAAGTCGTCTGGGAAATGAATGCCGGCGCTGAGCAGAATTGTGCTGACGCCGAGGGTCGACGCCTTGGCTGCGGCGTGCATCCTGGCATAGACGTCGGGCAGGCGAACGATGCCTACTGCACTGATGATAGTGAAGACCACGCCGATCGCGGCGATGATGATGACAATGGTTTCTTGAAGCGTCATGCTGAACATCTCTCCGGTCACAACTCGTAAAAGCCCGGCGCGTCTGCCGCGGGCTTAGTCGTCTCCGATGCGAAAGGGGCGTTCCGAGTACTCAGAACGCCAACCGCTCTCCGCCGAACGCTCTAGGTAGCGCGCCATGATTGTCGTTCCCAAGAAACCGAGGACGCTGGTCACGAGGGCGACGCTGAGCAGGGCGCGCGCCTCGTCGAGCATGGCGAAAAGAACGATAATGCCGGCGGCGTGCACGGCGATCGTGTCGAAGGCTACGGTGCGGTTGGGCAGGCTGGGGCCGATGAAGAGGCGGATGAAGCAGATCACCAGCGAGATCGCCATCAGCAGGATGAGAATGCCTAGGGCTGTGTGGAAGGGCGTCATGTCAGACTCCGCGGGTGGTGCGCAAGATGAGGCGCTCGAAGCCCTCATGGATCGAATTGCGAAATGCTTCCGGGTCGCCGACTGTGAGGTTATGGACGAAGAGCACCTGTTGGCCTTTGTCGTTGGTTCCCAGATCGACGCTGAGCGTGCCCGGCGTGAGGGTGATGGCGCTGGCTAGCATGGTGATTTCGAGGCCAGTGGATACCGTCAACGGCACGGCGACGATGCCGGGGTCGAGCTTGAGGCGCGGCTGGATGACGAGCCAGGCGATGTTGATGCTGCTCAAGATGATCTGGAAGACTAGAAAGGCGATGAAGTAAGCGCCCCAAAGGTGTACGCGCCCGTAGCTGCGGTCGAACAGAGCCAGCACGAGGGCGCCGATCACGTAGAAGACCGCGTGGTCCCAGAAGTTGCCGAATACGCGCAGGAACCAGGGACCACTGGCAGCGACGAGTAGGTTGAGCAGCAGGAAGCGTATGAGCTTGTCCGTGTCGAGATGTGCGTTGTTATTCGCCATGATTGGCTCCGGCAAAAGTGATCTCGTCGGTGGGGGCTACGGCCTGGATATAGCCCTCGCGGTCCATTGCCTGCTGCGCCGCAATCGTGAAGCCGCGGTAAACGGGCGTTGCGAAGATGCCGATGCCCAAGCTCAGGACAACCAGCACAACGATCGGCGCTAAGGTTAGGAATTTCGAGCGCGGCCGGCTCAGCGGCGTAGTCGGATAGATCGGCTCAGTCGGCTGTCCCCAGAAGGCCTTCTGCCAGAGGCGCACCATGCTGTTCAGCGTCAGGAAACTGACGAGCAAGCTAACGGCGCCGATCGCCCAGTAGCGGCCTTCGACAGCAGTCTGCAGCAAGGCCAGTTTGCCCACGAAACCGCTTGACGGCGGCATGCCCGCCAGCGACATAGCCGCAATGAAGAAGAGGACCGTTAGGGCCGGACGACGACGGCTGAGGCCGCCTAGCTGTGAACGTAAGAAACTGCCGCTGCCCACTTCCATCTCGGCGGCGCCGCTCGCCATGAGCAATGCGCTCTTGACGATAATGTTGTGCGCCATCATCGTTATGCCCGCGGCGAGACCGAGGACCGCCAAGGTTGGGTTCAAACTGCCGGCCAAGCCTAGACCCATAAGCATGTAACCGACCTGGCTGATGATGTGAAAGCTGAGCACGCGGCGCAGCGTGTAGACGGCCATGGAGCCGAAGACGCCGATGACCATCGTCAGGCCGGCGATGATGAAAATGAAGGGCTGCCACTCGTTCAGAAAGCTGGGGAAGATCAGCGGGTAAATGCGGAAGAGCGTGTAGATGCCGACTTTGGTCAGCAGCCCGGCAAATAGGGCTGTCACCGAGGGGTGAGGCGTGTGATAGCTGCTCGGCAGCCAGAAGAAGAGCGGGAAGAGTCCCGACTTGCTGCCGAAAGCGACGAGAAACAAGCCCGCGATCAAAGTCTGTACGGAGGCCGGGGCGTCGGGCATGCGTTGCGCGATGTGCGCCATATTTAGGGTGCCCAGCGTGCCGTAGGTTGCGCCGGCTGCGGCGAGAAACATGCTCGATGCGATAAGGTTGAGGATCACATAGCGAATGCCGCCGTTAATCTGGCTGATTTGCCCGCCGAGGGTCAGCAAAGCGAAGCTTGCCATGAGCAAGACTTCAAAGAAGACATACAGGTTAAAGAGATCGCCCGCCAGGAATGCGCCGTTCACGCCCATCAATAGGAACATGACAAGCGGGTAGTAGTTCATGCGCGCCCGTTGATCCAAGGTGCCCATGGCGTAGAACACGGTGGCGACGGTCAGCAGGCCGGCGAATGTGAGCATGATGG
>JASGTU010000303.1 GCA_030058085.1 Chloroflexota bacterium
CTCCCAAGGTTGCATACCCACTCCGCACCCTCGCTTTACCGGCACACCCCGCACCCCTTAAGGCGCCATGCCTGTCTCCCAGGCACAAGTACTAAGTCTATCACAGCCCCACATAACCGCAAAATTCGACACCCACTAAAATGCGATACGTTCTGTAATGCTCACACGGCGAGCGGACGAACCCAACCGAAGACTATACCCGGGTTCGCCCGCTCGACACTACACTTTACCTATCACTCAGATGCGAACCAAATCCTCCACTAAGCTCGCAAAGCTCTCGGCAGTTACCAACTCAGGGGCGAAATCTGCCGCCTGCGCCAACGTCAGCGCCTCCAGTCTCGCTATCGCTTCGGACGCAACCTTTTCGGCGCCGAGATGACGCTCCAACACGGCGCGCGCTTCATCATCGGTGAGCAGCACGCCGATCTGGCTTGCCTCCGAGAAAGACGGTCTGCGCCTTAGCCATTCCTCATCCAGCCGTATAGCCGTACTCATGAACCTGTACGTCCCGGCCTTCACGTCGACACGCACCTGTCCATCCTCAACCGTCACGCCGTCGACGCCCTCGGCTTGATCGAGCGGTTTGCCACCCTCTGTCACTTCATCCGCCGAGCCGGCAGGCACATAGACGCTCGCCTTCGCATTCGGTGGCGCCGAAACCGTGATCTCCAGGCCGTCCTCCGAAACACGCCAGCCAGCCGCCGCCCGGCCATACATCGTCTCCAGCGCCGCCGACGCATGCGTCAAGCCGCCGCCTGGTTGCGGACGGACAACTAGATGCTTATAACCTGCCGCCTTCTCATCCGTATCCAACCCGACCATGACCCGCACCATCCACTCGCCAATCGAGCCATAGGCATAATGGTTGAACGAATTCATCGTCACGTCCTGGAACGTCCCGTCCGGGCCAATGCCGTCCCACCTCTCCCAGATCGTGGTCGCTCCCTTGCGCACCGGGTATAGCCACGACGGGAACGTCTTCTGATTCAACAGATCGTACGCCAGATCCGTACGACCGAAACGACTCAGCACATGGCATAGGTAAGGCGCGCCGACAAAGCCCGTCGTCAAATGACAGCCGCGCCCCTCGATATCGCGCGCCAGCCGATCCACCGCCAGCGGACGCTGCTCCTCCGGAAGCAGATCGAACATCAATGCCAGCACGTAAGCCGTCTGCGTATCTGCGTCGATGCGCCCGTTAGGCGTCACATACTCGGCACAAAACGCTTCGCGAATCTCGTCGAATAGCCGTGCATAACGCTTGGCGTCCTCTTCCTTGTTCAGCGCTTCGGCAGTCTTTTCCATCAGCATGGTCGAATAGGCAAAAAACGCCGTCGCGATCAGCGCGGTCGTCGTCTTCGGCGCCGGAACCAGCGGCCGCGCCTCAGGGAAGATCGCCAGCCAGTCGCCAAAGTGAAAGCCTGTATTCCACAGCCTACGCTCACCGGCCCTGCCCTCGATGAAGGACACCCAGCCGGCCATGCTCTCATACTGCTCTTCCAAAATGCGCTTGTCGCCGTAGCACAAGTACATCGTCCACGGGCAAACCACCGCAGCATCGCCCCATGCAGCCGAACCGCTGTGCGTACGCGCCATAAAGTCCGGCCCGGGGTCCTTATCGCGCGAGATCGCATCCGGAACTACAAACGGCACGCTACCGTCCTCCGTCTGATCACACGCCAGGTCGCGCAGCCATTTAGCGAAGAACCCCGCCACACCCATGTTGAACGCCGCGGTGCGCACAAACACCTGTGCGTCACCTGTCCACCCCAGCCGTTCATCACGTTGCGGGCAGTCAGTCGGAACGTCGACGAAATTCCCCTTCTGCCCCCAAACGATATTCTTGTACAACTGGTTGATCAACGGATCCGAGCACTCAAACTCGCCCGTGACATCCATATCGGAATGAATCACGATCCCCGTCAGCCTATCCAGCGTTAGCTCGCCCGGGTATCCTTCTACCGAAGCATAGCGGAAACCGTGGAATGTGAAGCGCGGCTCATACACCTCTTCAACGCCGCCCTTCAGTATATAGCGGTCAGTCGCTTCCGCGGTGCGTAGATTGTCCGTATAGAAATTGCCGTCTTTATCCAACACCTCTGCGTGGCGCAGGGTCACGGTCTGACCGGCCTCCCCCTGTACGCGCAGTCGCACCCAGCCCACCAAATTCTGGCCGAAATCGACCACGGTTTCACCCGCAGGCGTCTGGAAGATGGAGATTGGCTTCACCTCATCGATACGGCGCACAGGCGGACCGAGCGGCGCAACCAGCGTCTCCACATCGCGTGGCAAGACCTTCACGCCTTGCCAGCCCGAATCGTCATAGCCCGTCTTCGACCAACCTATCCTCTCCAGCCTGGCGTCATAGGTCTCACCATTGTAAATATCGGCGGACAGAAGCGGCCCGGTCGCCGCGTGCCAGGTCTCATCGCTGACTACATGCTCCACACGGCCGTCCGCGTATTCGATGCGCAATTGCAGGATTAAGCCAAGCTGGTCGCCGTACAGGTTGCGGCTGTTGCGGAAACCCAAAAAGCCTCGATACCAGCCGTCCGCTAACGTCACCCCGATCGCGTTATCGCCTGACTGCACCGCATCGGTCACATCATACGTCTGGTACTGCAACCGGCAATCATAACTCGTCCACCCCGGGGTCAACAGTTGATTCCCTACCCGTGCACCATTGAGCTCGCACTCGTAAAGCCCCAACGCCGAAACATAAAGCCTTGCATCCGTGACTTGACCTGCAACAGCGAACTCCTTACGCAGCATTGGGCTCGGTTGGGAGCGGGCGATATCCTCCTCAATATCCGGCGTAATCCACTGCGCAGTCCAGTCGGCGCTGTCCAGTAAACCCATCTCCCACCAGGCTACGTCGCTCCAGGCCGATGCCTCACCGTCCGTGGACCAGATGCGCACCTGCCAATAGTAACGTTTTCCAGACTCGACTTCCGGCCCTTCATAGGCTACGTGAATCGACTGATCCGAATTCACCTTTCCCGTATCCCAGATAACGCCGGCTCCGCTCTCCGGCGCCTCACGCGTCGCCGCCACCTGCACTTGATAAGCAGCCTGCGCCGCGCCACGTTTATCGCTCTTCAGTTTCCAGCTTAGCCGCGGCCTGCGGACATCGATGCCGAGCGGATTCTCCGCATATTCGCAGCGCAGCCCAAAAACGGCGATATTCTTATCTGCCATGCCCAAATCTCCCTCTGGCTCAATCGAATGCGAAACCTACAAATCTTGTCCTTGCGGCTGTCGCACCCATGAAAAGAATGGCGCCTATCTAGCGATGCCGCCATCCTCCCCTGCTATACATCGTAACCTCGAATCGTGGTCTAGAAACTAGCCTTCAATCGTTGCCAAATCATTGACAATTGCCTCAAACTGCGCCGGCGTCATCCCCGCCTCCGGGTAATAGGACACTTCGCGCAGCGTCATGTACCACGCCTGCGACAACTGCGGGTGGCTCGAAGCCCCGGGCAAATGCCGCTCGACTACTGCTCGCGCCTGCTCGTTCTCCATCAATTCACGAATGGTCGAGTTCGCGCCGAATGCCATGTCTTGCCTCCTTCATGCAGTGGCGGTACGGTCTTTGATCGATCATCATGGGTAATATTGGGGCAGCCAACAGAGCCAACCGGGACAATCAACACGCTTCGCTCTGCCTGCCAATATTATAGTACTCCGGCAAGTCTCCGCCAAAGCCTGCTTCTTGTAAGTTCTGCCGCAACGCGAGTTCCGCAATGCCATTGCCGCCGAACTTGTATGTCCTACCTGTAATTGTCGAATCGAGGACGTACCATCTAGCTTGAATCAAACATATGTGATATGCTGTGGCCTTGGCATTTTTTCGCCATGCACACCGGTGACACGCTTACGCCCTGCGCCGGCAACTTAGCAAGGAATTACCCACAATGGAGCTTGACCGAGCGTCGCTTCGCAATACCATCTACAATTTGTATGTCAAAGAGCATGAGGAGTTGGGCACAGAAGGCGCATATCGTTTGCTCGATGAAGCCCGCCGTTGGGACCTCTCCAAGACGCTCAAAAAGGGCGGCGTTATCGTCTTTCCACACGCAGGTATTGCCGACTGCGGTCACCAGATCGCCGCAGCAGTCCACGCCTGCCTAGACAGCTGCGCCGACCGTGTGATCGTGCTCAGCGTGCTGCACGCCTTCACTCAAGAGATGGAAGATGCGCGCGTGCGCGTAGCCCAGGGCGGGGATGTCCGCAAAGAGACGCTTTGGGGAATCCAGGGAACCGGCATCGAAGGCCCGCGTCAAGAGTGGCGCAATGACCACGCACTTTACAGCTTCCGCTACCTATGGGCAGCCGAGACCGCACGCCGCGGCATCCGCGGCCCCGAAGTGATCGAGCGCTATCCCTATCTAGCCGGCGGCAAGCCCGAGATTCTCCCCGGCATCGACGAGTTGGCCAAGTTGGCCGAAGATGCCGTCATCGTTTCCACCGCCGACCCGTTCCACCACGGCATCGGCTACAACACACCTCCGGATGAGGCGCTCTATCCGCTCGAAGGCGGGCTGGACCTAGCGCGCGAGACGATCCAGGAGGGAATAGACATTCTGGCAGCCGGCGATTATTGGGGCTATAATCAGCACTGCGTGCGAGCTAAGAGCGATGCACGCGATGCCGGACAGGTCTTCCGCTATCTGCGCGGTCCGATGACCGGCACGATTCTGGATCTGTCCTACACGGACTCGACCGACATGTACCAAGCGCCGCCTCCAACCTGGGTCGCTGGCGCGTTGATCGAGTGGAAACTCGCCTAATCGCGCGGCGTACGGTATAACGCAGCGACTTCGCCGCACAACTCGCAGGCAGTAATGCGAAGACTGACCGCAATGAAACGATTGTCTATCCTACGCCATGCCAAAGCCGAACCGCCGGAGCAGCATCCCGGCGATTCGGCGCGCCCTCTGGCAAAGCGCGGCGAAAAGGATGCGGTCCTCGTCGCCGATTTCTTGAACTTAATCGTCCCGCCTGTCGACTGGATCCTCAGTTCGCCGGCGGTACGCGCCGAACAGACAGCCAAAATTGTCGCCAAACGCATCACCGGCGATAGACCACTCATCTACGACGAACAGGTCTATGAGGCGGATGCAGGTCTGCTTCTCGCCCTGCTCAAGGCCATTCCGCCCGAACAGGAACACGTGCTTCTCATCGGACACAACCCCAGCCTCGAATCACTCGTCGCCGGACTCTGTTCGGGCGCGACCGGCACGCTGGAGTGCCGCCTGACTACAGCCGGCATGGCCCACCTCCACCTAGAAATAATGCGCTGGGATCAGATCCGTTGGGGAGCCGGCGTACTTCAATTATTGGTACAGCCGCGCGTATTGCGCAAACGTTGACTAACTGCCGGCTAACGACGAACGTCAATATATGAAAAACGGGCTGTCGCCTCAGCGTACAAAACGCCGGCGACAGCCCGTTTCGCGTCTCATCTGAACTTCGAACCGCGTTAATCTCGCGCCATGACTGCGCTCACAGCCTCAATGGTTTCATCCACATCACCACCAGAAATCTCGTAGTGAATCACAGCCCGCAGCGTGCGCTCGCTCGTCGGGCTAATTAGCACGCCGCGATCCTTCAGCGCGGCAGATAAGTCCGCCGCCTTCATACCCTCACGCGCTACGCTGAAATAGACCATGTTCGTCGGCACATCACCAGGATTCACGTCGATGCCGTCGATCGCCGCCAGTCCCTGTGCCAACCGTTTGGCGTTGGCGTGGTCGTCGGCAAGTCGCTCCACCATCTCGCTAAGTGCCACGATTCCAGCCGCGGCGATGAAGCCAGCCTGCCGCATCCCGCCGCCTACTACTTTCCGGTTCCGGCGCGCCTTGCGAATGAACTCGCGGCTCCCCGCCACCACCGAGCCGACCGGCGCCGCCAGCCCCTTGCTCAAACACACCATCACGCTATCCGCCGAACGCACCAAGCGCGCCGGCGACGCGTCCAGCGCCACCGCCGCATTCCAAAGCCGCGCCCCGTCTACATGCAGCCTCAAGCCTCTGCTGTGCGCCAGCTCACCTACCGCGTCCATGTATTCAACAGAAAGCGGTCGCCCTCCGCAGCGATTGTGCGTATTTTCCACGCACACCAACCGCGTGATCGGAAAATGATCATTCTCCCCGCGAATGCTCGCCGCGATCTCGTCCAGATCCAGCGTCCCATCCGGCTGATTGCGTATCGTACGCGGCTGAACGCCACCCAGCGCGGCTGACCCGCCCTGCTCATACAAAAAGATGTGGGCTCCGTCCCCCAGGATCATCTCATCGCCGCGCTGGCAATGGCTAAGCACCGAGATCAAATTGCCCATCGTACCGCTGGAAACGAAGACCGCAGCCTCCTTCCCCAGCATCTCCGCCGCCAGCGATTCCAGCCGGTTAACAGTCGGATCCTCCCCGTAAACATCATCTCCAACATCGGCTGTCAACATCGCCTGGCGCATGGCCTCGGTCGGTCTTGTGACGGTATCACTACGCAGGTCGATGGGGTTGCGTGTTGCCTTCATCGCCTTATCTTCTCCTATTGTCTGCGTTGCGTTGTCTGCGTTGCGCGGGCATCGACCTCTCGACGCGATCGCTGCCGCTGATTACGACTGTCGTCCGCCGGGACCGAGACCACGCCATAATACGCCATAGGTACAGCGAAATCTATGGCTGAAGCGGTTTATAGACAAGAATGACGAAGACCAGAATCGCCAACAAGACCAGCCATCCGATGATAAAGACTAGCGTACCACGGCTGGCTCGCTCCTTGTCTGTGAACGTGCGCGGTCGTATCCCTTTGATGAAGAATACAAGAATGCTTGCCAAGTTGACGCTGGCAACGTTCGCAGCCAATAATAGACTGGCTCCTGCCGCCAAACCATAATTCCCCTGCCCCAACATCAAGCCCAACGTCGCCGCCGGCGGCAGCAGGGCGACCGCTACCATGACGCCCACCAATACACTCGAAAGCCCCATCGTCAACGACAACGCCGCAGCAGCCCCGGATGCCAACGCCAATGCGATCGAGTCAACTTCCGCGAATGTCCGCGCCAACAGTTCATCGCTAACCAACTTGGCGGGATAGAGCAGGCCGATAACGACCGAAAGGAAAACGGCAAGCAGTACTCCGGCGGCAAGCGTCTTCACTGCCTTGCGGATCAGGACAAATTCACCCAATGCAGTGCCCAGACTCAGCGCGAGGTTCGGCCCGAGAAGCGGCGCAATCACCATCGCGCCGATCACCACGGCAACATTGTCCTCGATCAAGCCAATGGCCGCCACGACCGTCGAGAGGATCACGAGCACCACGTAGTTGTTATCAAGACGTGCGTTTCTCTCAACATCTTCGTACAACATCTCACGCACGGTGGTCGCCGATTCCTCGTCGTGTTTTTCTTCCTCAGTTTTCGGCAACGACGCCTCTACATCCAAAACGAGGATACGAGCTGTCGGTTGTGCGCCGAGCACGTTCTGTAACGTGTCCAACGTAGATTGCAGATAGTCCTCATCCACCACCAACCGAGTCACCTGCATGCCGTCATCGCCGACGATTCCCAGCCGGAAATCTACAGCCTTGACCTTCTGTGCTAGGGCAGCCAACGTCGCTGCGCTTCCGGCATCGGCAACCACCTCAACGTATTTCATCTGTGCACTCCGATCCCGCTACGCCGAACCAGCTATGCACCTGCGATCGGCTCCACGGCAACAAACCTGGTCATGACGAGCATGTATTGACGACTTCGCCTAGTTCGCTATTCACCGAATAGGGGCTTCATCGTCGCCAAGTATTCGTCGATGGCGTCGAACAACCGGACAAGATCGCTGTCATCCGTCTCACCCATATGGGCAATCCGGAACGCTTTATCGCGGTAGGGACCATAGCCGTTGGATATGGACATATCACTTCTCGCCAGATGCGCATTGAGATCTTTCACGTCAATCCCGCGCGTGTTAGCCACATTCGTCACCGTCGGCGAACGGAACCCTTCTTCTGCAGCTAATTCAAACCCGCGCGTCATCGCCCACTCTTGCGTTGCCGCCGCCAGCCGGGCGTGTCGCGCATACCGCTGCGGCAGACCTTCTTCGAAGATATGGTCCAGTTGTACGCTCAGCGCCCGCATCAGAGAGATAGCGGGCGTCGCCGGCGTCGTATTACGCAAAAGGGACTTCTCCAAGTTTAGGAAATCAAAATACCACCCGCGCCCAGGCGCCTCCTCAGCCCGCTCCAGAACCCGGTCGCTGACTGCGCAGAACGCCAACCCCGGCGGCAGTGCTAGCGCTTTCTGCGAGGAGGTCAGACACACGTCGAGCCCCCACTCGTCGAAAGGAATCTTCACCCCTGCGAAAGATGAAACCGCATCCGCCATGACGAGCGTATCCGGGCTAAGCGAACGCACGGCCTCCGCGATCTCGTCCAGCGGGCTGATCACGCCCGTACTCGTCTCGTTATGCACAACCGTAATGGCGTCGACCGGCCCCGAATCTAGCGCCTCACTTAGCGCACGCGCTACGGTCTCCGCCTTCACCGCCGTATTCCACTCCACGTCGACCCGAATGGCGTCCTTCGCGCAACCTAACGAGACTTGATGCCATCTCTGACCGAACGCGCCCGCTACGAAGTTTAGGACGCGGCCGCGCACGCCATTGCGGATCGCGGCTTCGTGCAGTCCCGTTCCCGTGGCGGCGACAATATACACCCGGCTATCCGTATAGAACAGGTTCTTCAGTTGATCCTCGACCTTAGCAAACAGCGCCTCGAACTCGGCGCTGCGGTGGCCGATCATCGGCTCCGTCTGCGCCATCAGCACGTCGGGCAGCACATCCGTGGGCCCCGGAATAAACAACCGTTGCGGCGGTTTGGCGGTCTTGCGACCAGCAGCGCTCTCTGTCACTGGGTTGGTTGCCTCCCAATCAATTGCACTTCTCAGATCATAGGCTCATTGTGCCACTGTACAGCAGCAGCGTGCAATTCCGGCGGAGGCTTCCTGCTCCATCGCGCCCGGCGCTTGTCCTCTCAGATTTCGGCCAAAGGGCCCTGAGCAGTATCATGGGAGAATAGTTGATACACATTGACCAATTGCCCCAATCACGCTAGACCGAGAGATCACTCATGACCGCTGACTTCCTTCCCGAACTTGAAGACCGCTTCCTGCGCTATGTACGCGTCGATACGCCCAGTGACGAGAAATCCGGCACATTGCCCAGCACGGCATGCCAATGGGACCTCCTGCGCATGTTGCAGGCGGAATTGGCGGACATGGGCGCCGCCGATGTGACCCTGACCGACACAGGCTTCGTGATGGCGACCATCCCCGCGTCGCCTGGCGCTGAGTCTGCACCGACCGTCGCCTTCCTCGCCCACGCCGACACATCGCCCGCCTTTGCCGCTGAGGGCGTAAACCCAATCGTACATCGCAACTACGACGGATCTGTGATCCGCTACTCCGACAACCCCAAGCTAACGCTTGACCCGGCGGAGTTCCCCTACCTGGCCCAGAAGACCGGCGACGACATTATCACTGCCGGCGGCACGACGCTCCTGGGCGCGGACGACAAGGCCGGCATCGCCGTCATCATGACGATGGCCTCGTACCTGCTGCATCACCCCGATACGCCGCATGGCCGAATCCGCATCTGCTTCACGCCGGACGAAGAAATTGGCTCTGGCATCCGCCACATCGATCTCGACCTGCTTGGCGCCGATTTCGCCTACACACTGGATGGCGCGGATCTGGGTGACATCACCTATGAATCGTTCTCCGCCGACAAAGCCGTTATCACCATCCAGGGCGTATCAGCCCATCCCGGCACGGCTTTCGGCGTCATGGTCAACGCCCTTCACCTGGCAGCAAATCTGCTCAGCGCCCTGCCTATGTACACCCGTACGCCGGAAACCACGCAGGGCAAGCAGGGTTTCGTACACGTATACGAAATGCGCGGATCAGCAGCCTCCGCCGAATTGAGCCTAATCCTGCGCGACTTCGAACTGGAAGGCCTTCAAGCCCACGGCGATTTCCTGCGCGCCCTGTGCGATGCCATCCAACAATCCGAGCCTCGCGCCCAGATCAGCCTTTCGATTACGCCGCAATACCGTAACATGCGCTACTGGCTCGAAAACGATATGCGACCGGTGGACATTGCCGTTGAGGCGATCCGCAGCGCCGGCATTACCCCCGTCTTCAAGTCGATTCGCGGGGGAACCGATGGTTCGCAGTTAACAGAAATGGGCCTACCCACCCCCAACCTGTTTACCGGCATGCAAAACGTCCACGGTCCGCAAGAATGGATCAGCCTGCAAGACATGGCGCAGTCGACAGCGGTCTGCATCCGCCTTGCCGAATTGATTACAGAGCAGCAATCTGAGCGGTAGCGGGCCCCTTTACTTGCCATTTGCGCGACAATTCGGACCCTTTCAAGACCGCCGGCCCACGCTCCCTAATCTTTGGGAACATCGGCAGGCGGTCTATCGTTGCCAATACGTATGACAAGCGCACGTCTTCAACTCAAACAGATCGTTTTCATCCTAGCGGCGGCTATCCTCGTCCTGGCCTCAGCGGGCGTCGTCCTCTACGCGACGGTGCTTGCCGATCTGCCATCTGTCGCTACGACCGCCTCGAGAGTTAGGCCCACGACACAGATCCTGGACCGCAACGGGCAACTGCTCTACGAGGTGATCGACCCCAACGCAGGGAGACAGATCGACTTGGATCTGAACTCACTTCCTGTTGCGTGCGTACAGGCCACTCTGGCGACCGAAGACAGCCGCTTTTACCTTCACCCCGGCTTTGACCCGTTAGCCATTCTACGCGCCGCCTGGCAGAACCTACGCGCCGACGGCGCAATCGTCAGCGGCGCTAGCACGCTCACCCAGCAACTCGTGCGCATTCTTCTCTTCGACGAATCGGAACGCTACGAGCAGACCTTGCGCCGTAAGATCCGCGAGGCCTATCTCGCCTGGCGTCTTGAGCAGCAATATACCAAAGACGAGCTGCTGGCGCTGTATATCAACCAGAGCTACTACGGCAATTTCGCCATAGGCCTCGAAGCCGCAGCTTATACGTTCTTCGCCAAGCCCGCCGCCCAGCTGAGTCGCGCGGAGTGCGCCCTTCTGGCAGGCCTGGTCCAGTCTCCCATCGGCTACAACCCGCTGGTCAATCCCGATGCAGCCAAGGAACGCCAACTGACGGTCCTGCGCCTCATGCGCGAAGCCGGCTACCTCTCAGCCGGCGAGCAAGAGCAGATCGCGGCGGAGCCGCTGCGATTCCGCTCCAGCCTCTTCCAAATCAACGCACCGCACTTTGTGATGTACGTTCAGGATCTCTTGCTCAAGGAACTTGGCCCAGACGCCTTGCGTCGCGGCGGGCTGCGCGTGATCACCTCGCTCGATCTGAACCTTCAGCGCCGCGCCGAAGAGCGCATTCGCTATCGCCTCGACTTGCTGAACTGCCGCACCCCAGGCTTGTGTACGCCCTCCACCGATCCAGGCCGCCGCGTGGACAATGCCGCGGCTGTGGTGCTCGACGCCAACGGCGACATTCTGGCGATGGTCGGCAGTCCGAACTATTTTGACGCAAGCATCCAGGGCAATGTAAACGCAGCCCTCACCTTGCGCCAACCAGGCAGCGCCATCAAGCCCTTGACCTACGCCGCAGCCCTCGACCCGCAGTGGGCGGCGACATCCGGCGTATCGCCGCTGACGCCGGCGTCCATCCTAGCCGACTTGCCAGCCACCTTCTACGTCACAGATGACAGCGGCGGCAAGGTCCCCTACCAGCCTGTCAACTACGATCGTCGTTTTCACGGCCCGGTCAGTGTGCGCGCCGCGCTCGCCAACAGCTACAACATCCCGGCGGTGAAGGTGCTAGACCGTATCGGCGTTGAAACCCTACGCAGCATCGCCGCGCAGGCGGGCATCTCCAGTCTGACTAAGGAGTATGGGCTGGCGCTAACCCTGGGCGGCGGCGAGGTCAGCCTGATCGAACTTACCAACGCCTTCGGCATTTTTCTCGATGGCACTCGCCATACGCCCCGCGCTATTCTAGACATCCAACGACGCGACTCCGATAGCGCGTGGCGCTCCATATCGTCCGCCAAGAGCATCTCGTCTGGAACCAACGTCCGCAGACAGGTCATCTCGCCTGCCGCCGCCTATCTGATCACCGACATACTCTCCGACGACATTGCGCGTATCCCCGCCTTCGGTGAAGGCTCAGTCCTCAGATTGCCCTTCCCCGCCGCGGTCAAGACCGGCACCACCACCGACTGGCGCGACAACTGGACCGTCGGCTATTCCACAGAGCGTTTGGTCGGCGTCTGGGTCGGCAACGCCGACAACTCGCCCATGCTCGACGTCAGCGGCATCGACGGCGCCGGCCCTATCTGGCACGATATCATGCTTGAAGCGCATGGCGGCGCGCATGCTTCTCCCGCGCCCTTCCAACGACCAGATGATATTGTCGATGTGGAGATTTGCGCGCCCAGTGGAATGCTGCCGTCGCCTGCCTGTCCCAGTACGCGGCGCGAGCGATTCATCCGCGGTACGGAACCGCAGCAGATCGACGATCTGTTTCAGCTCATCGCCGTGGATCGGCGCACCGGCATGCGCGCCGGCGACGACACGCCATCTGAGTTCATCACCAATAGCGTCTACTGGAACCTGCCGCCCGAATACACGGACTGGATGATCGGTCAGGGCATCCCCCTGCCGCCGCCGCTGAGGCAGAATGTCGTTCGCCAGGCCACGCATAATGCACCTGGCGCAGTCGCAGGACCGGTTACTGGCGCCGGCGAGCCCAACGGCGATCTTGCCCTGCGCCTAGAGGAGCCGGCATCACAGACGGCCTACCAACTCCATCCCGGCGTCCCCGCCACCAGCCAGCGCATCCGCATCAGCGGCTATGCGCCCGACGGCGGTCTGTGGTCGGAGCTGCGCCTGGTCAAAGACGGCGTGACGCTAGCCGAACAGGAGAACGCAGCGCGACTTTCTGCCTGGTGGCCGCTTGAAGCCGGCGATCACCGCTTCTGGCTAGAAGGCGTGTCGACGCCTGGCAGCCCGGCAATTCGCTCGGAGGCATCGTTTGTCCAGGTCAAGCTATATACAACGCCCACCGCTCAACTCGCACAAGGCCCGTAAGTCACAGGTGCATTTCATCTTTGGGGCGCGCATGCTGTCACCCTTCGCTGCGCTCAGGGTCTAGCCGACCAACAGGTGCTTCGCCATGCGCAGCATGACAACTCGCCCCCGATTTGAAATAGACCCGTAAGTCACAGTCGATGGCATCTGCCAATAGAAAATGCGTTATAATTGGGTGTAAACAACCGGCTTCTACACGGCACGCAACCGCCCTTTCTTGGCAAGAGATGAAGCCGCTCATTGGCGCCAAACGACAATCGACCGGTTTTCGCCGGCATCGACTCATCTAGTAGTTCATTCTTGGCAGCTCATACTGCTAGCAAAACCTGCAAACGGAGGTTTCACATGACGCCTCGCTCACATCGCCTCGCTCGCCTTTTCTGGTTCTCAGCGCTGGTTCTCGCCATCGTCGCGAGTTCGGTAGCGTTCCCAATGCTCTTCGAGCAGTCGCCAACAGCCTTGCGCGCCGCCGCAGACGCCGATATCGCTCTCGCGCCGGCATCATTGCCGCTGCTCACGTCAGCAGACCACGCACAGACGTTGCCGCCCGTTCTGCTCACAAGCGATCCGGCTGACGGTGCGTCTTGGGCCGGGCAACCCGTGCAGTTGACCTTTGACCAACCGCTGCCCGAGGACATTACCGGCAGTTTCAGCATCGAACCGTCGCTCGCCGGCAGCCTCTCCGTCTACGGCGCGGTCCTGACCTTTACACCGGATGACGCACCCGAACCGGGGACCCGTTACGTCCTGTCGATCGCTGGCCTAACAGAGAGCGACGCGCCGCAGTCTGTCACGCTCGTTGGCGCTTACCCGCTGGCTGTGACCGGCACCCAGCCCTCCTCGGGTGCAGTGGATGTCTCCGCCGAGTCGCAGATCGTGGTCATCTTCAACCGTCCCGTCGTCCCCCTCACCGGCGTCGATGACCAGGCGAAGCTCCCCCATCCGCTCACCATCGAACCCACTGTGCCGGGTACGGGCCAATGGATCAACACATCGGTCTACGCCTTCCGCGCCGACGACGTCCTAGCCGGCGCCACCGAATACACGGTCACCGTTGACGGCGTAGAGACCGCTGCCGGTGAATCACTCGCGGAACCATTTGTCTTCACCTTCACCACGGCCTCGCCCATCGTCGTCGGCGCCAGCCCGCTCGGCAACCAGGTAACCCCGGATGCCGTCGTACGCGTCGATTTCAGCCAGCCTATGGACCCAGCCTCGACCGAACGCGCCTTCAGCCTGCGCAAGATTGATGATGATGTTTCGACCGCGGTTGACGGTGAGTTCGGCTGGGAGGCCGCTTTCACCTCGCTGGTCTTCACGCCGACCGAGACGCTGGAGTTCGGCCAAAGCTACGCTATCGATGTCAGCACGGACGCGCTGCCCGCAGGCGCCAAGGGCCAACTGCGCGAGGCATTCACCAGCCGTTTTGAAGTCGCGCCCTATCCTGCAGTAGCGAACATCTACCCGGTGGAAGGGGCAGCCGGCGTTTCGCCCGACACAAGCGTTTCCATTCGCTTCAATACAACGGTAAGCCAGACCCTCGCTCTACAGCATATTACAATCACGCCGGCGCTAACCGCTACTACCGTCTACAGCTACTACTCCCTCTATGACAACACGGTGGAACTAAGCTGGTTCAAAGAACCGCAGACCCGCTACACCGTTACCGTCGGCTCCGAAATTGCCGATCTCTATGGCAACACCTTGGGCGATGATTACGTCTTTTCGTTCACTACTGGCGACTACGCCGCTTTCACGCGGCTCGAGTTGGAGCGCTTCACCCATTTCAGCGCCGACGCTCCGCCGCGCGCGGGGATGCTCTTCCGCAATGTGGACTCGGTCGGCGTCGAACTCTACCGACTGCCCGAGACGGAGTTATTCAAACTCACGGGCAGCAACGCATGGGAGGCGTGGCGCAATTACGAGGTTCCCGACGCAGCAGCCAACCGCATCTGGCGCCGAGAGTATGACACGTCCGGCAATCTCAACGTAACCGTGCGCCAGGTTATCACGATAACCGACGAGGCGGGCGACATTCTGCCGTCCGGCGCCTACCTGCTGCGCGTCGACCAGCCGCCTTCCGCCGATCCCGACGCGTTCAACGATCGCAGCCAGGCTGTGCTTGTCCTAAGCGACGCCAGTGTGGCGCTAAAGAGGAGCGAGCAGGGCGAAAGCCTCGCCTGGTTAACCGACCTATCCACCGGCGAACCGATTGCTGGCGCCTCCGTTCACTTCTACCAAGAAGGCGACCTCATCGGCGAAGGTGTGACCGATGCCTCCGGCCTGGCGATGGCCCGCCTTGATCTCTTGCCTGAACGCACGTGGACGCCCGTCATCGCCATCAGCGGCGAGGCCGGCGCGGATGACTATGCCTTCATCTCCAGCGAATGGTCAGATGGCATTGCCCCGTGGAACTTCGACATCAGCGGCGGTTGGGGCGCCAGCCCCGTGCAGGGTTACTTCTACACCGATAGACCCATCTATCGCCCTGGGCACACGGTATATTGGAAAGGCATCGTCCGCGAACTGGTCGACGATGACTATCGGATGCCGCCGTCCGACATGCCCGTCGACATCATCATCCGCGACGACATGGGCAATCCGATTCTCGAGGAACGGGTACGCCTTGGCCCCAACCGAACCGTTCACGGCGAGTTGCATCTCTCGCCGGAAGCGCGCACCGGCTACTACTATCTGGAAGCGTCTCGCCTAGACGAAAACGACGTCCAGCAATACATGTCCGGGTACGGCTTCCAGGTAGCCGCCTATCGTACGCCGGAGTTCGAAATCTCTGTCGAGTCGCTTCAGGAGGAATACTTCCAGGGCGACACGGTGCAGATTCACGCCCAAGCCCGCTACTTCAGCGGCGGCCCCCTCGCCGGCGCCCCGGTCAACTGGTACCTAATCAGCGAACCCTACTACTTCAACTGGTCGGACCAAGACCAAGATCGCTACTATAGCTTCCAACCCTTCGATCCCGATCAAGCGGAGTACGACCCCTACAGCGGCAGCTTCACCCTCGGCCTCATCCGGGAGGGAACCGGCGTTACCGACGCCAACGGCGAGTTCACCATCGAACTGCCGGCGGACATCAGCCGTTCGCTGCAGAGCCAGAACTGGACCTTCGACGTCACCATACAAAGCCCAAGCAGCCAGTTCGTCTCAGGCCGCACCTCCGTGCCGGTTCATCGCGCCGAATACTACATTGGGCTGTCGCCCCGCACCTACCTGACAAGCGCCGGTGAGCCCGCCGAAGTCGACCTGATCGCCGTGACGACGGATGAGACGCCCTATCCTGGGGCCGTGATCGACGCCGTGGTCTATGAGTTCAACTGGAACAGCGTCTACGAGCTTGCCGCCGATGGCTCCTACCGCTGGTCGACGAGCGTCGAGCGTACGCCTGTCTACTCGACGACACTGACCACCGACCGGCAAGGCGCGGCGATCATCGCCTGGACAGCGTCTAAGGGCGGACAATACCAGATCACCGCCCGCGGCGAAGACGACGCCGGCAACCCGACCAGCAGCAGCGCCTTCGTCTGGGTCAGCGCGGTGGCAGATGACGAGTTCGTCGCTTGGCCGCGCGAAAACAACGACCGCATCGAACTCGTCGCCGACAAACAGTCCTATACGCCTGGCGAATCGGCACAGATCCTCATCCCCAGCCCGTTCACCGCGCCGGTCCAAGCGCTTGTCACCATCGAACGCGGCGGCGTTCTCGATGCCGAAGTCATCACCCTTACCGGCAACAGTGAGACGCTGGAGATTCCCATCGTCAGCCGGCACATCCCCAACATCTACGTTGGCGTTGTACTGATGAAGGGCGTTGACGAAACCAACCCGACGCCCGCCATGCGCGTCGGCTACGTCAAATTACCGGTCGACGCCGCAGAACGCGAGTTGGACATCGCCATCGAGCCGTCCGCCGAGACCGTCCGTCCCGGCGACACCGTAACCTACACGCTGACCGTACGTGACGCCGCCGGTGCAACCGTGCCCGCCGCCGAGGTCAGCGTCGCCATCGTCGATAAAGCCGTGCTCTCGCTGGCGTTCGGCGGCGAGCAGCCTATCATGGATGCCTTCTATTACGAACGCCCCCTCGGCGTCACCACCGGCATCCTCCTTGTGATCAACCAGGACCGCATAAGCCAGCAGCTCTCCGAAGGCGCCAAGGGCGGCGGTGGGGGCGGCGGCGACGGCCTGGAGGTGCGCCAGGACTTCGCCGATGTCGCCTACTGGCGAGCCGATTTCGTCACCGATGAGAAAGGCGAGATCAGCTTCAGCGTCCAACTGCCCGACAACCTGACCACATGGCGGCTAGCCGCCAAAGCGGTCACGGACAGCACCCAGGTTGGCGAAGCCGTCACCGACACAGTCGCTACAAAGGAACTGCAGATCAGGCCTATCGCCCCGCGTTTCTTCACAGCCGGCGACCGCGCCTACATCGGCGCAGCCCTCGTCAACAGTTCGTCAGAGTCCATTGAAGATGGGACCATCAGCTTCGTCGTGTCCGGCGCCGAACTCGTCAGCGCCGCGCCAACCGAAGTCAGCTTCACGCTAGAGCCGGGCGGGCAGAGCGTCTACACCTGGCTTGTGGAGGTCTCTCCCCTCGCCTCCGAGATCACGTTGACCCTGGAGGCTAGCGGCCTCTCGCCGGATGGCGCGACGCTGGCGGATGCCGTTCATCTGACCGTTCCGGTGCAGCGCTACGAATCGCCGGAAACAGTCTCCACCTCCGGCAGCGTGCCGCCAGAAGGCGCGACCGAGGTCATCTACCTGCCCGCAGCTGCTACCGACTCCGGCGAGCTTGCCGTAACCGTCGAGCCGAGTCTGGCAAGCGGCATGCTCGAAGGGCTGAATTACTTGGCCCACTACCCTTACGAATGCAACGAACAGACAGTCAGCCGCTTCTTGCCGAACCTGATGACGCTGCGCGCCTTCCAAGAGCTTGGCATCTCTGATCCGGAACTGGAGAACCAGCTTGCCTTCCAGCTAGGCATCGCTGTCCAGCGTCTCGTCAGCCGCCAGAACCCGGACGGAGGGTGGGGCTACTGGCCCGGCGGTGACAGCGCGCCCTTTATCTCGGCCTACGCGCTCTGGGGTCTTTCGACCGCCGACGCCATGCAATACACGGTCCCCGAGACCACACTCCGTAACGCCGTCGCCTATCTCGAAGGCCGATTCCAAGCGCTTGCAGATGTCGAAGCCTCGTGGCAGCTGAACGAGATGGCCTTCATGCACTTCGTCCTGTCCGCAATCGATCAGGGCGACCCCGGTCGCGCCAGCACGCTCTACGATGAGCGCGAACGCCTCGACATCTACGGCAAAGCGCTGCTGGCGATGGCTCTCGCCAACATGGAGCCGTCCGGCGCCGCCGCCCCGCGCGTCCGCACCCTGCTGGACGACATCGCCGGCATTGTCGAGCTCACCGCAACCGGCGCCTCCTGGCGAGAAGCCTCGATCGACTATCGAACACTCAACACCAACACGCGCAGTACCAGCATCGTATTGGCGGCGTTCTCTCGCCTCAAGCCGGACCACCCGCTGCTGCCGCAAGTTGTACGCTGGCTCATGATCACTCGCGAGGCGGGACGATGGTCTACCACCCAGGAAAACGCCTGGGCCATCATCGCCCTCACCGACTGGCTGGCAGCCAGCGGCGAACTCGAAGGCGATTATGCGTGGGAGACTATGCTTAATAGCACAAGCCTCGCGCAAGGCGAGGTCACGCCCCAGGACCTAGGTGATCCGGTGCAAATGCGCGTCGCCGTGGCGGACCTGCTGCGCGACCAGGCAAACGTCCTCAGCTTCAGCCGTTCGAGCGACCTCGGTCAGATGTACTACACAGCCGACCTGCGCTATTACCTCGACGCCACCGCCGTCGACAGCCGCGACCGCGGCATCGTCGTCGACCGCAGCTTTACCTTGCTCGGCGGCGAACCAGCACGACCAGTCAGTTCAGCCCAGGTCGGCGACGTGGTCAGCGTCACCGTTACCATCGTCGCCCCCACAGACCTGCACCACGTGCTCGTCGAAGCGCCTATCCCGGCCGGTTTGGAGCCAATCGACCCGCGGCTGGCGACGACGAGCGCTCAGTTCGACATGCCGTCTATCACCGATACTGGTCTGGCGGAGGGTGATGCCTGGTGGTGGGCTCGTTGGATCCCATCCTACACCGATATACGCGACGACAAAGTCGCGCTCTTCGCCACCTTCTTGCCCGCCGGCGCCTACCAGTACACCTTCAACGCTCGCGCCGGCATCCCGGGCGAGTACCGCGTACTGCCCGCCTACGCAGAGATGATGTACTTCAACGATGTCTGGGGCCGCAGTTCCGGCGCACTATTCACCGTCACCGAATAGCCCGCCGGGGGCGAGGAGAGGCAGGTACAACCGCACGACCCCTCCTCGCCCCCGCTTCTCCTCATCCTGGGTTGACGCACGTCGTCCCCCTGCGCTACCATAGTGCCGCGGGACGGCCCGCCACGTCGTCAACATAAGGACTCGACTCTACGCCTATGGATAGCGATCGCCTGGAAACGCAGAACAACTGCCCTGACGAGCTTCAACAGATTATCGACGAATTTCAATTGGCTGACCCGCGTGAGCGGCTTGAGTATCTTCTAGAATACTCGAACGATTTGCCGGACTTGCCAGAGCGGCTGCATGGGCTGCGCGACTCAATGGAGCAGGTGCACGAGTGCCAGGCGCCCGTCTTCCTGCATACGGAAATAAGCGATGGATGCGTTCAGTTCTACTTTGACATTCCGCCGGAATCGCCCACAGTGCGCGGTTACGCCGCCATCCTCGCGGCGGGGCTAAACGGCGTCTCACCCGACGAAATCCTCGCCGCGCCAGACGACGTCTATATCCTCCTCGGCCTGCATGAAGCCCTCACACCCCAGCGTTTGCGCGGACTCCACGCCCTCATGGGCTACATGAAACGGCAGGTCCGCAACCTCCGGTAGCCGTTCTCTCCCGCTTCCCGCCGCCTGAGCTAGCGACACTCAATTCAGGCAATGCCGCAACGGACGGCCGACGCCGTTGTTATTGTCGCGTTATAACTCTGGTATAATTCAAGCCGACGCGTACGGAGCGTTTTGCGGCCTTCATGCCGCGGTTGCAGCGCCGCAACCTTTTCCAATTTCAGGCGTCTTTGCTTATAAGGGCATATGCTCCGATGCGAACCAGAGGAACCGTTCAGTGAGGCCGATAACCACACCGTCAGTCAACTGGAAACCGCCTCATCCCGCCTTCGCTAACCTGCTGACCTCGCTTGTGCGCGAGGTATCGCCGGTCTACATAGTGGGCGGCGCTGTGCGTGACCACCTGTTGGGACGCGCACGGGATTTGAACGATCTCGACATCGTCATCGACGGTCCCGCTGTCTCGGTGGCTCGTCGCCTGGCCGACCGTCTTGGCTGGGCTTTCTACGTCATGGACGCCGCCCGCGACATAGGCCGCCTCGTCTTCACCGCCAGCCGCTCCGGTCCGCTGGTCTGTGACATCTCCCGCATGCGCGACGGCTTTATCGAGCACGACCTCATGGCGCGCGACTTCACCGTCAACGCCTTAGCGCTGGAGGTCTCGGCATCCGGCTCCACGCGCCTGCTCGACTTTGTTCACGGCCAAGAAGACCTAGCCTCCGGCATCCTGCGCCGCGTCACCGCCGTCTCGCTTGCCGATGACCCGGTGCGGTTGCTGCGTGCTGTCCGCCTTATGGTGCAACTCGGCCTGGCGATCGACGCCGGCACGCAGTCCCAACTTGAACGACTGACGGGGACATTGCGCAGTTGCTCGCCGGAACGGGCGCGCGACGAATTGTGGAAAATGCTCGCCACAGATCGCCCCGACGATGCCATCCGTCTGCTACACCAGTTCGGGCTGCTCAGCCAGGTCCTGCCTGAGATCGCCGCGACCGTTGGCGTTGCGCAGTCGGCTCCGCACAGCCGTGATGTATACGAGCACACTCTGCAGGTTGTTCAGCACGCAAGCGATCTTCGCAATTGGCTACTGGGAGCGCCGCTTAGCGCGCGCCTGCCCGGCGGTGATGCCCTGGCCAACGCGCTTGCTCCACACCTCTTTGCCCTTCGACGTCACTTCGCCCAAGAAACGTCCGTAGGGCATTCACGCGCCGCCTGGCTAGTGTGGCACGCCCTCTTTCACGATGCTGGTAAGCCCTCCACCGCATCGCTCGAAACAACTGCGTCGCCCGACGGCGGGTCGCCCGATCTGTCCCGGATTCGCTTCTTTGGTCACGAAGCTGTCAGCGCTAACCTAGCCGAGCAGCGCCTCGACGACCTCCGCTTTAGCCGGAATGAAATCGGCCTGGCTCAGGCCGTGCTTGCTAACCACATGCGGCTACACCATCTGCACGACAGCTTCAGAAGCTCGGAAATCAGCCGCCGCGCTCGCTTCCGTTTCTTCCGCGACGTTGGCGGTCGCCAGTTCGAGTATCGCGCCGGTTTCGACGCCATTCTCCTCTCCCTGGCGGACTACTTAGGCACGTATGCGACTCTGCCCCACGATTGGTACGAGTACCTGCAGCACGCAACCCAACTCCTGGACTACGCGCTCTCATCAGCCGATCCGCTCAACGGACAGACCGCCCCCCTCATCGACGGGCGTCAACTCATGAGCCGCCTGGGGCTTAATCCAGGCCCGCACATCGGCGCTCTGCTAGACCAGGTCCTAGAGGCGCAGGCAGCCGGCGAAATCGCAACGCCCGAGCAGGCGCTCGAACTCGCGTCCCGCCTTGCGGCCGCAGAAGGATTTACTCGCTGACATTTATGTCTAGCTCGGCGGGAACCCCACAGAATAGCGTTTGCCCGTTCCTCGGCATCATCGACGAGACGGGCAAGCCCGCGCCCTACGTCGAATACCCCAGTTTCGAGAACCGCTGCTTCGTCACCGCCGACCCGGAAGCGGTCATGCTCACCGATCAGGCCACTTTCTGCCTTTCCAGCGGCTATCGCCACTGCCCTCGCCTAGCCGCAGCACAAGGCAAGGCGGCCCCCGCCTCTCGTCGCACATCCGCTTCGCCAACCGGCGACAGCGCGAAGGCCGGGCACTCGACTGCTTCTAGTACAGACCCGCTGCAACGCGACATCGAAGAGATGGAGGCCGAACTCCAGGCCGCCTATGTGACTCGCGCCAAAAGCCGCAGACGTTGGGGCTGGTTCGGCGCCGCCACGATCTTTATGTCTACTCTGCTTTGCGTCGGCCTCTTCGCCGCCTACCTTGGTTGGCAGATGGTCAATAGCGATCTCTTCGCCGTTGCCCCCGGTACGGTGGACACCCTTGCCAGCGCGCCCGTACCGCCGCAGCCCCAGGTCTACATGATCGTCACCGCCACCAGTGCGGCCGCGCCCCCAAAACAGCAACCCGCGCAAACCATGCCGGACACGGGCGGACAAGCGCCCCAGTACTTCCCGCCAGCCGTCACCGCCACACCGGCCTCGCCTGCGGGCGCTGACGCCGCGGGTGTACCCTCTGCGCCCGCCGGTTCAAGCGGACCAATCGTGCTTGCCACGCCGCCCATCAACATGCAACTCGAGATCCCGACGCGCCGGCCCACGCCGCTGCTCGACCTGGCAGTCAACCCGGGGGCGTCCACCCCCGAGCCGTCGCCCACGGTTACCCCCACGCCTTCGCCCGCGTTGGGTACGCCCGTCGTGATCTTCGCCGCTGTAGATAGCGCCCTAGAATCCGGTGACTGCACAACCGTTACCTGGCACGTTGAAAATGTGAGCGCGGTTTACTACGAAAACATCGGCGTTGACGGGCACGGTGAACACGAAGAATGCCTGCGCGACAAGCCCGGTGATTACGTCCTCACCATCGTCTTGCCCAATGGCGCCACCCAATACTACACGACCACGGTTGACCTTATCCCCCCCACGAAAACGCCCACACCCACGTCGACCTTCCCTCCGGAGGTCATTCCCACCGCCACCTGGACGCCCGTCATCCCCACCGACACCCCAACGCCCGACTACCAATACGGCGTGCTTCTCGCCACGGATGGCGACCGCAAGCGCACTTGCAACCCCGGTGACGCCTGCCGCATCAGCTTGCTGCTCACAAACACGAGCATTGCCATCGATAACATTTCCATCGCCATCCTCCAGTCGGGCGCTTGGGAATCGCAGATTTGCCGCTTGGACGGAGTTTGCTCCGATTCCAAACTGACCATTGCCAGCGTCGGCCCCGGCAACACCGCGCTGGTCCACTTCAGCGCACGCATCCCTGACGACGCATCGGCCCAGACGCAAGCCTACATCGTGCAGGCCATCAGCGAGGGGTCACAGGGAAGGGCAACGTCGAAAGCGCTCACCCTAGAAATCACCGTCGAGTAGCGCATGACTCTGCGGCTGGCCAGCCTTGCCGAGCCTTTGCGCCTGATAGGCTTTTCTGCGAAAATGCGCTCAATCTTTTCGATTTTTTGGAATTGGCAAGGGGAGACGAATGGACCGCGATTTCCTCGCTAACCAACTTCGCGACGCACTGCTGCGCCTCGATCAACTGCCCGAGCGCGCCGCCGAACCGCCGGCAGCGCCGGAACCGGACATCCGGCAATCGGTTCGACGCCTATCGCGGGCGCGCGTCGCTTTGCTGCTACGCCAAATCCGCGCGGCCAACGCGCTGACCTACTCCCAAGTCCAAACCGACACCGGCCTTTCGCAGCAATTGCTGTTCGATGTCGAATTCAAGGACCGCCGTCTGACACTCGACGAGCTGCGCCTATTAGCCGAATGCTACGGCGTCTCTGTGAACGACATACTCGGCATCGACATCGACTGATCGTGCCACTCAAACCTTCCATCGAACCCCGCATGATTGCTTTCCCGACCCCATCCCGAGCGCTAGAAGTGCAACTCGCCGTCGCTAAGATCGGCAAGTATGCCAGCAGTGAAAGCGGCGACACCGTAGAGATCATCGAACGGCCCAATGGCGGAATTAGCGTTGTCGTAGCCGACGGGCAACGCAGCGGTCGCAGCGCCAAGGTGATCAGCAATCTCGTTGTTCAAAAGGCCATCAGCCTGCTCGCCGAAGGCGTGCGCGATGGCGCCGTCGCCCGCGCCACCCATGACTATCTTCTCACCCTACGCGGAGGCAAGGTCAGCGCCGAAATGGAGATAATCAGCGTAGATCTTATCTCCAACACGCTCGTAATTAGCCGCAACGCACGCTGTCCCGTCATCATCCGTCACGGCCAAGAAGTGTCCTGGCTCGATCATGCGACGGATGCCATCGGCATCTACCGCAACACGAAGCCCTCCGTGAACGAGCTCGAACTAGAGGAAGGCCTGACTGTCCTCGCCTTTACCGATGGCGTGTGGGGAGCTGGTTCCCCGGCAGGCGCCCGCATCGATCTCCCGGCTATCTTGCTGCGCCACGATCCCGACCTTGCTGCACCTGCGGACCAGCTTGCCGATTCCGTTCTTGCCGAAGCCTTGAGTCTCGACCACGGCCGGGCACGCGATGATGCTACGGTCATCGTCGTGAAGCTCGTTCGACAACAGGCCCCGGAGCAGATTCGACGTCTGATGATGCGCTTCCCCATCTGAGCGCCGGAAGGGTGCGGTCTCGCCCATGCAAGACAAGGCAAGCGATAGCAAGTCGGACGACCTGCTCCCTCTCATCAAGGTCGTAGGCACAAGCGGCAGCGGCAAATCCACACTGGTTGCCGGGCTGCGCAACCGGGGTTACAACGCCCGCCCGGTCAGCCAAGAGCACAGCGACGTTCCCGACCTATGGCAGCAGTTTGACCGGCCATTCGTCTTGATCTATCTATACGCGGACCTAGCCGCCCAACAAGCGCGCAGACCGGGCAGCGGCTCTGGGGAGGAGTCGTTCCGCCAAGAACAGCGCCGTCTTGCCCAGGCGCGCCGCGCCGCCGATCTGCGCGTCGACACATCGGCCTTGACCGCGAAGGATGTCCTCGAACTTGCCGTCGTCTTGCTAGATCACGTCCGCGTGCGGCACGCGGACCATCCGCTTGGCCCCATTCCACTAACCGGATCAGCCACCCTATCTGCGCCCGAGGGAGACTAAGGCTAGCTGTGAAAAGTTCACCACAAGCCGCCGTCGATACTGCTGCCTTATTCTGGATATGGAATACCAATTCACACCGTAGCATCCCACCCAGGGCAGGCCGGCATACACCGCCTTAGCCCTTAGAATGCAGGTCTGCCGTGAACCGATTCATAGTTCTCACCATCATCGGCGCGCTCGTATTCGCCGCTGTCGGCCTCAGTTCGCCGATGATGACGCTTTACCTGGAGAGTCTCGGCGCCAGCTACGCCTATATCTCGATCATCCTCACCAGCTACACAGCCACCGCCCTCGTCTTCAACTACGCCTGGGGACGAATCTCTGATGTTGCGGGCAGACGCAAGGCATTCCTGGTGCTGGGCTTGGGAGGAATGGCAGTTGCCAATCTATTGCTCAGCATCGTTCCCAATGTCGCCTCGGCCTGGCTCGTGCGTATCCTCGAGGGAGCATCGATGGCCGCCTACGGCACGATCAGCCTTGCCCTCATGGGTGACTTGCTCGAGCAAGAAAGCGCCGGTACACGCGGCCGTAAAGGCCGGCGCATGGGGCTCTATCGCGGGTTAGCCTCGCTAGCTTTCGCCGGCGCAGCCGTATTCGGCGGACGGATTGCCGACGCCTTCGGCCTTCGCCTGGTCTTTGCCGTGTGCGCGGCCATCTACCTCGTCGCAGGCATCGCAGCGCTCGTCGCCATCAAGGAACCGCCACCTATGCGGCCTACCCAGGCTATGGCTCCCTTGCCAACGGTGAAGAGCGCGCGCGCCGGTTTGGGCCAACTCCCTATCCTCTTCCTGCTCGGCGTCCTCCTCTGGAACATGACCCACAACGCTTCGACCTCCATGTGGCCGAACTATATGGCCTCCCTCGGCTACTCAAAATCTGCGCTTAGTACGCTCTGGGGCTTCGCCGCCTTCATCGAGACGCCGTCTATGTTTATTGTCGGCGCTCTTTCCGACATCACCGGCCGCGCCGCTATGCTCGCCGCGGGCGCCGCGGGCATCAGCTTCGTCAACTTCGGTTACCTGACGCTCGCCGCCTATCTGCCCGCCCTGCTCGGCATCCAAGTGCTGCGCGGCTTCGGTTTCGGCAGCTACACCGCCAGCGCCATGGTCTTCGCAGCCGAATCAAGCGATTCACGTACACGCGGCAAGGCTAGCGGCGTCTTTTTCGCAGCCGGCAGCGCCGGTCAGTTGCTCGGCACTTTCATGGGCGGCAACCTAGTCCAGTTATTTGGCTTCTCGGCGCTCTACCTAACCTGCGGAATGCTCGGTCTCGTCGCTGCAGTCTGTTTCGTCGCCCTTGCTGTTCGTCAGCGCGCCGCAACAAGCGTTGCCTAGCCCGGGATCGCCCATTTCGCCCCATCCCTAGATCGTGGCACAATGGGATCGATCTACAGGCTTCTGTCTCCTGCCGCCGGCAACCGTTCATCGCAACGCCGCCTTGCCATCAACCAGCATAGACCTGCACATGCCAAATCACAACGTCATTCGAAACCGGCAATCGACAACATCGCCCGTTGATCTCGCCCAAAACGGCGCGGAGCTAGCCGGCCTAACTGCTGAATTAGCGCCGCTCTACGGCGATCAGTCAGCCGTCCAAGCCGAACGCTACGTCGATGCGCTAACGCAGTTCAGCGCCTTCGCCGGACCGGGCCCCGCCTGGCTATTCCGCGCACCTGGCCGCGTCAACCTCATCGGCGAACACACCGACTACAACAACGGCTTCGTGATGCCCATCGCCCTCGACCGTGACATTCTCCTCGTCGTCCGGCCGCGAAGGGACCGTACCGTCCGCCTAGCCAATATTGAGCCGGAGTTCGAGCAGTCGGCCTTCACCGTATCGGAGGAGATCCCGCAGGCGTCGCCCGGCCATTGGAGCAACTACGTACGCGGCGCGGCGCAGATGATCGCCCGCCTTGCGCCGGACGCTTTCACAGGCATGGATTGCCTCGCCGTTGGCGCCGCGCCTCTCGGCCTGGCACGCGGGTCCGGTCTCAGTTCGTCGTCAGCGCTCACCGTCTCTGCCACCCTCGCCCTCGCCCATTTCGCCGGCCTCAATCTGCCTCCAGAGCAGTTCGTCCAGATCTGTTCTGATGCCGAGTGGTACGTCGGTACCCGCGGCGGCATCATGGACCAGTTCATCTCGCTTCTCGCCCGCCGCGACCACGCACTTTTCCTCGATTGCCGGCCCGACGTCAACGGGCAGTACGCCACCCGGCACGTTCCCTTGCCAGCCGCTTACCAGATCCTCATCGCCGACAGTGGCGTTCACCACAGTAACGTGCGCGGCGAATACAACAAACGCGTAGCCTCCTGTCGCATCGGTGTGGCATCGCTTCGGAGGAAGCACCCCGGCATTACGCATCTGCGAGACGTCCACAGCATTCCGTGGGGCGAATTAGCCCCCTCCCTGCCGGAACAGATCGGCGCAGTGAAAGCCGCGACCTCCGGTCTACTCGATACGGACATCCCCGGCCTCGAACCGGCCGATGTGCTGCACGTGCGCGCATGCTGCCGCCATGTCTGGCACGAAAACCATCGCGTCGAGCAGGCTCTCGCCGCTCTGGATTCCGGCGATATAGCCGCTGTTGGCGCGCTGCTCCAGGCTGCCCACGCCAGCGCTCGCGACGACTACGCTATCAGTACGCCGGAGATTGAGACATTGGTGGCGTCTGCGAGCGCCGCGCCAGGCGTCGTTGGCGCCCGCTTGACTGGCGCCGGTTGGGGCGGATGCGTCCTCGTTCTCGTTCGCCAAGAGGAAGCCGTGCACGCCGCCGGCGTTATACAAAATAGCTTCCTCAGCGCGCATGGCCGCGTCCCAACCATCTTCCCTTGTCGCACCGGGGCAGCCGCAGGACTCGTCGCAACCGTCGATGCATAAGCCATGCGTTAACCAGTT
>JASGTU010000304.1 GCA_030058085.1 Chloroflexota bacterium
TGTAACTCGCGAGCCCACGTCAGCCAGCGCGGTTCGCCATGCGTCAGCCCGGCGTCGGGTTTCGCATCCGGTCCCTCGCCCCTCATAAAGCGGCCTCCGGCTCGACGTCGATCAAGGGCAGCACATGCACGACCTTCCAGCGCCGCCGCTCCGCTTCCCAGGTGCGGCGTAAGTCTGCCGGCCCGTCGCCGCCCATGAACCACGCCTCAGCCGCGGGGCTGCACCGCAACTCCACCCCATAGAGATCGGCAGAGCGCTTGGCCTGTTCGACGCGCGCGGCCAGGTTGCGCAGCCCCTGCACCGCAGCGTAAGCCGCGACTACGGCGACATCGCTATCGGGCGCTTCGCCGGCATCCTCGTCGGCGCGGCCGTCCTGCAGACGCAACAACTGCCAGCGCCAGCGTGTCTCCTCGTCATCGCCATTCGCCGCCCAGACATTGAGCGCAAACTCGCATTCCGCAGGCCGATCCGCCTGGAAGAACCGGTAGACATCCCTGAATTCCCGCGTCAGCCGCGCCGGGGGCAGATCGTTGCGCGCCCTGCGCCCATACGCCTTGCTGCTCAGCCGCTCATCCAGGATGGCGACTACCCCGCGGTCCGTGCTGCGCCGTATTAGGCGGCCAAAGCCCTGCTTCAGCGACAGCGTCATCAGCGGGATCATGTAGTCGGAAAAGCTGCTGCCGCCAGCCTCGTCGATGGCCTGCATGCGCGCGCTGTGCAACGGGTCGCCCGGGGTGGGGAAGGGCATCTTGTCGAGGATCACCAGACTCAGGTCCTCGCCCGGAATGTCGACGCCTTCCCAGAAGGAGCGCGTCGCCAACAGAACGCTGTGCGGCGTCTCCTTGAACCAGTCCAACAGCGCGTTGCGCGGCGCATCCCCCTGGGCGCGCAGGGGCCATATCACCGGCCTATCCAGGCTTTGCAGCCGGTCGCTCACCTGCTGTAAGCCGCTCCAACTGGTGAAGAGACACAGCGCCCGCCCCCGGCTCACTTCCAGCAGGCGCTGAATCTCCACAGCCACGCCGTCATAATAGGCGTCGGCATTGCGCCAATCGTAGGCGGGCAACGGCGGCTGGTAGAGCAACGCCTGGCGCGGATACTCGAAGACGGGCGGCAGCACATGCTCCTCGCCTGTCTTCAGAATGCCGCAGCGCTGTTTGAAATGCTCGAAATGGCCGTTCGTCGCTAACGTGGCGCTCGTACAGATCACGCTGCGGGCGATAGGCTCGTCCTCGTCCTCCGGGTGAAAGAGGGTGGTCCTGAGCAGGTTGGCCGGGTCGATGGGGGCCGCATGCAGTTCCAGACTGACATAGCGCCGGTCGAAGACACGCTGAGCATAGCGCACCAAGACATCGTCGTGGCGGCTGCTCGCCACGGTCGCCAGTTTCTCTGCCGTGCTGTTGAGCGACTCGATGCCCATTTCGTAAAACTTGCGGGCTTCGGCGTCCTCATCGTCAGCCGGCCCATCCGACTCGTCGCCGCTGCCGTAGGGGTTGCTCAACTTTAGCTGTTGGGCCTGATCGCGCAGGGCATGGCTCAGGCGGCTCATCGTCTCCAACTCACCCTCAAGGCGATAGCTGTTCTCGCGGCTCAGATGCGCCGCCTCCTGAAAGGCCAGCGTGTTGAGCATGCGCAGCTCGTCCAGCGCGTCCTCGTCCACATGCTCACGATACACGGAACGGTTGAGCAATTGCACGACCGTGTAGTCGCTCACGTTTGTCTCATAGACCGCGGTGGCTGTCTGCTCCAGTTGGTGCGCCTCGTCGATGATATAGACCGCAGCCGGCGGTAAAATGCGTTCGCCGGCAAAGCCCAGTTCCAGCGCGTTGAGCAGCAGATGATGATTGGTGACGATCAACTGGGCCTCAGCCGCCTGGTCGCGCATGCGGTTGACCCAGCAGTCATCGTGATAGAAGCGGCAGTCGCGATGCAGGCAGTCGTCGGGGTAGCTGACCAGCCGCGGGCGCAGGTCCGGCGACAACACAAACGGCAGATCGTCCACGTCGCCCGTGTCGCTTTCGTCCAGCCAGGAGCGCAAAAAGGTCACCTGCTCGTCCTCGCGGTCGTAGAGCGAAAAGGTGCGCTGTTCGAGCAGTTCCTTCTCCCACTTAAGCGTGCAGATGTAGTTGCTGCGTCCCTTGACCACGACGGCGGAGACGTCCCGGTCCATGACCTGGCGCAAAAAGGGGATGTCCTTGGTGAAGAGCTGATATTGCAGCGACTTGTTGGCCGTGGCGATGACGACGGTCTTGCCGCTCAGAATGGCCGGAGCCAGATAGGCGATGGACTTGCCCGTGCCGGTCGGCGCTTCGATCAACGCATGGCTCTCGGTCTGCAGCGCCCGCTTCACGGCCTGCGCCATCTCAAGCTGGCTGGGCCGCAGCTCGTAGCCTTCCAAATGCTGGGCCAGCGGGCCGCTCGCGCCGAAGAATTCGGCCAGATCGCATGCGTCCAGTTCGGACGTCGCCTGCGCCGGCTCCGCAGAGGCGGCTGGTTCGGCTGAATAAGCGGAATGGTAGGAACGCGTCTGTTTAGCGGGCATGGACGAAGTCTAGCACGGATGTGCGAATTGGGGCAAGCGTGATTAGCCCGAAATCCTGGCGCATTTCACCGGAGTGAAACGGCCAAACAAAAACGGGGTTGGGCGCTGAATGCCCAACCCCATTGGTTATGCTGGAACGCTCGCGCGTCCCGTCCCCGCTATCGCTCGATCTCTCGATCAGTCGGGCGGAGGCAGGATCACGGCGTCGATGGCGTGTACGACGCCATTAGTCGCCTCCAGGTCAGGCACGACGACGTTGGCGCCATTAACCTTGACCGCATCGGCGGCAACCTCGAAGCTAACCGGCTTGCCCTGCTGGGTCGTCGCCTGCATGCCGTCGGTCACGTCCGCCGAGAGCACCGCGCCCGGCAACACATGGAAGAGCAGGATCTGCGTAAGCTGCTGGGTGGGGTTGCTCATGAGCTGATCCAACGCCCCTGCCGGCAACGCAGCGAATGCGGCGTCGGTGGGCGCGAAGATCGTGAAGGGGCCAGGCCCCTTGAGCGCATCCGCCAATCCGGCGGCTGTCAGAGCGTCCACCAAGTTGGTGAAGCTGCCCTGCGCCTCCAGCACGGTGATAAGGTCGACAGCCGGCTCAGCCGCTTGCTCTTCCTCTTCGTCCGTAGCCGCCTCTTCCGTCTCGGTCATAGTCTCAGTAGCCGTAATCCCGGTCGTCGTCGTTACAGGCGTGGTGGCCGAAGGCTCGGCCTCCTCTTCGGCCTCAGACGTAGCGGCCGGGGCGGTCGTCGCAGCCGGAGCGGGCGTAGCCGCCGCAGCCGGGGCGCTCGCGCCCGAAGAGATCTGCGCCTCGGTGGGCAGTTGCAGCACGTCGCCCACCTCAATGCTGTTGCAGTCGGCCAGGTTGTTAAAGGAGCAGAGCGCTTCCCACACACCGACGCTGCCATAGATATCGCGCGCGATCAGACTGAGCGTATCGCCCGCCTGCACCGTATAGGTCCCGCCGGGTTCGCCCTCGCGCGTCACAGCAGGCGTAGTCGTATCCGCCTCTTCGCCGGCTGTCTCAGCGGCCGCCTCCTCTTCGCCAGCCTCTCCCGCCTCGGCAACCGGGGTTGCTACGCCTTCCTGCGCGGTTAGGGTTTGACCCGAATCGTCCACCAGGATGCCGCCGTCCACGCGCAGCGTATAAGTAGCGGGCACTTCCGAATTGTTGTAGACAATCACGATATACGGACCTAAGCCGGAAGCGGAGAAGGTAGCCGCCCGCTCGTTAGCCGCCAAATCCGGATGGCTACTGCCGGCGGAAATGGCGAGATTGCTGAGAATCACGTTCGTGTTCGGATCCAGGAAGCGATTGAAGCCGGCCTCGTCCAACACCCAGAAGTTCATGCGCCGCGCAAGCTCGGAGCTATCCTGCGGGTCGAAGGCCAGCACTAGATTCATCGTGCCGTCTCGCTCACTCGGTTCGAGGCCGAAATAATGCTGTGCATTCTGCTCGGCCAGTTCGCCCTTCAGTTCCTGTGCCCGCGCGACGCCCGGCGTAGAAGCGGGAGCCGGGGTCTCCGTCTCCTCAGCTTCCGGTGTAGCTTCAGCCGCCGCGGTCTCTTCGGCCTCCGGCGTAGCAGCCGGTTCCGGCGTGGCTTCGGCTTCAGCGGTCGCCTCAGGCGCCGGCGCCGCTTCCTCCGCAGCCTCTTCCTCAGCCTCCGGCGTTGCAGCCGATGCGTTCGGGTCCCTTACCTGACTGGATTCGTCAGTAATGAACGCATTCTTCGCCGTCAGGGTGAATTCAGCGTCGGTGTTCGAGTCATTGAACACGACGATCGTATAGGTCCCGCCGGTGGCGTTGAATTCGACGCCCACCTCATTGGCGAGAGACTCCGGGCCAAGCGAACTGGCGGCAGACAGGTTATTGTCCCGCGCCTTACCGCCGTTGAGCACCGCCGAAACGTTCTGCTCGGTCAGCACGTAGAATCCGACGCCATGCGACGAAGGATCATTCCGATCCCATGTGCTCGAAACGGTCACCCTCTCGTTCGGCGTTGTCGGCTCCAGCCCCAGCCAGATCTCAGCGAACTGGCCGCCGGTGATCACGCCCCGCACTTCTTCGGCGCGGATCGTCTGGGCAGCCGGCGCGCTCTCTACCGCGGCGTTTGCCGTTACGCCGAACGATGCCATGAGCAGCGCGACAATCATCAGACTGGATAGAATGCGCCCCATTTTAGGTTGTGCCATTGTCCTCATTACCTCCCGTTGACCTCAGAATCTTTCGTTGTCCATTTAGCGGACGCAGGGTTAATGTCTGTCCTAACTAACTGACTCGCATTATTCTCGTATTTTCGTCTCTTCACTCAATCCGGCTCGATCTCCGACCGGCGAAATCGCTCTCCGGCGCACAGACGCCAGCATATTGGAATACAATTAAGCCATTATACCCTCTCCTAAAAGTCCAGACCAAATCCGCCCAAACCACTTGGCCGCATTACAACTGCTCATGGAGCCTCCAAACGCAGATCGCGGATGAGGTGATCGGTATAGTTATAGTCGGAACGAACAATACGCAACCGGAAATCATACAGCCCCGCCGGCAGTTGGCTCAGATCCAAGCGCGCCAGTAAGCCGTCCGACACCGGCTGCTCGCCGCTCACCAAGAAATACCACTCCTCGCTCCGCCCCGGCGACCACGCCAGTTCCCAACGCAGCAGGTTCTCGGCGGGCACAGTCCCCACAAAATCGACAACGCCCGACACGGTCGCTCCGCTGCGCGGCAGCGAGAAGCCGGCTGCCGGCGAAAAGGCGAGCTGCGGCGGCCCCGCATTGGCAATCGTCAGGCCGCGCAGGTGATACTCGCTGTAATTGCCGTCTTCGTACACATTGCGCAAGCGCAGATCGTACAGGCCGTCGGCGTACCGGGTCGTGTCCAGTTCATAGATGACGTTCTGCCACACCTGGTCCCTGCTAGTCGTCAACAACTGCCACTGCTCCAAACCCGCCGGCGAGATCGCCAGCTCGTAGCGGGTGAAGCGCAGCTCCAGCGTGCCGTTGACCGTCGCCCTCACCGGCACGACGCCGCGCACAACCGCGCCGTTATCCGGGGCATAGAAGCCCTGCCCGCCTGGAATCCGGCTCAAGATAGCCGGGGTAGGCGTGGGCAGCGGCGAGACCGGCGTCGGCGTGGCGTTCGGCACAGGCGTCAGCGTCGGCGGATGGGCGTTGCGAATCTCCACCCCGCGCACGAAGAATTCGGTAAACGTGCCGTCGTTGCGGATGGCGCGCGAGCGCAGGTCATAGAACCCGTCCGGATAGACGGTCGTGTCCAGGCGCGCTAGCGTATCGTCATGCACGATGGCAAAGCTCGTGTTCACCCACTGCCAATTCTCCATGCCCGCCGGTGAGACGTGAATGTCGTAGCGTTGATACGAGTCGACCAGCGCCGTCCCCACGATCCGTGTGCTCCCGAAGATGGCATCGGTTTCCAACGGTTCGACGATCTCATTCACGGCGCGCTTGACCTTGGTCGCCGTCGGCGTGGGCGTCTCCGTCGGCAATGGGCTTTCTTGCGCCAACGCGCCAGGTCCCCCGCTGCGCGCATCGAGCCAGACGAACAGCCCGAAGATCGCCAACGCCAGAACAACCAACGTCCACCGCTTCCACCGCTTATTGTCTTGCATGCCTGTATCTCGCATGCTTAGCATGATCCTTCCGTCCGCACACAGCCGGCGCACAGCGCGCCTGCCCGTCAAACTTCAACGCTAGCCGCCGCGCAACGTCACATGATGGCACGGCGCATCCGCGGCGGCATCTTTCTTGTGCGGGATCGAGATCGGCGCGCTCAGGGGGTTGCCCGACTCGTCGACCACGGTCAGAACCAAATCTTGCGGCCCATCCGCCCAGATCGGGAAGTCGAATTGCCCATAGTCGTTCGACCCGCCCTTGCTCATCGTTTCCGACTGGTTTCCCCACGGGTCGCGCATCACGATGCGCACGCCGGCTAGCGGCGCCCCGTCGCGATTCACCACCTGCCCCATCACATACTGCCCGGGGCAGGCCCAGTCATGTACCACGGGTGCGCCCAAGCCAAAGCTGCCCGGCCCGGCCAACCCAACCTCCAACGGCCCCTGGATCGACGCCAACTCCACCGCGCTTTCCACATTCAGCGTCGACACATCGGGATTGCCCGCGCCGGCGAGGTCGACCAGGACGCGCATCCCGCCGTCTTCCGGTTGCGCCTCTAGGGCGAGGGCGGCAGGCACGGCATCCTTCAGTGCGGCGCACGGGCCGAACACGGCATTCGTTCCGTGACGCAGGCTCCACGCCAAGGCGTGCAGTTGCTCAAGCGAATACGACGGCAGCTCGACCGCGTCCTGTAACTCGGCCTCTGCCGATAGCGCGATTGCCGACGTCAACGCGGCGGGATCGGGCAGACCAATCGTGCCGGGCAGCGTGAGCATCGTTCGCTCGGCCGCGCCTTCCACCTCGCAAAAGCCCGCCAGGCGAACCTCGTCGCCCTGCTGTACGATCACCGGGGCCGCAGCCGTGCGCGCCACGCTTCCATACAACAGGTCCTCGCGGCCCGCCTGCTCCACCCAAGAACGGCGGAACAACTCGCCGCCCTCGCGGCAGGCCAGCCCGGGCGGGCAATCGGGCAGTTGCACCACGTCCTCCGGCGCCTCAAAAGTCCAGCCGGCTGGCGAGTCCGGCGCGCCCAACTCGGCGAGCAGTTCGGGTTGAGCCAGGGCCGCTTCCATGAAGTCATGCCAGATCGGCGCGGCCCCGGTGACGCCGCTAACGTTGCGCATCGGTCGTCCATCGCTGTTGCCGGCCCACACGCCTGCCGTCAAATATCGAGTATAGCCTACCGTCCAATTGTCCCGCCAATCGTTTGTCGTTCCTGTCTTCGCCGCAGCCGGGCGGCTCAGCGCCAGAGGAGACCGCTCCCCAAAGGCAGGCGTTCGAGCCCGGTTGTCGCTCAACATATCCGTCACCAGAAAAGCGGTGTCCGCCGCCAAGACAGAAAGCGGTTCGACGCTTGCCCGCTCTTCCAATATACGCCCCTGGCTGTCATGAAGTGACACCAGATATTGCGGCGGCACGTATTGACCCGCATTTGCCAGCGTGTGGTACGCCGTCGTCAAGTCAAGTAACGTCACTTCGCCGCCGCCCAATGTCAGGCTCAATCCGTACCAATCGCTGGACTGATCCAGACTGCGGACGCCCATCGCCCGTGCGACCTCCAACATGCGCTCCACACCCAGCGCATCCAGCAGCTTCACCGTGGGGATGTTATAGCTGTTGGCAAGCGCACTGCGCACCGTCACCGGGCCGTGGAACGTCTCATCATAATTCTGCGGCCGGTAAGTCAACGCATCCCCGGCCAACATGCCCGAGCCGCCTATGCTCTGCGGCAGCCCGACCGTATACGTCACGGGCACATCCCATAATACGCTCGCTGGGCTGACCAGGTTATCATCTATCGCTGCGGCGTAAAGGATGGGCTTAATGGCGCTGCCCGGCTGGCGCGAGCTGATCGCCACGTTGACCTGGCCCGCAATCGCGTCGTTGTCGAAATCCGCGCTGCCCACCATCGCCAAGATCTCGGCTGTGCCGTTCGCCAACACAGTCAGGGCTGCGTTGCTCAAGCCATAGACCGGTTCCAACTCGGTCACCCAGTCCGCTACGATCTGCTGCGCGACGTTCTGCAGGTCCAAGTCCAGCGTCGTATAGACCTGAAAGCCCGCCCGTTGCACATATCCTTCGCCCAATTCGACGTTCATCCGCTCGATCACATACTGCACGAAATGCGGCGTCAAATTCGGCGCCAGCCCGCGATCCCCGGCCAACTCAAGCGGCTCATCATACAGCGCATCCGCCTCGCTCTCGGTCAAATAGCCGTGCCGCGCCATCAAATCGAGCACGATACGCTGGCGTCGTTTAGCTGCCTCAAAATCGTCGTAGGGGTTGAGATAAGCCGGCTGCTGCGGGATGCCGGCTAGGAGAGCAGCCTCCGCCGCGGTCAAGTCGGCCGCACTCTTGCCGAAGTAGACCTGCGCCGCCGCCTCCGGCCCATAGGCAAGCTGGCCGTAGTTGAGCAGGTTCAGATACATCTCCAGCAGTTCATCCTTGTCGTAGAGGTCGGTCAACTCCTGCGCCAGCCCGGCCTCCAGCACTTTGCGGTCGAACGACTGATCGTAGCGCTGATCGACGCCCAAGAACAGGTTGCGCGCCAATTGCATGGTGATCGTGCTGGCGCCGGAGACGATCCCGCCCTCCTGCAAATTCTGGATGGCGGCTCCGGCAATGCGTCCCGCGTCCACACCCGGGTTCGTGAAGAAAGTGGCGTCTTCCACAGCCACGGTGGCGTCGATTAAGTGCGGCGAAACCTTGTCCAGGCTGACCCAAACGCGGCGACCTTCGCCGAACGTCTCGGCCAACAGGCGCCCCCTGCGGTCATAGATGCGCGTTGTCTGGAAGACGCGAGGCAGCGGCCCCGGCTGGTACTGGCGCATATAGGCCTCGGCCGCGGCCATCGGGTCCTCGGCCTTGCGCTCCCCAATCAGTTCCGCCCGTCCGCCGAACAGGTTCAAGCTGCCGCACCCGGCCAGCAGCAAAGCAAACACGAGTAACACGACCAGCGCCACTGGCTGCCTGCGGCCAATGCGACTGTGCGACAATTGCAGTTTCCTCATTACCAATTCTCTTACTCCGGCCATACAACCCCACTACCGGAAAGTGCAACCTTCTGCATAGGTGGAAGCACCACGCTCAGGGGCGCTGCAAGCCTCCTCAATGACGCGACGCGCCTCGCTTCGCAGTTCCTCTGCTCCCAAAACGGCTGCTTGCAGGGAATTGTTTCATACCTGTAACACAAAACCGGTCGCCGTCAGCTTTACGCCGGCAACCGGTCTCTTTCATGTCTGCTGACTTGTGCGCCCGCCAACCGGCGCGCTTGCCTGACCAACGCCTGAGGCGGCTCAGTCCGTCCCCGTCCAAATCACATAGTGACAGCCGAGATCGGTCGGCCCACCCTGTTTGTGCGGCACGCGTGCCGCCGAACTGACGGCGGCGCCGTTGCTGTCGTACAACGATATCGAAATATGCTGCGGGCTGTCGTCCACGATGGCAAAGCGGAACGAACCATAGCCCGGCATTTGCCCGCTTGTGACGGTCTCTTGCCGGTTGCCCATCTCATCCTGATAGACGACACGCACGCCCGCCACGGCCTGCCCAGCCCCGTTCGAGACCTGGCCCAGCACGAAGTTTCCGTTGCAGTTGCGGTCATGGGCAATGCCCAACACGCTGTAGCTCGACGAGGGCGGCGACAGCGGCGGCGTTGCGGCGGCGAGATAGGCCGGGCCGCCCGTCTGGGCCGGGGCCTGCTCGCTGCTTGCGATTGCATCGGTAAAGCCGCCGACGCTCACGGCTAGCACGGCGTCGCCAAACAAGCTGCGCGCGATCCGCTCCGCCTGTTCGCACGCCCCGAAATAGAGCGGGCGGCTGTTGCGCTCGCTCCAGCGCAGAGCCTCGGTCTGTTCCTCTCGAATGCGCTTGGCGTAATCGCTGTCGCTCTCCATGCGGTCTACGCCCGCCTCGTCCAGCCAGGGCAGGCCGCGCCCGATCCCATTGGGCATGCGCAGCAAGAGGCGCGACTCCTCCCCCTGCGCGCTGCACGCGCCGACAGGCTGATGGCCCTGGCCGCGATCGACATAGATCGTGCGCATCGCCGTGTTGATTGTCGCGTCGCCGTTGGCGCCCATCTCCTCGGTCAGCGCCAGCCACGCCGCGCTGAAGTATTCCTCCGCCGAACAGCGAATACCGGCAGGGCATGGCGCCGGCTGTTCGCGGACCGACTCCGGCGGCATAAATTCCCACAGCGCCTCATCTTGCGGCGCGTCGAGGATCGCCAACAACTCCGGGTCCGCCAGAACAGCCTCCATAAATGCGTGCCAGATCGGGGCCGCGCCGGTAACGCCGCTGGCATTGCGCATCGGTCGCCCGTCGCTGTTGCCCGCCCACACGCCTGTCGTCAGGTAGCGCGTGTAGCCCATCGTCCAGTTGTCGCGATAGTCGGTGGTCGTGCCGGTCTTGACCGCAGCAGGCCGGCTCAACCGCAGCGGGCTATTCTCACCAAAGGCGGGCGTACGCGCCTCGTTGTCGCTTAGGATGTCCGTGACCAAAAAAGCCGCCGCGGGCGACACGACCTGTTCGCCCTCCGGCGCTTCGATCACCGTGTTATAAGCCTCATCCTCGGCTGTGATGAAACGGATCGACTGCGGCGGCACGTAATTACCTGAGTTAGCCAGGGTATGAAAAGCCGTCGTCAGGTCCAGCAGCGTCACTTCGCCGCCGCCCAACGTCAGGCTCAACCCGTACCACGTCTCGTCACGGTTCAAGCTGGCGATGCCCATGGCGCGCGCCTGCTCCAACATGCGCTCCACGCCCACCGCATCCAGCAACTTAACGGCAGGGATATTGTAGCTGTTGGCAAGAGCTGCGCGCGCGGTAACCGGCCCGTGAAAAACCTCATCGTAATTGCGCGGGCGGTATTCTTCGTCCTCCGCCAATTTATACGTCGCCTGCACGTCCCAGATCACGGATGCCGGGCTGATCAAGTTGTCGTCGAACGCCGTCGCATAGAGCACCGGCTTGATGGCGCTCCCCGGTTGGCGCAGCCGCGTCGCCACATTCACCTGGCCCGCAATCGACAGGTCGTCGAAGTCTACGCTGCCAACCATCGCCAAAATCTCAGCCGTGCCTGGTTTCAGCGCGACCAATGCCGCGTTGCTCAGATCGAACTGCGGCTGAAGGATCGCCACCTGCTCGGCTACGATCTCCTCGGCGCGCGCCTGCAGGCGCTGGTCAAGCGTGGAGAAGATGCGCATGCCCGTGCGCGCCACGATCTCGCCGGGATAACGCCTGCCTGCTTCATCGATCACGTACTGCACAAAATGCGGCGCCAAGACCTCCGAACGACCTTGCAGCGGGTTCAACTGCACTTCTTCCGCCAGAACTGCTGCCGCTTCGTCCTCGGTCAGGTAGCCATGCCGCACCATCAACGAAACAACCACCCACTGCCGGTCTTTGACCTCCTCGAAATTGATAAACATATCATAGCCGCCAGGCTTCTGAGGCGTGCCCGCCAAGAGCGTCGCCTCAGCCAGCGTCAGGTCAGCGGCCGGCTTGCCGAAGAACATCTGCGCAGCCGCCTCGGCCCCATAGGCCAGGCGGCCAAAATGCGCCATGTTCAAATACATCTCCAGGATCTCGTCCTTGGTATACAGCACGGAGAGGTCCTGCGCCAACATCGCCTCATACAGCTTGCGCTCCATGCTCTGCTCATACCGTTCCTCCGGCGAGAAGAACAAGGTGCGCGCCAGTTGCATGGTGATCGTGCTGGCCCCGGAGACGACCTCGCCCGCCTCGGCATTTTGCACGAAGGCGCCGACGACGCGCCGCACGTCAACGCCTGGGTTCAGGTAAAAAGTGGCGTCTTCAGTGGCGATGATGGCGTCGATCAGGTGAGGAGAGATCTGGTCCAGCTCCACCCACGTACGCATCCCCTCATCGAAAATCTCGGCAAGTCGCACACCGTTGCGGTCATAGACAGTCGTCGTCTGGAATACGCGCGGCAGGGGCCCAGGCTGGTACGCCCGCAAATACGCCTCGGCGACGGCCAAAGGCGTCTCCGCCGGGCGCGGCGACAGCTCGTACCGCTGGCGGTACTCGGCTACATATTGGTCGTAGTTCTGGGTAATTTCGGTGACCTGCTCGCTGGCGAGGACGCTCTCGACCCTGGCGGCCATTTCCACAGCGGCGCGCGGCACAGTCACGTCGCCGCTCAACACATGCTCGACGCGGGCGGCGAGGTCGAAAACTTCGCGTGGCGGGGTGTACGCGTATTGGGTTAGCGAGCAGCCGGTTGCCAGCAAGGCCGCGACGATGAATGCAACTAAACGCAGGGGGGTTTTCATCCATCCATCTTCCTGGCCTGCCCCCCAGACCGGCATCCATCGTCCGGGTCGCCTGGCGCCGGCGTAAAGGGCAGTCCCAAATTCATCGACGAGAACGATCTTTCTTAACACGCCGCCAGCTATTAGCTGATACTAACACTCTATCGCCAACACTTAGCTAACGATTCACAGCGAAAAATCGTTCGAGCAACCACGCGTTTGGATTTCACCCCGATTCAGCACTGACGCCAGCCTGTACTTTCAGCTGGCGTCAGTGTTATGCTATTCAATGCTATACCATTAAGGAGGCGACGGCCGGATTCGAACCGGCGATCGGGGTTTTGCAGACCCCTGCCTTGCCACTTGGCTACGTCGCCAGCATGTCGTCGACATCTCATCAGTACGGCGAATGGTAGCAGGAGGCCTGCGGATTGTCAAATCAACATAGCCTGACCGGACGTACTCGCCATGTCCGGGCCATCTCTACAGGAACGTTTACGGGCGTTGTTTACGGGTGTTGGTGTGAAGAAGCTATAATACTGGCATGAGACACGAACGACTGCGCGACAGAATACTCTACTGCGATACCTGCGGCATCTCTTTCCTGTGGTCTGCGGAAGAGCAGCGCGCCGCCGGCGCCGGCCCTGCGTCGCCGCGCCCGCAGCGTTGCGCCGCTTGCCGCCGGTTGGCCCCGGCGCCTGGCCGCGAACGCGGGCTGGTCAAGTGGTTCCACCGGCGCAAGAGCTACGGCTTTCTCGTGCGCACGGGCAGCCCGGATCTCTTCGTCCACGGCTCGGCGCTGCCCTCCGGCGTGCGCCTCTATCCCGGCGACCTGGTCGAGTTCCACGTCGAGACGGGCGAACGCGGACCGTTAGCCGCCGGCGTGACGGTCCTGCTCCCCGCCGCAGAGGCGGATCAGGCGGACTAAGCCGCGCTGTGGCCGGCGCGAAATTTGCCCGCCGCCCCTGTCTGTGCTAAACTGTACGATGGTCTGCAACGGGGGGCCTTAGCCGGGTCCCTCGTTCTTTCTGTTCGCAGGGTTGTCCTGCGGGCCTCTCCAGAGAAAGCGCAAGAAAAGGAGATTTGCGTAAGCATGGCCGAGCAAGCAATAGGTCAAGAAGCAAGAGAATACGAGTTGGTGTACATCATCCAGCCTGAGATGGATGAGAGCGGTATCCTTAGCCTGAACGAGCGCGTTGCCCAGATGATCGGCAACCACAGCGGCGAGGTGCTGACGACCGAAATGTGGGGGCGACGCACGCTGGCCTACCCCATCAAACGAAACTTCGAAGGTCACTACGTCATGCAGCGGTTTACCATGCTCCCCGACGGCACGGAAGAGATTGAACGCTTCCTGCGCCTCAACGAGGACGTAATCCGTTACCTGATGTTCCGCCGAAGTGCATAGGCCCAGCGCTGGCAATCCGCAGAAAGAATCCCAGGAGTAGAAATGACTGAGCAAATCAACCCCACACCCGAAGAAGAAACCGCTGCCGAGACCCCTGTCGAGCAGTCTGCCGAGCCCGCCGCTGAGCAGCCGGCAGAGCAGGCCGAGCAGCAGTCCGCCGCGCAGGAAGAGCGCGCCGCCGCCCCTGCCCCGAAGCCGTCCGTCAGCCTGGTCGACCGCAGCTCTTCGCGCGACGACTACGATCAAGACGACGAGGACGAGGACGACGAATACGAAGACGACTACGACGAGGAAGACGAAGACGAGTCCGGCACGCGCTACGTGTCCGGGCCCTCTGACTACGTCCAGCGTGAGCGCGGCGGCCGCGGCCGGCGCATCGGCTCCGACGTACGCATCGAGGAGATCGACTACAAGAACGTCCCCTTGCTGTCTCGCTTCCTCGACCGGCGAGGTCGCATCCTCTCGCGACGCAAAACCAAGGTCGCGGCCAAGGTGCAACGACGCATCGTCACTGAGATCAAACGAGCGCGACACCTGGCCCTGCTGCCCTACACAGCCGACCAAACCCGGATCGTGCGAAAGCGCAGGTAATCCATGGCCTCTCGAAAGAGACGTCGCGCGGAACAAGAAGAGCCGAGGGAACTGACACGCAAGCAAATACGCCACAGCGCCCGCGAACGTGAACGCAATCGCAAGATCGTTCTGTTCACGAGCATCGCCGTTGGCCTCGCCCTGATCTTCGTGATCGTGGGCATCGTGTACCAGTTCGTCATCACGCCACGCAGCACGCTCGCCTCTGTCGAAGACGAAAAAATCGTCACCCGAGACTACTGGAAGCGCGTCCGCCTGGAACAAAACGAGTTGCAAAACCAACTGGTCCGCTATACGGACCTCGAACGGCAGTTCGGCAACCAGGGCTTCTTCGCGTCACAGATCACCCAGATCCAAGGGCTGCTGAGCAGCCCCTTCTCGCTGGGCGTCCAGGTACTCGACCAGATGATCAACGAGACCGTCATCCGCCAGGAAGCGGCGACGCGCGGCCTCACCGTCAGCGATGCCGAGGTCGACGATGCGCTGCGCCAACAGATTGCCGCCAGCCGGCAGGCGCTGACCGTCCCCCAGGCCACGGAGACCGCCGAGGCTAACGCGGCCGCGACGGCAACCGCCGCCGAATGGACCCCGACGCCGACCTTGGACGCGAGCAGCGCAGTTACGGAAACCGAGGAACTGCCGACGCCCGAACCGCTGCCCACGCTGCCCATCCTCACCGATGAAGGCTTTCAGGAAGGGCTCGGCGAGTTTGAGACCAACCTGAAGCAGATCGCCGGTATGTCTCTGGCCGAATACCGCGAGATCGTCCGCACAAACTTGTTGGCCGAAAAGCTGCAAGAGATCGTGGGCGAAGAAGAGGTCGCAGCCGTCGAGGAACAGGTCAACGCTCGCCACATCCTGCTGAGCGTGCGCACGCCTGCGCCTACGCCCACGCCTGTGCCGGAAGGCTTCCCCACGCCGGAGCCGACGCTCACGCCGACGCCGTTGCCGGAAGGCGCGCCGGCGCCCACGCCGACGCCCGAACCGCGCGACGACGCCGAAACGCTGGCCTTGGCTGAGGAACTGCACCAGCGGCTGGCGGACGGCGAGGACTTCGCCGCCCTGGCTGAGGAGTACAGCGACGACACCGGCAGCGCCATCAACGGCGGCGACCTGGGCTGGTTCGGTCGCGGCGTCATGGTCCCCGCCTTCGAAGAAGCGGCCTTCGCCCTCGAACCGGACGAGATCAGCGAACCGGTCGCTACCGACTTCGGTTACCACATCATCCAGGTGTTGGAGAAGGATGCCGAGCGGCCCAAGGAAGCGGGCGTGCTGCAGCAAGAGCGCGCGCAGGCCTTCGACGACTGGCTGCGCCAGCGTGTGGCCGCGGCCAATGTCGAACGTCCGGACGACATCATGGCCAAGTTGCCCAGCGACCTCGAAACCGGCCTGGTTCCAGTGGCCGCGCCGTAACCCGGACCGGCCATAGGGCCGGACGTTAGTGTAACGCCATAAGGCGTCTGACAGGGCGAATCGAGTAGCCTGTCAGACGCCTTATTCGTCTTGTGTGATGAATAGAATGCGCGATTCGTCCGCGCCTATTACGCGGATCACGCCAATTGGCATACATTGCGGCATTGGCGTACAATGGCACGCGCAAGAACAGACGTTCGCATATCGGATAGACGGAATGCGAGGAGTAGTCCCGATGGCGCTTGACAAACTGATCGTGCGCGGCGCGCGCGAGCACAATCTGAAGAATGTAGACCTCGAAATCCCCCGCGACAAGTTGGTGGTCATCACCGGCCTCAGCGGCAGCGGCAAAAGCAGCCTTGCCTTCGACACCATCTACGCCGAAGGCCAGCGCCGCTATGTTGAATCGCTCTCGGCATACGCCCGGCAATTCCTCGGTCTGATGGAGAAGCCCAACGTCGACCAGATCGAAGGTCTCAGCCCGGCCATCTCCATCGATCAAAAAGGCGCCGGACGCAACCCTCGCTCCACCGTCGGCACCGTCACCGAAATCTACGACTACCTGCGCCTGCTCTACGCCCGCATCGGCCAGCCGCACTGCCCCGTCTGCGGAGAACCCATCGCCCAACAGTCCGCGACGCAGATCGTGGACAGCATCATGGACATGCCCGAAGCCACGCGTCTGCTCATCCTTGCCCCCATCGTCAAGGACCGCAAAGGCATCCACAAAAGCGTCTTCGAAACCTTGCAGCGCCAGGGCTACGTGCGCGTGCGCGTCAACGGCGAGATATACGAAGTAAGCGAACCGCCCGAGCTTGACCGCTACAAGATGCACACCATCGAAGCCGTCATCGACCGCCTGGTCGTCCGCCACCCCAGGCCTAGCGAAGACGGCGACGCAGAACCAGCCCCAGGCACCGACCTGACGCGCCTCAGCGATTCCGTCGAAACCGCGCTGCGCCTGGGCGAAGGCGTGATGATCGCGGTCGACGTCACCGACCCCGACGCCCCGCGCGACCGCACCTTCAGCGAACACTTCTCCTGCGTCAAGTGCGGCGCCAGCCTGCCGGAGATCGAGCCGCGCACCTTTTCTTTCAACAGCCCGCACGGCGCCTGTCCCACCTGCACCGGCCTCGGTTCGCTGCAGGAGTTCGATCCGGACCTGATCTTGGATGAAGAACGCAGCATCCAAGACGGCGCGGTTCGCCCCTGGCGGCGCAGCAACGGCGACGACCAAGACGGCTATTATCAGCAGATCCTGTTCGCGCTCTGCCGCCAATACGCCATCCCCTACCGCGTGCCGGTGCGCGAGCTCAGTCCCAAACAGCGCGACCTCATCCTCCACGGCCTGCCGCGCCGGCAGGACAAAATCCGCATCGAATACCGCTCCACCGGCGGTGAGACGCGCTACTACGAAACGGGCTACAGCGGCGTCATCCCCAACCTGCAAAAGCGCCTGCGCGAAACGACCAGCGACTACGTGCGCAACAAGCTCGAAGAGTATATGAGCGTGCGTCCCTGCCCTACCTGCGGCGGCAAGCGGCTGCGCCCCGAAGCCCTGGCTGTCACCGTCGCCGGCCGCAACATCGACGAGATCACCTCGATGGCCGTCGACGACGCGCTCAAGTGGGTCAGGCAGTTGCAGGGCTTGCCTCAAGAGGCGGCCTCCGCCGATGTCGCGGCGCTCAACGGGCGGGCGGAGTCATCCGCCAATGGACGAACGCCCAACGGCGATCTCGACGCGTCGCCCCTTTCCCCGCGCGAGAAGTCCATCTCCTATCAGGTGCTCAAAGAGATCGCCGCCCGCCTCCAGTTCATGGTCAACGTTGGGCTGGACTATCTCACGCTCAGCCGCGCCGCGGCCACGCTCTCTGGCGGTGAAGCCCAACGCATCCGCCTGGCGACCCAGATCGGCAGCCAGCTCATGGGCGTGCTCTACATCCTGGACGAGCCGAGCATCGGCCTGCACCAGCGCGACAACGCCCGCCTGATCGAGACGCTGATGGGCATGCGCGACCTGGGCAACACGGTCCTCGTCGTCGAACACGACGAGGACACCATCCGCGCCGCCGATTGGGTCGTGGACATGGGGCCGGGCGCGGGCGAGCATGGCGGCAAGGTCGTCTGCTCCGCACCCAGAGACGAATTCCTGCGCTGTCCCGACAGCCTCACAGCCAGCTATCTGCGCGGCGAGCGGCGCATCGAGATCCCGCCCGAACGCCGCGAGGGCAACGGCAACTACCTGCAGATCCGCGGCGCCGCCGAAAACAACCTCAAGGATGTCGACGTGCGCATCCCCTTGGGCAAGTTCATCGCCGTAACGGGCGTCAGCGGCAGCGGCAAGTCGACCCTAGTCGTCGAGGTGCTCTACAAAAAGCTCGCCCAGCTTATGTACCGAGCCAAGGACCGGCCCGGCAAGCACGAAGCCATCGAGGGCATCGAGTTCCTCGACAAGGTCATCGACATCGACCAAAGCCCCATCGGGCGCACGCCGCGCAGCAACCCCGCCACCTACGTGGGCGTCTTCACCTACATCCGCGACCTCTACGCCAGCCTGCCCGAAGCCAAAGCGCGCGGCTACAAAGCAGGCCGCTTCAGCTTCAACGTCAAGGGCGGGCGCTGTGAAACCTGCAAGGGCGACGGCATCATCCGCATTGAGATGCAGTTCCTGCCCGATGTCTACGTGCCCTGCGAAGAGTGCAAAGGCCGGCGCTACAACCGCGAGACCCTCGAAGTCAAGTTCCGCGGCAAGTCCATCGCCGAGGCCCTTGACCTGACTGTCGAGGAAGCGCTCGAATTCTTCCAAAACATCCCGCGCATCCGCAACAAGATGGAGACGCTGAACGCCGTCGGCCTGGGCTACATTCGCCTCGGTCAGCCCGCCACCACGCTCTCCGGCGGCGAAGCGCAGCGCATCAAACTGAGCAAGGAACTCAGCCGCCGCGCCACCGGCAACACGCTCTACATCCTCGACGAGCCGACCACCGGCCTGCACTTCGAGGACGTCAACAAACTGCTGCACGTCCTGCACGAACTGGCGAACATGGGCAACACGGTCCTCGTCATCGAGCACAACCTCGACGTGATCAA
>JASGTU010000305.1 GCA_030058085.1 Chloroflexota bacterium
TCTGCGGCGGAGGTGGGGCGCGGCTTGCTCGACGTCGAACGGGCGCTGCGCTATGCCGTGCGCAGCCGGCTGTCCGTGGAGCCGAGCGCGCTGAGTTACAGTCTGCGCCAAGGCGCGGGCCCGTTTACGCACGAGCTGGCGCTGACCAACCCCAGCCTGGAGCCGATGCGGTGGAGCATCACGCGCACGCAGCAGATCGAGTGGCTGTCTCCCAACCAGCCGGTTTCGGGAACAGTGCGCTACGGGCAGCCCGTGCGCGCCGGGCTGACAATCTCGCCGACACATCTAATGAGCGGGACGGTTGCCGGTTCGTTTTGGGTGGAAGGTGAGCGGCTGGACGGCAGTCGCGTCCTGATCCCGGTGGATGCGCGCCTGTCGATCTACGCGCCGGCGGCGGGCAACGACGTGTACCTGCCTTCGGTCGCCAACGCTGCGCAGCAGGGATCGGGTTGGCCGTTGGTCGATTTTGCGTGGGAATGGCCCGATGCCGGGGGCCGGAAGGTGCATTTTCTGACAGACAACAGCAGCATCGGCATCACCCTGCCGCTGACCATTACCGTGGGGGGCGCGCCCTATGTCGACGCGCAGCTCTATTCCGACGGGTATGTGACGCTGCCGGCGGCTGCGCGTATCACTAGGTCCGGCAATGAGTGCCTGCCGCTTGTGGCCGCGTCGGGGCCGGTTGTCTTCGGCTGGTGGGCGGACCTCAACCCGGGGGCGTCGGGCGCGCGCGTGTCGACCTTTCGGGCCGGGCCGGACCGTTTTGTGGTGGAATATCTGAACGTGCCCAGCGCGACGGGCCAGCCCGCCTACACGGTCAGCTTTCAGATCGTGCTGTACGCTGATGGCCGGTTTGGGTTAAACTATCTGCACGCTCCGGACGGCGCGCCGCCGCGGATGACGGCGGGCATTCAGACGCAGGACGGGCGCTACTTCAACCAACTGGCGTGCGTGACTTCTGTCACCGAGGCCGGCAGCGTGCCGCGCGCCTACCAATCCATGCTTTTCGCAGAGGGGGATCTGTTCTGATGGGCGCTGAGGAACACCGCAAGCAAGCCGAAGACCAGGGAAGCGTCGCACTGGCGATCGTCACGGTGAGCGACACGCGCACGCCGGAGACGGACGGCAGCGGCAAGCTGATCCGCGAATTGGCGGAGGCGGACGGTCACTCCGTGGCCGGTTATCGCATTGTCAAAGACGAGCCGGGTGAAGTCGCCCAGGCGCTGGAGGATTTCGCGGCGGGGCCGGCGCAGGCGATCCTGTTCAACGGCGGAACCGGCATCAGCCGCCGCGATCGCACCTACGACGTGATCAGCCGCGCCCTGGAAAAGGAACTGAGCGGCTTCGGCGAGATCTTTCGCATGCTCAGCTATCAGGAGGTAGGCGCGGCTGCCATGCTCAGCCGGGCGACGGCGGGCATTTATCGCGGCAAGGTGGTGATCAGCATGCCGGGGTCGACCAACGCCGTGCGATTGGCGATGGATAAGCTGGTGCTGCCCGAGATCAGGCATCTCGTATGGGAACTTGTGCGATAGGGCGTTCTTCATTATGCTTGTGAAATCCCTGAGCCAGGGATAGGTCTTATTGCGCTAGGCACTGCGAGGAGCTTTCAACATGCAAAATTACAGCGCTTATCCCCATAGCCATATCGGACTCGATGCACATGGGTTGAGCAACCTGAAGACGGTCTATTGGAATTTGCCGACGCCGGCGCTGTACGAAGAGGCGCTCAAGAGCGGCGAGGGCATCATGGCCCACCTGGGGCCGCTGGTCGTCCGCACGGGCCAATTCACAGGCCGTTCGCCTAATGACAAGTTTATTGTGGACGAGCCGAGCACGCACGATACCATCTGGTGGGGGAATGTAAACCGGCCTTACCCGCGCGACCGCTTCAGCGAAATTCAGCGCCGCATGGCTTCATATCTACAGGGCAAGGATGTGTTCGTACAGGACTGCTGGTGCGGCGCCGACCCGGAGTATCGCATGCCGGTGCGCATTGTCACGCAATATGCCTGGCACAGCCTCTTTGCGCGCAATATGTTCATCCAGGCGACGCCGGACGAACTGGCTGTGCATAAGCCTGAACTGGTCGTCATCGACTGCCCCGGCTTTCACGCTTTCCCGGATATCGACGGCACGAATACGGATGTGTTTATCCTGGTGGACTTTTCCAAAGGCTTGGTACTGATCGGCGGCACGGAATATGCCGGCGAGATCAAGAAGTCGGTCTTCACGGCGATGAATTATGGCTTGCCGTTTGCCGATGTGCTGCCCATGCACTGCTCCGCCAACTACGGCAAAGAGGGCGACGTCGCCCTCTTCTTCGGGCTGAGCGGCACGGGCAAGACGACGCTGTCGGCGGATACGAACCGCACGCTGATCGGCGATGACGAGCATGGCTGGAGCGACAGCGGCATTTTCAACTTCGAGGGCGGCTGTTACGCCAAGGTGATCCGCCTTTCGCGGGAAGCCGAGCCGGAGATCTACGAGACGACGCGGCGCTTCGGCACGATCCTGGAGAATGTCGGCATTAACGCCAGCACACGGCGCGTGAATCTCGACGACGCCTCGCTGACGCAGAACACGCGGGCGGCCTACCCCATTTCGCACATCGCCAACGCCACGCGCAGCGGCCGCGGCGACCACCCCAAGAACATCATATTCCTGACGGCGGACGCCTTCGGCGTGCTGCCGCCGATCGCACGGTTGACCCCGGAGCAGACCCAGTACCACTTCCTGTCCGGCTATACGGCCAAAGTGGCAGGGACTGAGCGCGGCGTTACCGAGCCGCAAGCTACGTTCAGCGCCTGCTTTGGGGCGCCCTTTATGGCGCAGCATCCGCGTGTCTACGCCCAACTGCTGGGCAAGCGCATCAAGCAACACGACGTGAACTGCTGGCTGATCAACACGGGCTGGACCGGCGGGCCGTATGGCACGGGCAGTCGCATCAGCATTGCGCACACGCGTGCGATGGTGACGGCTGCGCTTACGGGCGCGCTGGATGATGTGGAGTTCGTGAAGGATCCGGTGTTCGGCGTGGAGGCGCCCAAGTGCTGCCCAGGCGTGCCCAGCGAGGCGCTGCGTCCGCGTGATACATGGGCGGACCCGGCGGCCTATGACGAGCAGGCGCGGCGGCTGGCGGAGATGTTCGCCAACAACTTCGTCCAGTTCGAGGACAGCGTCACCGCGCAGGTGAAGGCAGCCGGCCCCGTCGTGCGCTGAGCGGTTTCCCCTCTTTGACACAAGACCTTCCAGGAGGCTCGTCCCCTGGAAGGTCTTCTTTTTCAATCGCTAAACCGATATTCGAGCGAACCATCCGGCTGGGGGGCGTAGTGTCCGAAGAAGATCGGCCCCTCGTCCAGCGCGCGCGGGATAATCTCCGGCAGATCGTCGACCAGGGGGTAGTCCGCCAGGGCGTCGACGGGCAGCCATTCGGGCGTTCCTTCGGCGGTGGCGCTGACCGTCCGCTGCGCGCTCTCGGCGTGGAAGACGAAGACGAGCACGCCGGGTCGCGGCCCCTGCGCATCGGCGCCGGTGTGGATGTTGATGATGCCGCGCAGGGTGAGCGCGGCAGGCGTGATACCCGCTTCCTCCGCCAACTCACGGCGCGCGGCGGAGAGAACGTCTTCGCCGGCTTCTACATGGCCGCCCAGCCCGTTATAACGGTTGGGCCACAGCCGCTTGGTTGGCGCGCCCTTGAGCAGCAGCACGTCGCGCCCGCCGCTCTGCGGGTTGCGGCTGGTGACGAAGATGAGGGTGCGCGGAATGGCGCGATAGCGCCCAGCGCCCGGTTCGTTCACGCCCTGCTCAGAAGCTTTCATGCTGCGCCTTAGGCCCGCAGTTCCCAGCGCTCGACCGTGACTTCCTCCAGGTACGCTTCGTCCACGTCTGCGCCGCAGCCGGGTGCAGTGGGCACGGTGAGCGTGCTGCCGGCGTTGAGCGCGAAGGGGTTGGTGACGATGTCGCGGGCGAAGTAGCGTGCGTTGGCGCTGATGTCGCCGGGCAGGCTGAAGTTGGGCAGGCTCGCCAGGGCGACGTTGCCGGCGCGGCCGATGCCGGTCTCCAGCATGCCGCCATGCCACACGGGGATGCCCGCCTCTTGGGCCATGTCGTGGATGCGCCGAGCGTCGGCGTAGCCGCCGATGCGGCTGGGCTTGATGTTGATGATGTCGCATGCCTGCATCTCGATGGCCCAGCGCGCGTGGTCAGGCGAGACAATGCTTTCGTCCAGGCAGAGCGGCGTGCGCAACTGCGGCTTGAGCTTGGCGTGGTCGAAGATGTCGTCGTGGGCGAGCGGCTGCTCGACCAGGAGCAGGTCGAAGGCGTCTAGCTCGGCTAGGTGAGCGGCGTCGGAGAGGCGGTAGATGCTGTTGGCGTCGACTTGCAACTTGAGATTGGGCCAGGCGTTGCG
>JASGTU010000306.1 GCA_030058085.1 Chloroflexota bacterium
TTATGCTCTACGAGCGCATCGCCATCCTAGCCGCAGCCGGCATCGTCGCCCTGATCGCGTATGTAGTATGGCGCGCCTATGCCGCGCGGCGCGTGGCGCGCCTAGCCGAAGCCGCCGCCCCGGCGTCCGTGCGTGAACTGGTCGTCGACGCCGCGCCGGCTGTCCTCTATTTCACCACCTCGAGCTGCACCCAGTGCCGCTTTCAGCAGAAGCCCGCGCTGGATCGCTTCGCTGCGCAGGCGCGCGTGGCGGTTTACGCCGTCGACGCGGTGGCGCAGGAGGAACTGGCCCGCTTCTACGGCATCATGACCGTGCCGTCGACGGTGCTGCTCAACGCGCGGCTGCAGCCGGTCGCCATCAACCACGGCCTTGCCAGCGCCGACCGTCTCGTCCAGCAGCTTCGCGCCGCCGCGCCCTGATCCCCATACGCACCCCCAATTCTAAGGCGATCCATGTGGATAGGCGCGACCCTGGGAACGCCGGCATCTTTGCCGGCACTCCCGCCTACATCTTTGCCGCCAGGGATGGCGGCGTTCCCGGAGCGCCTAGTACGCTACAATGCCCGGATGCCACCCTTCACTTTGTCCCCCTGCTGTGATAGTCGTATAATGCGGGCATGTCTGAGTCGACACGCGAGCAACTGCTCGAACAACTCGAGGATTCCCAACGCCGGGTGAGCGCAGTCCTCGCCCCAATGGAGCCAGTGCAGGACTGGCAGCGCGAACCGGTCGAATGGTCGTTTCGCTACATCGCCGCGCACCTGGCGACGGTCGAAGAAGGCTGCCACCTGCCGCGCGTCGAGCGCATCGCCGCGGGCGACAACCCGCGCCTGACACGCTACAACTACACCGCGGCGAACTTCAACCTGATCAACCTGGCCGATTCCTTGAACGCCTGGAGCGCTGCCCGCCGGGAGTTGATCGACTTTGTGAGCCGCCTCTCCGAGCAGGAGCTACGCTTCACCGGCGCGCACGAAGACGTCGGCGACATCACCCTGCTCGACGCCTTGCAAGAGATTCTCGACCAGGACCGCGGCAACTTCCGCCACGTCTGCCAACTAATCGCCGACTATTACGAAGAGGCGCTGTAGCCCACCGTGTTTGAACTCGTCTTTCTCGGCACGTCCGCGTCCGCCCCGTCGATTCAGCGCGGCCTTTCTTCCGCCATCGTCATGTTCAACGAGTATCGCTTCATGATCGACTGCGGCGAAGGCTCGCAGCGCCAGATTCTGCGCAGCGGTCTCGGCTTCCGCCGCCTGGATCGCATCCTGCTCACCCACGGCCATCTGGACCACATCCTCGGCCTGGGCGGCCTTGCCAGCACGCTGGGCCGCTGGGAGGCGCTCGAAGAACTGCACATCTACGGCGGGGCCAGCGCATTGGCGCGCGTCCATGCCCTCATGGACGTGGTCTTCGGGCCGGGGCAGATGCCGCGTGTGGGCATCTCGCTTAACTTGTTAGAACCGGGGATCATCTTCGAGGACAGCCACTTCTCCGTCACCGCGTTTCCGGTGCAACACCGCGGCGAGGGCTGTTTCGGCTTTCTGTTTTCTGAGAAAGAGCGACGCCCCTTCCTGGCGGACAGGGCGGAGGCGCTCGGCATCCCCAACGGGCCGGTGCGCCGCGAGCTGGCGCAGGGACGCACGGCTACCCTGCCCGACGGGCGCACTATCGATCCCGAAGAGGTGCTCGGCGAAGCGCAGAAGGGCGCCAGCCTCTGCTTTATTGGGGACGTGAGCCACACCGGCCCGCTACACAAGATCGCGGCCGGCGCAGACTTGCTTGCCATCGAGGCGACCTATCTGGAGGAAGACAGGGACCTGGCGAAGAACCACGGACACATCACGGCACACGCCGCAGCGCGCCTCGCCCGCAATGCCGGCGTCAAGCAGCTAGCCCTGCACCACGTCAGCCGCCGCTACCCCGCCCAGGACATCGTGACCGAGGCGCGCGCTGTCTTCCCCGATACCGTCGTCGCCAACGACTTCGATCTCTTTCGCGTGACCAAAGACAAGCCGGTCAGCGTCGCCAACCTGCGCCAGCGCTAGAGGCTGCGCAGACGCCCGTCCACGCCGCGCGCCACCGCATTGACGATGCGCCGGCGCAACGCCGCGATGTCCTTCTCGCCCAGTACGCGCTCCATACTCTGGTAGACCAGGCGGAAAGCCAGCGACTTGCTGCCCTCCGGCAGCGGCGCGCCGCGATACACGTCGAACAACTCCGCCTCGGCCAACAGATCGCCGCCCGTCTCGACCAAGATATCGGTCACGCGGCGCACGGTAATCTCCTCAGCCACCTCGAAGGCCAGGTCCTCTACCACAGGCGGGTAGCTGCTGATCGGCCTCATCGGCTGCAACTGCCAGTGTGAGCGCACCAACGGCTCCAGCCGCAACTCCGCGGCGCAGACACGCACCTTGTTGGGCAGCCCAAAAGCGGCGCGCACTTGGGGATGCACCTCGCCCATCAAGCCGAGGCTCGCTCCGTCGATCAGCACCTCGGCGCAGCGCGGGCCGAACGCGCCGGCGTCCGGCGCAGCACGGAACTCGACGGAGGCGTTCTTGAACCCCAGCCGGTCGAGCAGCGCCTCCACTACGCCCTTCAGGTCGAAGAAGTCCATCTCGGCGCCGCCGTTCTCCGCGGCGTAGAAGTCTTGGGGATGGCGCGGGCCGCACAGCACCAGACTGACGCGGCGGTCTTCGTGCGGCAACACCCCGTCGCCCGCCTCCGGCAAATAGACGCGCCCCACTTCAAAGGTAGCGAGGCGATTGGCATAGCGCAGATTGCGCACCGTGTTTTCCAGCGCGCTGACCAGCATCGAGCGACGCATTACACTGCGCTCCGGCGCGATGGGGTTCGCCACCGTCACGTAAGCCGGACTATCCTGCGGCCTGCGATCCGGCGGCAGCAGCTTGTCATGCTCCTCCGGCGCGGTCAGCGTGCGGTTGATGATCTCCTGCAGGCCGGCCGCGACCAGGATGTTGCGCACCTTCTCTTCTGTCTCCCACATCTCGTTGCGGCGCTGGACGGGCAGAGACTCATCCATGAGCGTGATGCCGACCTGCTCATAGCCAATCATACGCGCCACTTCCTCGGTCAGGTCAGCCGGGATGCGCACGTCGAGACGATGCCAGGGCGGAACGCACTCCAGGAGCGCCTCGCCCGGTTCGCGATGCAGGGCGAACGTCGAATCCGGCCTCGCGTCGGGCGCAATCGCATCAACGCGCTGCACCTCGAAGTCCAAGCGGCGCAAGGCGTCGGCAATCTGATGGAGCGTCACTTGCATGCCCAGAATCCGGCGCGTGTCGCTGAGCGTCGTGTAGACCACCGGCAGAGTCTGCTCGACGGGGTAGGCGTCGACGATGCCGGGGGCCACGCGACCGCCTGCATAGAGGCGCATCAGTTCCGCCGCGCGCCGCCCCGCGATGGGGTTGAGGGTGGCGGGTACGCCGCGCGCAAAGCGGTAGCTCGCCTCGCTGGGGATGCGGAGCTTCTGCGCGGTGCGCCGGTTGTTGATGCCCT
>JASGTU010000307.1 GCA_030058085.1 Chloroflexota bacterium
GTGCGGTCGATCCCCAACACGCCGGCGCAGGTGGGCATGGGCATGACCGTGTGGACGGCGACGCCGGAGGTGACGCCGCAGCAGCGCAGCCAGACAGCCGACATCCTCGGCGCGCTGGGCGATGAATTGGCGGTGAGCGAGGAGCGCTATTTGGATATGGCGACCGGGTTGAGCGGGTCGGGGCCGGGCTTTGTCTTCCTGCTGATCGAAGCGCTGATCGACGCGGGCGTGCAGATTGGCTTCGCCCGCGCGGATGCGGAGCGGCTGGCGCTACAGACGATTGAGGGCAGCGTGGCGTTGATGCGCGACGCCAAGGCTCACCCGGCGGAACTGCGCAACCGGGTGACGAGTCCTGGCGGCACGACTGCCGCCGGGCTGTTTGAACTGGAAGCGGGCGGGGTGCGTGTGGCGCTGACGCGCGCGGTGGAAGCGGCCTATCGGCGCAGCCAGGAACTGGGCGCCGCGATGAACAATACGAATACCGGAGATAAGAGATGAATCCCATCGTCGACATCGTGCTTTTGCTGCTGCGGCTGTATAGCTGGATACTGCTGGCGCGCGCCCTGATCAGTTGGATTCCGAATCTAGACCCCTACCACCCGGCGGTGCAGATGCTTTACCAGGTGACGGAGCCGGTCTTGGAGCCGATCCGCAAGCTCGTGCCGCCGCTGGGCGGTGTGATGGACATCTCGATCCTGATCGCCTTCTTTGCGATCATGATTCTGGAGCAGTTATTGCGCAGTGTGGTCTAGATCCGATGTGTCGGCAAAACGAAAAGGCCGCCTGGGGAGCACCCGGGCGGCCTTTTTTCATGCGCGACGGCACTACTCGACATAAGCGAAGGGTAGCCAGATATTCGGGGGCACGCCCACAAGTTCAATTTCATCGTGAAGGTTCTCGCTGCCAGGCACGTCGGCTTGGACGATGACGGGCTGCGTATACGTGCGCGGGATGCCTACGGTGGCGGTGACCTCTCCGCTGCTGGTAATGGACTGTGCAGGCGAGACGTCGCCGGCGCTGGCGGTGAAGGTGACGCCTGCGGGCGGATCGACCGGGTTTCCGTACTCGTCGGCTATATGGACGGAGAGGATGAAAATCGTATTGCTCCGGTCAGTCACGATGCTATCCGGCGCGTCGTTGAAGGCGAGGGTTACCGGCGGGCCGGGCAGGAAGACTGCCTGAGCGACGCCCGTTGATATGTCAATCGTCCCGCTGACTGTGGCTGTACCAGCGATATTGCCGGAACGCAGCGTACCGGTGAAGATGCCGCCCACGACGACCGTTTCCAGCGAGCGTTGTCCATTGATGTGGCCAAGGCTCGTTCCCAAGTGCATGGCTAGCGGCTCGGCTAACAGGTCGCCTTCCTTAGAACGCACGGTGACGGTGAATGGCGTACTCTCGCCGCCTACCATCAGCTCCGGCTTGTGGATAGTGATGCCGATGTCGAAGGGTTTGGCTACCTTGAGGGGCAGATCGACGAGGGCGGAACCGACCTGGACGCGCAGGATGTAGTCGCCCGGCTGGTCCGGCGCGGTGAAGGCGAAGGAGACGTTGCCGCCGGCGTTGGTGATGCTGCGCTGGGTTACGGCGGCGGTTGTCAAGTCGGCGGCGTGCAGCGTCTGGAGATAGACGACCGCGCCCTCGACGGGCAGTTTCGAGGCTGTGACCTGAATGTCCAGCACAAGCGGGTCACCGGTTGCAACCGGGTCGAAGGCGGCGGGTTTGGCCTTCAGCGTCAGCCCCGCGGACGCGGCGAGCAGGGCGGCATACATGTCGATGCGCCCCGCGCCGAGATAGTCGTCTCTGCCGGGATGCGATGCGGCGTTGGCGTCGACAGCCGTCGCGGTCATCAGCGCGACCAGGTCATCCGGGGGCAGGTCGGGGCGAAGGCTGCGCAGGAGGCCGAGGAGCGCGCTGACGTGAGGCGTCGCCATGCTCGTTCCGCTCATGCTATAAAAGGGCAGATAAGGAATGGCGTGGTAGAGGCTGAGCACATCGACGCCGGGCGCGGCTATAGACACTTCTGGGCCGTAGTTGCTAAATGGGGCGCGCTGATCCATTGCGTCGGTGGCGGCGACGGCGACGGTTTCCGGGTAGGCGGCGGGCCACAACACGCTGGAATTGTAGTTGCCCGTTGCGGCGACAATGACCAAGCCTTCTGCGACTGCCCCTTGTATGGAGCGTTGAAGGGCGTTCGAGGTCTTGCCCGTCAAACTTAAATTGATGACTGACATCCCCATCATCGTAGCGTAGTCGATTGCATCGATAAGGTCTGTTTCGTAGCCGCCGCCGAACGCGTCCAGAATGCGCAGAGGCGCCACGCGCACGGCACGGGCCGCGCCGGAGATGCCGAGGCTGTTGCCGGTCGTGGCGACTATAGTGCCGAGGACGTGCGTGCCGTGGCCGTTCAGGTCTTCGGGCGTATTGTCGCGATAGTAGAAATCCCAGCCGTGGATATCATCAATGTAGCCGTTGCCGTCGTCGTCCACGCCGGGCAGACCAACGGCTTCAGGCTGGTTTGTCCATAGGTTATCTGAGGCGAAATCGGGGTGATTGGCGGTATAGCCGCTGTCGATGACGGCGACGACGACATCCGGATCGCCGTGGGTGATGTTCCAGGCTTTGACGGCTTCGATCTTGGGCAGCGCCCATTGTTCGTTGAAACGCGGGTCGTTGGGGTTCGGCTCGTCGTGGGGCGGCTCTACTATGGTATCAGCGGCATAGACGCGGCCATCCGGCTCGACGAAATCGACGAGGTCTGAGCGGGCGGCGAGGTCTTCACCGCGGGCAGCGAGGAACGCCGACGCACTGGCGGCTGCGACGGGCATGAGCGCCTCTGCCACGCCGAAGCGCGGCCAGTAGCGACCGAGGGCGAGGCCCTCTGCTGCCAGGACAGCCGCCACCTCTTCTCGCGGCGCGCCTACGGTGACGCCGACGAGCAGACGGTCTTCGGCTGCGGCGTCATCTGTGGCTTGGGCGGCGCTGTCAGGCTGCTGGGCATAGGCGGCGGGCGCAACCGCAAGCAGCAGGATGATTGCCAGCGCCAACATGAACGAGCGCCTAAGTGCGTTCTGGTTTGGTTTCATCTACTGCATCTTCCTTAGTCAGCGAACGGCGGCGAGCGCAGTCCTTATACTGGCGCGCCCCTGTTCGATTCACGGCGCCCATGATAATACTACAGAATCGCGATAATGGATCCTGCCAATCTATCGCGTACTCGCCCCAGGGACTCGCCGAAGGAGGAACTCCATGATGGCATCCGCCGCATGGCGTATGTGCGGCTCAACAAGTACAATAAGCC
>JASGTU010000308.1 GCA_030058085.1 Chloroflexota bacterium
CTGACCGGCATGGACCTCCACCCGCAGGCGTTGAGCCACGCCGCCCAAGTAGCCGGCGATGCCGCCCATCTCACCCAAGCGCACCTGCACCGTCTGCCCTGGCCCGACGACGCCTTCGCCCTGCTCCTCGCCCTCGACGCGCTGGACCAACGCGGCGTCCGCCTTACCCTGGCGCTGCGCGAGGCGTGGCGCGTTCTGGCCGCGGATGGCGTTTTGCTGCTGCGCGTCAGCGCCTGCCCCCGGCTGCTGGGACCGCACGACGCCGCGTTCAATACGGGCCGCCGCTACGCCAGACGTACGCTCGACCAGGCGTTGCGCCGGGCGGGCTTCACACCAGAACGCGTCACCTATGCCAACAGCGCGCTGGCCGCACCTATCGCCGCGCTGCGCCTCTTGCAGCGTTGGCGACTGCTGCCCTTCGCGCCCTATCTCTACACCACGCCGGCTATCGACGCGCTGCTGGTCGCCGCGCTGCGCTGTGAAGTGCGCTGGCTGCGGTGGCACGATCTGCCTGCCGGCCTCAGCCTATACGTCGCGGCGCGCAAAAGCCTCCGTGCGCAACCCGTGCACAGCCTGCGCATTCCTGACACAATCGGTGAGCCGTCACATGGATGAATCGCCCATGCAAGCGAACCCTGCCCACGCAGCGCCAATGGTCTGCACCGTGCTGCCCACCTACAATGAAGGCGACAACATCGAGCCGCTCATCCGCGGCGTGCTGGCCCATGCGCTCACGCCGCACATGGTTCTCGTCGTCGACGACGATTCGCCCGACGGCACATGGCAGGTCGTCGAGCGGCTGATGGGCGAACTAAACCGCGGCGGCGAGGTGCGCGTAGCGCTGTTGCGGCGCCGCCATGAGCGCGGGCTGACCTCCGCCATCCAGCGCGGCATCGATACGGCCATCCACACCTTCGGCGCAGGCATCGTCACCTGGATGGACTGCGACCTCTCGATGCCGCCTGCGTCCGTACCCGACCTGGTGCGCGCTATCGTCGAGGACGGCGCCGACCTGGTCGCCGGCTCGCGCTGGGTACCCGGCGGCGCCGACATCGCCCACGGCCTGATGGCCCGCAGCCTGAGTTGGATCATCAACCGCTTCGCCATGCTGCTGCTGGGCGCGCAGGTGCACGACTATACCAGCGGCTTCATCTCCGGCCGCGCCGCGGTCTTCGAGCGCATCCGCCTACGCGGCGACTACGGGGAGTACTGCATCGATCTGCTGGTCCGCGCCCGGCGCGCCGGCTTTGCGGTGAGCGAGGTTGCCTACGTCTGCGTACCGCGCACCGCCGGCGACAGCAAGACCGGCGCTAACCTGTGGGATTACCTGGTCAAGGGACGCAAGTACGCAGCGACAATCCTGCGGCTGGCGGTCCAGCGGTACTGAAAGCGATACTGAAAACGGCTGACATTCGCCACGAATTGCACGAATGTCACGAAATAGACTCTGTTCGTCTCGTGGCATTCATGCCATACGCGGAAAAAGGCGGGGGCTGATTTTGCGCACTGGATTGTACTTTTGGGCGCAAAGCCCTTACGGTACAATGGCTAACAAGGGCCGGCGATCAAGACCCGCCTAACAATGGGCGCAATGTGCGCCGCCTCCGTAAGCAAAGGCGCGCAGCGTCGTCCAAACAGATGATCCCCTCGTAACTGAGAAAGCGTGACGCTTATGTTAACACCATCCGAACTGTCTCTGGAAGAGATGGGCGAACTAGCCGAGATCATCCCGGCTTCGGACCCCGAAGTCCAGGTCCACTACCGGGCGATCCCCTCGTTCGAGGAAACGACGCGGCGCTCGATCATCCCGGTCTGCGAGCCGACCCTGAGCGGCAACGAGCTGCAATACGTCGAGCAGGCCATCAAGACCAACTGGATTTCCTCGGCGGGCAGCTTCATCCACGACTTCGAAGCGACCTTTGCCGCGGCCTGCGGCACGCGCTACGGCATCGCCTGCGCCAACGGCACGGTCGCCATCCATCTCGCCCTGGCGACCCTGGGCTTGGAACCCGGCGACGAGGTGCTTCTACCCGCGTTCACCATGATCGCCACCATCAACGCCGTCACCTACTGCGGAGCTACGCCGGTGCTGGTCGACTCGGAGCCGGACTACTGGCAGATGGATGTGCAGCAGGCGGCGGAGAAGATCACCCCGCGCACAAAAGCCATCGTGCCCGTCCACATCTACGGGCATCCGGTGGACATGGACCCGTTGATGGAGGCAGCCCAGGCGCACGGCGTCGCCGTGATCGAGGATGCCGCCGAAGCCCACGGCGGCGAATACAAGGGCCGGCGCTGCGGCGGTTTGGGCGACGCCGCCACCTTCAGCTTCTACGGCAACAAGATCATCACTACCGGCGAGGGCGGCATGGTCACGACCAACAACGCCGAGATCGCCAAGCTAGCCTGGAACCTGCGCGACCACGCCTTCAGCACGGAGCGGCACTTCTGGCATAAATTCGTCGGCTTCAACTACCGCATGACCAATCTCCAGGCCGCGGTCGGCTTGGCACAGGTCGAGCAGTTGGACAAGTTCGTCGCCGCCCGCCGTCGCAACGCCGCCGAGTACACCAGCCGCCTGCAAGACATCCCGGGCATCACCACGCCGCCCCAAGCAGAGTGGGCCAAGAACGTCTACTGGATGTACGGCATCCTCGTCGACAAAGAGGCCTACGGCATGAATCGCGACCAACTGCGCCAAGCCCTAGCCGAACACGGCATCGAGACCCGCACCTTCTTCATTCCCATGCACTGCCAGCCGGTCTACTGGCAGATGTTCAAGGGGCAGCGCTACCCGGTAGCCGAACGGCTCTGCCGCGACGGCTTCTATCTGCCGTCCGCCTCGTCGCTCACGCTGGAGGAGATCGAGTACATCGCCGGGGTGATCCGCGAAGTCTGCCCGAACCTGTGATGTCCCGGGCCCGGCGAGCGGTTTTGACTTTGCCCGGCACATGCGGTATTCTTGCCAGCAACGGTCAAAGTCCAGGAATGTGAAGGCGCTGCCATGTGGTCGCAACGATTCATCGCCAGGAGGACCGGGGGAAGCATACGCTGGTCCCGCGGCCTGGCCTAGTCCTCACAAGACTCGCTCAGTCCAACGCGACTAGTCTCGCAACGTTCGTGTCCGGGGCATAACGACCGGAGTCACTGCTTCCGAAACGCCACACCGTCCAGCGGGTGGCGTTTTTTGTTGAGACGCTTATTTCATGCAATAGTCAGACAGGCTTATTGCCACAGGAGACAATCATGGAGAACAAACCCCGCGTCAACAAGTGCGTCCTCGCCTATTCGGGCGGCCTGGACACCAGCATCATCGTGCCGTGGCTGCGCAACAACTACGGCTGCGAAGTTATCTGCTTTTGCGCTAACCTCGGCCAGACGGACGAACTGGCCGGCCTGGAGGAGAAAGCCCTCGCCTCGGGCGCGTCCAAAGTCTATGTCGAAGATCTGCGCGCCGAGTTCCTGACCGATTTCGCCTTCCCCACCATGCAGGCCGGCGCCCTCTACGAGCGCGACTACCTGCTAGGCACCTCGATGGCGCGGCCGCTGATCGCCAAGCGCCTGGTGGATATCGCAGAGCTCGAAGGCGCGGACGCGGTCGCACACGGCGCCACCGGCAAGGGCAACGACCAGGTGCGCTTCGAGCTGACCGTGATGGCGCTCAACCCGCGGCTGCGCATCATCGCGCCGTGGCGCGAATGGAACATCCGCGGGCGCAAAGACGCTCTGGAGTACGCCGCTGAGTACAACGTGCCCGTCAAGGCGCGCGAAGACCGCATCTACAGCCAGGACCGCAACCTGTGGCATCTGAGCAATGAGGGCGGCCCGCTGGAAGACCCGTGGAACGAGCCGCCGGACGATATGTTCGAATGGACCACTTCGCCGGAGAACGCCCCCGACGAGCCGGAATACGTGGAGATCTACTTCCGCCACGGCGTCCCGGAGCGCATCAACGGCGTCGCCCGCGGCCCAGTCGGCCTGCTCGACGAGCTGAATGATCTGGGCGTAAAGCATGGCATCGGCCGCGTCGACATCGTCGAGAACCGGCTGGTGGGCATGAAGAGCCGCGGCGTCTACGAAACGCCGGGCGGCACGATCCTGTACAAAGCCCACGCCGGCCTGGAGCAGCTATGTCTGGATCGCGAGACGCTGCACTTTAAGCAGATGGTCGGGCTGCGCTACGCCGAGCTTGTCTACAACGGTCAGTGGTTCACGCCGCTGCGAACCGCGCTGGATGCGTTTGTACAGCAGACCGAACAGAACCTCACCGGCAGCGTGCGCCTCAAGCTCTACAAGGGCAACGTCATCCTGGCAGGCCGCAAGAGCGCGTACAGCCTCTACCGTGAGGACTACGTAACCTTCGACGCCGACGACGTGTATAATCAGGCTGACGCCGAGGGCTTCATTCGCCTTTTCGGCCTGCCGCTCAAGGTCGCGGCCATGCTCAAGATCGAGGGCAAGGGCGTCAGTGAATACGAAACGCCCGACTTCTCGGACTTCAAGCGCGACTAGGCGCGCCATGCCCGCCGGCAAACCCGCAGACGTCCGCATCGTCCGGCTGGCCCCGGAACATGCCGCCGCCGCCGCCCGCCTGCACATCGCCGGGCAGCCCGGCACGTTCCTCACCAACCTGGGCGCGGACGTGCTTACCGCCATCTATGCCCTGCTTCCGCAGTCGCGCCGCGGCTTCGGCTTCGCCGCGCTGCCGGCTGCGGGAGAGGGCGGCGAGGTCGTGTTGGGCTTCGTCAGCGCCACGACCGGCGCCGGCGGGCTTTTTTTGGAACTAGGCGCACGCCATGCCGGCAAGCTGCTGCCGCCGCTGCTGGCCCGCTACATGCGCGCGCCCGGCCTGATCGTGCGCAGCGCGCAGACGTTGATCTACCCGCTGCTGGCGCGCGAGCCGGACTCCGCGCATGCCGCCGAGCATAGTAGCGCAGAGTTGCTCTCGATCATGGTCGAACCGCGCTTGCGTGGGCAGGGCATCGGCGCCCTGCTGTTGGACGCGCTGCTGGCAGAGTGCGCGACGCGGGACATCGCCCAATTGGACGTGACGGTCGACGCGCACAACGAGGGCGCACGCCGCTTCTATGCCCGGCACGGCTTTACCGAGCGCCGCACGTTCCGGCTGTATGGCCGCGACATGTGCCTGTACGGCCGGCCTGTAGGTTGAGTTCAAGCTGCACATCGCGCCTCCTGCTATGTTGAATAATCCAAGATTTACGTCCCAAGAAAGGCAAGTAACTGACCACAGCCCTCCTCTTCGCTCATAAGTCATGCTGAGCGGAGCGAAGCATCTTGACCTTTTTCGCAGCGTCAGTCCTAGAAGCGAAACATCCGCACCTCTGGTGCCCCGAGATTCTTCAGCTCGCTAACGCTCGCTTCAGAATGACAGACAGTGGCATATCCGCCACTTGGCGCAACGCCGTCGATTCCTTGAAGATAGGGTGAGAGTCAACGAGTTCGCATGTCAAACGGTCTGCCCGCTTCCGAACGTACATTGCCCGCCATCCGCCTGCGGCGCAGCCGGCTGATCTGGCTTGGCGTGTTGGCCGTGCTGACGGTGGCGCTGCTGCTCGCCCTGGGCGATGCCGGGGCCGCGTGGCAGGCCGTCAAGCGTGCGGACCCGCGGCTGATCGGGCTGGCCCTCGTCGTACATTACAGCGGCTTTGCCGTGCGCGGCTATCGCTGGCAACGGCTGTTGGCTGTGTCCGGCCACCGTTTGAGCTACCGCTATGCCGCCTCCGTCCTGCTTGGCGGCTGGTTTGTCAGCGCGCTGCTGCCCGCACGCCTGGGCGACGCCTTCCGCGTGGCGGTCCTGCGCCTGCCCTCCTCCGCGCAACGGCCCAGCGTACCGGTGGCTGACAGCCTCGGCGTCATCCTCCTGGAGCGCGCCCTCGACATCAGCGCCATCCTCGTCCTCAGCGCGGGCTTCGGCTATACGGCGCTGGGTGCGCGCCTACCCCGCTGGCTGCTGACGACCTATCTCGTCACGTTGGGCATCCTCGCCCTCTTCGCGCTGGCGCTGCTGCTTGTGCCCGCGCTGATCGACCGGCTCAAACGCTGGAGCGGGCACAGGCTTTGGCACGCCGGCCTGGACTTCGCCCGCCAGTTGATCGCCGGGCTGCGCACGCTGCCGCGCCGTCCGGGGACCGGGCTGCTTGTCGTCGTCGCCAGCCTCTACATCTGGCTGTGTGACGCCGCGGTGCTGTGGCTGGTCATCGCCGGGCTTGGCGCGCGTCTGCCCTTTGCCGAGGCGGGCTTCGTGGCCCTCACCGTCGACATCTTCGCCGCCGTGCCCCTGACGCCGGGCGGCATGGGCCAGGTGGAAGCGGTCTACGCGGCGCTGCTCGCCCTGCTGGCGGCGGCTCCGTTCAGCGTAGCTGCGGCCGTCCTGGTGACGCGCGCCATCACCTACTGGAGCTTTCTGCTCTTCAGCGGAGCGGTCACCTTTGCCGCCGGTTTCGGCAGCCTGCTGGCGCCGCAGCCGCCCGCAGAGCCCGCAAACGACCTCACACAACGAGGGGGCGGGATATGATCGCCGGTCTGCGCGCCCTGTGCCGCCGCCACTATGCCTTTGCGCTGCTGCTGCTGCTCTTCGCCGGCTTCCGTCTGCTGGCGATCATGCTCTTCCGTCCGGGCGGCTTCATCGCCGACTTCTCTGACTACGACTTCTACTACACCTGGGGCCAGCTTGTGCCGATGGGCTACGCCGCCTACGACAACCTGTGGACGGCCTACCCGCCGCTCTTCCCGGCGTTGATGCTGCCCATCTTCGAGTGGTCCAGCCGCATCCCGGCCTGGATCGAGCCGCGCTTATTCTTCCACGCCCTGTTTGGGGCGGCCTTGCTCGTCTTCGAGTGCGGCAACTTCGTCCTCATCTACCGGCTGGGCAACAAGCTCGGCGCGGAGCGCGCGCCCGCGCAGCCCGCTACGCATCGCAGCCAGCGACGACAACAATCCGCCATTGCCGGCGAAGCCTGGCCCGCCGAACTCGCCGCCTCTCTCCACCCCGGGCTGATCCCGGCCTTGTTCTATGCCCTGCTCTTTGTGCCGGTCTATACGCTTATCGGCTGGTTCGAGCCGCTGCCGCTCTTCTTCATGCTGCTGGGGCTGGACCTGTTGCTAGTCGAGCGGCGCTGGGGCTGGGCCGGCAGCGCGCTGGCAGCCGGCCTCGGCTTCCTCACCAAGCTGACGCCCATCCTGCTGCTGCCGATTGCCGTGCGCCGGCTGGGCGCACGCCTCGACTGGCGAGCGGCGCGCGACGAGTGGTTCAACCGCCGCTCGCCGGGCAACCTAGGCAAAGCGACGGCCTATGTGACGCTCTTCGCCGCCACGGTGATCGCCGTGGGCTACCCGTTCGTGCGCGCCAACCCGGCCCTGGCCTTCAGCAGCTTCCGCGTGCAGAGCATCCGCCCCCCCTGGCAGAGCATTTGGGCCTTGCTCGATTCCTTCTACGGCTACGGGCTGGTCCCCCTGGACATGCGCAACCTCGACGGGCTGGCAGGCCCGCTGTGGGAGACGCGCCTGCCGTGGACCTGGATCGGCCTGGCGTTTGTGGCGCTCTATCTGTGGCTGTACACGCGACCCTACGACTGGCGGTCCGTGCGCACGCCGGTCGCCTTCGCAGGCGTGAGCGTGCTCCTGCTCTTCCTGTACAGCAAGGGCTGGAGTCCACAATACCTGCTGTGGGTGTTGGCCTTCATCGCCCTGCTTCTGCCCACCCTGCGCGGGGTGCTGCTCGCCCTGCTGCTCAGCATCGTCAACTTCGTCGAGGCCAATGTCTTTCTGATCCTGCTGCCCGACGAACACTGGATCATGGCGGCGACCGTCCTGGTTCGCACCGTCCTGCTGGCGCTGCTGGCGGTCGAGTTCCTCGGCCAAATCTGGCCCGCGGCAATGACAGCCGGGCGCATGCGTCGCGCCGCCGCAAGCCTGACCTGGGCCGTTATGCTGATCAGCCTGCTGCTGGTCCCCCTGGGGCTGCCGCGCGCTGCCCAGGCCTATCAGGACAGACGCTTGGCCGAGCATCCCTGCCAGGAGGCCGTCGCCTATCTGCGCGAGCAAGCTCCCCTGCCCGGCGACGCCATCCTCACCCAACAAAATGAGGTATGGCGCGACTTCTATCCCTGGCTGCGCGGCGACTACGACATCCGCGTGCTGGACGGCTACAACGCGCAGGACCGCCCGGCAGAGGAAATCGTGCTGGAGCGGCTGCAAGACCTGCCCGCCGGGGAGTTCTGGTGGATCGAGCGCAGCGACGCGACGCCTTCGGGGACCAGTCCCCTAGCCGCGCGCACGCAGTTCTTTGCCCAGCCGGACGTGCGCCTGATCGAGGAACTAACATTCGGCGCCTGCACCCTCTATCGCGGTCTGCGCCTGGCGGATGCGCCGCCCGTGGCCCAGGCCCAGGTGGACGGCGGGCCGATTCGCCTGCTGCATCTCGCGTCGACGCCTGCCAAAGTGGGCGCGCCGCTCTACGTGGTGCTATACTGGCAGAGCGATGCGCCGGTGCAGGACGACTATACCGTCTTCACCCAGGCGATCGACGGCGCGGGCAGCCTCGTGGCCCAACAGGACAACATGCCGGTCGAGGGTTTGGCCCCGACGACGACCTGGCAGCCCGGCGCCCTGATCCGTGACCCGTACCGGCTGGAGATGCCCGCCGCAGCCCAGCCCGGCGCGTACCGGCTGCTGGTCGGCCTGTACGATGCAGAGGGCAGCCGTTCGCCTATGGCGCTGCCGGACGGAACAACAACCGACCACTTGTCGTTCCCTCTCCAGGTGGAGGGCGACTAACCGATGCCCATTTGGCTCAATTCCTGAGGACACTGGACTCAGACATCACCCGTGTACACACAGCCTTCCCGACGCGATTTTGAACCCAGAGACCGCAGCATCGCCTTCCTGGTTTTTTGCCTGCTGCTGGTCTTTTATTTGATCGCCTACACGGGCATCATCCAAAGCAGCGACGGGTTGGCGGTCTTCGCCACCGCCGAGAGCATTGCGCGGCGCGGGGCCATCCACAGCAACCAATTGCTGTGGATGGACAACCAACAGGGCAATCTAGGCCCCGACGGCGACCTCTACAGCCGCAAGGGGCTGGGCATGGCGCTGTTGGCGCTGCCGTTGGTTTGGCTGGCCCGTCTCTGGCCGGCTATCGGCCTAACGCACGCCGCGCTGCTCGTCAACCCGCTCCTGACTGCGCTCACGGGCGCGCTGCTCTATCGCGCCGGCTTGCGCATGGAGTGGTCGCGGCGCACCGCGCTCATCACCGCGCTCACCTTCGGCCTCGCCACCCTAGCCTGGCCCTATTCGCAGACGATGTTCAGCGACCCCGTCTGCGCTATGGGGCTATTCGGCGCCTTCTATGGCCTGCTTAGCTATTCGCAGACGCGGCGCAAGCGCTACCTGCTCGCCGGCGGCATCGCCTGGGGCTTTGCCTACCTGGCCCGCGTCGTCAACCTCATCACCTTGCCGCTCTACATCGTGGCCCTGGGCGTCGCCGTCGCCTACGGCGTAGGGCTGGCAGGCCGCCGTCGACTATCGCTTGCCGTCGTGCTGCGGCTGATGCTGCGCCGCCATTGGCGTCCTTTTGTCAGCTTCCTCGTCCCCGTAGTCGTGGCCGGCTTCGTCTCCCTGTGGTGGAACTGGGCGCGCTACGGCAGCATGTGGGACAGCGGTTACGTAGAGACTGAGCGCTTCAACGCCGTGTGGCTGTTCGGCATCAGCGGTCTGCTGGTTGGGCCGGGCCGCGGCCTGATCTGGTATAGCCCGGCCTTGCTGCTTGCCGTCTTCGGCGCGGTCTGGTTCTGGCGGCGCGAGCGCCTGGTCTTCATCTTTGCGCTGGCGCTGAGCGCGATCTACGTGCTGGTCTACGGCAAATGGTACATGTGGCACGGCGGCTATAGCTGGGGCCCGCGCTTCCTCGTGCCGATCATCCCGTTCTTGGCGCTGCTCTCCGGCCCAGCCCTAGACGCTTGGCTGGTGCGCGGCAAGGCCGGGATCGCGGGGCGGCTGGCGATTATGCTGCTGCTGCTGATCTCAGCCGGGGTGCAATGGCTGGGCATGCTGGTTCCCTTCGGGCTTGTCCAAGATTGGCTCGACGCCAACGTGCAGCCGCTCTTTGCGCCGGAAACCTTCGTGCGCATCGACTACTCGCCGCTGCTCCTGCAATGGCAGTTCCTCACGCCGGACAACATACACCTGGCCTGGTATCGCGCCCTGCGCTGGGCGGATAACGGCTGGTGGGCGCCGCTGCTTTTGCTGCTCACGCTCGGCCTATTTATGATTGCGCTCTATCGCCGCACGACTCAGAGGGAGCCGGTGGGCTATATCGTACGCTCGCGCGAGGGGCTGTACGGCGTTACCCTCGGCATCGTCACGCTGGTTCTGCTCGGTTTCTACTTGACCACACTCACCAGCGGCGAAGTGCGTCAGGCGGCGCGGCGCATCGAGCAAAGCGAGCAGCGCGGCGACGCCATCGTCAACCTTGTCCCCGGACGCTCACAGGAGTTCGCCAACGTCTATCATGGCCGGCTGCCCATCTACGGCTTCGCCCCGCGCAGCGAATTGGACGACACAGCCAGAGGGTGGATGGCGCGCTTGCGCAATAACGCCGCGCGGCTGTGGGTCTTGCCGGGCAGCGCATTGCCGGAGGACTCGGCGTGGGAGCGCGACCTGCGCGGCGAAGACTTTCTGCTCCTCGACACGCGCATGTCGGAGCCGGACGGCGAGCGGCTCTCCCTCTACGCGCTCGGCGACGCCCATTCTCTGGTCGAAACCGGGCTGGGCACCGTCTTCGGCGACCCGGCGCGCGTAGAAGAAGGCGTCAGGGAAGCCAATGGCTGGATCAGGCTGGAAGGGTATGCGCTGACGCAGCAAGCCCGACCAGGGGGAGAGTTGCTCTTGGCCTTGCGCTGGGAAAGCCTGCGCCCGGTCGACTATAACTACCACGTCTTCGTCCATCTGCTCAACGCAAACGACGAAAAACTCGCCCAGCGCGATGGCCAGCCGGTGCAGTGGATGCGCCCGACCAGCACATGGCAGCCGGGCGAGGAGATCATCGACCGCTATGGCCTGTTGCTGCCGTCTGACCTGCCGGTCGGCAGCTACACCATCGCCGTCGGCCTCTACGATCCGGTCAGCGGGCAACGACTCCCGGTCAGCGCCGGCCCGCGCGACTACGCCATCGAATTAGGCCCGGTGATAGTGTCTTGGGACCCGGAAGCGGGCTTATGAATCGGATCTGGACACGAATGGAATGTCAACAAATGAACAGACTATCGATCGCGCGGCCCAGGTCCGCCGATTTCCTTAGACAATGGGCTCAACGCTTGCCGGCGTGTGTTCTGCTGTGCGCCATGCTGCTTGTGCTGGCGGCCTGCGGCTCCGGTAAAGAAGAGACGCCGACGCCCTCTCCCGTAGCAGAGACGGCAGCCATGACGCAGCCGGCGCAGTCGCCGCTGCCCACCCCAGCCGCCGAGGAGCAGCCGCCGGCTGAACCCGCCGCAGCGGAAGCCGTACAGCCCACCGCGGTCGTCACCGTCACCGTAGCCGCCAACGGCTCCACCGCGGTCTTTGTCCCGCTCGAAGTCGAGCCGGGCATCGACTGCGAAATCGAGTCGCACATCGACCTAGCCGGCTACCCCAACCTCGAAGAGACGCTAGGCTGCCCGACCGAAGCGGCGCTCCTCGACCCGATCGCCATCAACGAGTTCGGCGAAGGTCCGGAATTCGACCGCTTTATGCTCTGGTTCAGTCACGAGGATCTGATTTACATCCTTTTCCCCGACGGTCGCTGGCAGAGCTACGAGGACACCTGGGAAGAATCCGAGCCGACCTATCCCTGCAACCCGCTGGGCGGAGAACCCGATTCGCCGCCGCTTCCTCGTCGCGGCTTCGGCAAACTCTGGTGCAGCGACCCGCAGTTGCAAGAGATCCTGGGGACCGTACCTAAAGAGGAACGGCTGTGCCAGCACTCTGTCCTTCAGCGCTTCGCCGGGGGCCGGCTCCTCGCCTGCTTCGAGGACGCCACCATCCGCTATTTCCGCATCCTCGACAACCACACATGGGACGTGGTCGTTCAATGAGCGACTCTAGGCGGAGGAGACGACGATGCGCGTGATCACAGGAAAAGCCAAAGGCCATAAGCTGCAGATGGTGCCGGGCGATTCGACCCGCCCCATCACCGACCGGGCTAAGGAAGCGCTCTTCAGCATTTTGGGCGATTGGGTGATCGGCGCGCGCGTGCTCGACCTGTTCGCCGGCACCGGCGCGGTCGGCATCGAAGCATTGAGCCGCGGCAGCTCCTTCGCCCTCTTCCTCGACCGCAACCGACGCGCCGTCGACACCATCAACGCCAACCTGCGCCATTGCCGCCTGCGCGACCAGGCGCGCGTCGAACAGGCGGACAGCTTCGCCTTTCTACACGAGTACCGCGGCGAACCGTTCGACCTCGTTTACATCGCGCCGCCGCAATACCAAGACCTGTGGCGCAAGGCGCTGGAGCAAATCGACCGCTCCCCGCGCTTGCTCGCCCCCTTCGCCACCGTGATCGCACAGATACACCCGCGCGAGGATGCGCCGCTCGACCTTGCCTATCTACAAGAGTACGACCGCCGCAGATACGGTTCCGTGCTGTTGATCTTCTACGCCTCGCGCGCCGCTCTGGAAGCCGAAGAAGCCGGCGACGATTGGGAAGCGGAGGAGACAGCAGAAGAGATTGGGGAAGAGGCGGAGCAGGCAGAAGAAGCGGGGCCGGACGCGCCCTAAGCCGGCCAGCCCTTTATGTCTGCCAAATCAAAAGGGGGCAGGCGCCGCAATGGAGCCCGCCCCCCTTTTGGTTTTACTTCAGAACTGCGCAAACGTCAGATCGTTTGGCGTCTACTCGCCGGATGTCGCCGCCGTCAGCTCGGACACGTGATCCAAGGCCTCGTTCAGCGCCGACAGGAAGGCCACAAATTGGCTGTTGGCCCCCTCCAGCGCGCTGACCGAAGTCTGCAAAACGGCCACATCGGCGCTGTTGGACTCAATCGCCTGTTGCATAGACGACTCTACGCCCAGCAATTGGGCCTGCAAATCCTTAGCCTGTTGGGCCACCACTTCGACGTTGTGCGCCACCGCGCCCACATTTTCGTCGATGCGCGTCATGCTGGCCTCCATCACCGCCAGCCTTTCCCCTCCGGAAAAGCTTAGCGTACCGCCGTTGATGATGGCTAGGATGAGCAGCGTGAGCAACATGCCCAACACCGCCCCGCCGATGGCCGCCCCAAACATGGACAACGAATCGTGCCGGTATGTGTTATATTCCAGCTCGGGCGGATCTTGGGCGCGCTCCATTGGCTTTGCCATGTCCAGGGACTCTTGGTGAACGCTCATGACACTCCTTCCTCAGACGAGATACCCTTACGTAATAAAAGATGCCCAGCCTATCGCGCCGCACACGATCTTCGCGGCATCCCCCACCGCCGCGTACGCAACCGAGCAGTTGCGTACCGCCCGAAGCTCATATGCGTGTGCAGGCGCACCTCATAGAGCAAGCAACGTAAGCCTAATCTTAGCGGCAGGGGCGAGTTTCGTCAAGGATCATTGCCCTACTTTCGGCGAACGATTGTCGTGCACTCTGTTGCGAGCCTGGCGAATCGGCAGGGATCCCGGCGGGAAATCGCAAAGAAAGGCGATTGTACCCCTCTGGGATTTATGCTACAATACCGATGCAGCGCCCGCACTGCCTGCGTGCGCATCTGCCCCTCACACCCTCACCTAATTGTCTTTCTTGCGCAACGGGTGGAAGAGCAACGGAGGAAAAACCAAATATGCGAAGAAGAGGAGACATGCTTATGCAACGTGGTCGATTTACTGTTCTCTTGTCCGTTTTGCTGGTGGGGCTTCTGGCATTGACAGCCTGCGCCCCGCGGGCAACCGGCGGCGCTGCGGCGTCGAGGGCCGGCGAAGCTGAGGTTGTGGTCGATCTGCCGGCATTGGTGATTGACGTGCAGAACGACGGGTCCCTTTCCTTGGGCGGAATGTCGCTCGCCGAATTAGGCGCACTGGCAGGCCAGGATCTCTCGACCCTGAGCATTCCGACCGACTTGGTGCAGCAGATGGCGGCGGCCAACATCCAACACATCCAGATCGACAACACGGATGAAGGCCTGCTCATCTTGGTGAACGGCAAGCCGATCCCGACCTTGGCTTGGGATGGCGAAACGCTGGTCACCACGTCGGAAGTGGTCGGCCAAATCGGCGGGGCGCCCATTGCCCTCCTGGACAAACTCCTGCCCCTGATCACCAATGTGGGGCTAGGCGTCATCCTGCGCATGCCTGTGGCAGAGGGCGCGCAAGTGCTGCCCTATGTCGATCCGGATGACACGGCCGCCCAGCGAGCCATGGCCGCGCAGAAGGAATTCCTCGATGCCGTCCAGATTCCGCCCACCTTCCAGGTGGTCATTTCCTACGCGCCCGATGGTTCGTGGGAAGTCGGCGGCATCAGCCAGGACGTGTGGGCCGGGCTTGCTCCGCAGCTAGGCACGTCCCTCGATCAACTGGGCGCGACGATGCAGCAACTCGCCGGCCTGGGGATCGACGACATCTCGCTTGACACTAATGCCGATGGCTTCTTCATCTCCATCAACGGCAAACGACTCCCCTACATCTCATGGAAAGACGGGCGCATCAACAACGTGCTCGCCCTCGCCGTGCAGTCGGGCTTGCTAGGGGATGCTGTTCCTGCCGAGTTGATCCAGCAGATCGAGACGTTGCTGCCGGCCGTGATGGCCTCTAACATCAGCCTCAAGCTCGAACTGCCGTAGCCTCCTGAGCCGGAACGTTCCTGCGCAGGAAAATCATGTAGGCTAAGGGAGGCGGCGTGCCGCCTCCCTTTTTTGCGCCAGAATTCTCTGTGCTGGCGATGTGCGGTCGACGTACAACGGCAAGCCCGGCAGGCAGCAACTAGAAAAGCCGCTCCCAGAGACGGGGGCCAAGCACGAACAACGCTACCCACATACTGCCTAATACGGCCAGAAGCAACGCCCCGGCGGCAGCATCTTTGGCGTGTTTGGCCAGAGGATGGTATTGGGGCGAGGCTAGATCGACGAGGGCTTCCAGCGCTGTATTAACGGCCTCCAGCGCCAATATGACCGCGCTGATCAGGCCGATGACGGCCCACTCCACGCGTGAGATGCCCAGCCGCCAGCCCAGCGCGCCGACCAACGCCAGCGCAACCAACTCGATGCGTGCATTGGGCTGGGTGCGGAAGGTGTAGCGCACGCCCGCTGCAGCCGCCTTCAGGCTGAACCAACGGCCGGCCAGAAAACCACCCGGCGTCGCCGGCCGCGATCGAGCTTCATGCCGCGGCTCAGGCGTCATAGGTGCGCGCGGCTTGGGGCGCTTCGCCCAGGCTGACCAACACCGCATCTTGCGCCGCCCACATGCGCGCCTCCGCCTGCGGCGTGTCGTGGTCATAGCCGAGCAGATGCAGCGCGCCGTGCACCACGAGCAGGCGCAATTCAGAGCGCAGGGAGTTGGCGAACGCGGCCGCCTGGCGTTCCGTGTAGGGGTAGGCGATGACGATATCGCCCAAATACGCGCCCATCTCTTCCGCCAATTCGGGCGGCAGCGCCAACGCCGGGCCATCCTCGCCCGCGCTCTCCTGCTCCGAAAAACTGAGCACGTCGGTGGGCGCGTCAATTCCGCGATAGGTCCGGTTCAAGTCGCGCACCTCCTCGTCGCCGGTGATAACGATGGTCAGCCCGCCGGAACGTCGCCCGGCCATACGCAGCGTCTGCGCCGCCGCCCGCATCAGATCGCCGGCGTCAACCGCGGCGGCATAGGCGTCGTCCGCCTGGAGGTCGATATCGTATGTCTGGTCGAGATCGGAAGAGGTCATGGCGTACAGGGCAGTAAATGGCAGCGAAAAAGGCAGGCGCGCTCAGATGCCGGCAGGCTCTTCCATGCTGCCGGGGACAGGCACGCGCGGCTCTTTGCCGGCGGATTCACCGGAAGCCGGCTTCTCGGCTTCGCCCGTACCCGCAATCGGCTGCGCCTCGGCCTGCTGTGAGCGGGCGACAGGCTCCGGATACTGAATGCGCGGGTGATGGACGCCCTGCAAAATGTGCAAGAATATCTCTTTGATCGTCTGTAACTCGCGGAAGGTGAGATTGCAGTCGTTCAGTTCCCCTTCCGCCACCCGCTCGTCGATGAGGCGGTTGACGAGCGCCTCCAACTCCTCGCGCGTACCCGGTCGCATGGCGCGAATGGCCGCCTCACAGGTGTCGGCCAACAGCAGAATGGCTGTTTCCTTGCTGCGCGGGCTGGGGCCGGGGTAGCGGAAGTCCTCCTCGTTGACTATCTCACCGGGGCCGGCCTGCTGCTGGGCCTGGATATAGAAATACTTGACCAAAGAGCGACCATGATGCTCGCTGATCAGGTCCTGGATGCGCGCCGGCAGCCGGTATTTGCGGGCCAGGTCCAGGCCGTCGGTCACATGGCTGATGATGATCTGCGCGCTGGTCAGGGGGTCCAGCTTGTCATGCGGCGAGCTGCCGTCCGTGATGTTTTCCGTGAAGAAATAGGGGCGCACCGTCTTACCGATGTCGTGGTAGTAGGCGCCGACGCGCGCCAAAAAGGCGTCGGCGCCGATGGCGGCGGCGGCGCGTTCGGCCATGTTGCTGACGACGATGGTGTGGTGATAGGTGCCGGACGCCTTCAACAAGAGGTGGCGCAGCAGCGGGTGGGTGGGCCGGCTGAGTTCAGTCAGGTGCAGGCTGGTGGTGATGCCGAAGACGTTGCCCAGGATCAGGTAGCCGATCATGGCGATGCTGGCGGATAGCCCGCCGTTGAGCAGCGCAATCAGATGCAACTGGAGCAGCCGGTCGGGCGCCATGTCGGCGAAGGGCGCCCGAAACGCAGCGATGACGATCAGGTTGCTGGCGGCTACGGCGACGCCCGCCCACAGAAAGGCCATCAGCCGCTCCGCTCGTCCCAATATCAGCGCGCCCAACACGCTGCCTACAGCCAGATAGGGAAGCAGCGGCAGGTTGTTCCGGCTCAGGTAATAGGCGACCATACTGAACCCGACCGTGACGATCAGCGACACGCGGAAATCCAGCAAGACAGCCGCCAACATGCCCAGCGCAGCCAACGGGTAGAGGTAGGGCAGCCAATCGTGCGGAACCAGCATGAACTTGGCCGCCATCAGCCAGATGACGACCATCACCGTCAACAGGGCGAACTCGCGCACGCTGCTCGTGGTCTGGGGCCGCATACGCTGCAGAGCGCCGCCGACCGCGGCCAACAGCGCCAGGGTGAACAGCGCGGCGCGTACCAAGACCCACCAACTCCAGTCGGCCTGAATAAGGCCGATCTGTGTCAGCGCCTCTACATGATCGGCGGTGGCGATATCGCCGGCGCGCACGATCACCTCATTGCGCTCTAGCGTGACCATCTGGATGGGAACGTCGCTGCGCGCTTTCTCGCGCAGTTCCTCGGTGCGCGCCTGGTTATACAGGCTGTTGGGCCGCATCATGCCCCGCACCAATTCGGCGACGACCACAGCCGCCTCTTCGTCGAGCGAGGCGATGATCATCGCCGGGACACGACGGCGCACCAGGCTGAGCGTGTTCTCGCGGATCTCCTCGCGCATCGCCCGGTCCAAGGCGGCAGGGACTTCTTCGACCACCGCGTTCCACTCATCGGGAGAAAGGGTGAGAATCTGCAACACCAGTTCCGGCGTCAGCGCCAGATCGGTGATCGCCAACAAATAGTCTGTCTGGAGTTCGGGCGTGGCAAATTCGTCATTACGGACGATCTGGATGAACTCCAACACCTCGCGCGCCCGGTCCACCTGCTGGCGGCGCACGCGTGCATCGGGGTTGTCATACTGATCGGCCACATTCTGCGCGGCCCGTTCACGGGCGCGTTCGGTCAGCACCTGGCTTTCGTAGGCGATCTGGCGAGGGGCGACGACATCGTGGGGCGCCACCTCGCCCTCCTCGAGCTCAAACTGGCTGCCATACGGCAACTGCCAGGACAGCAGCCCGACGAGGAGAACGCCGATACCGCCGGCAAGCGCGCCAATGACGGCCTTGTTTACCCAGGCCTGTTTCCAAATCTGACCGTTGACGTGCGGAATCATGTATCCTTCTTCGGCAGGGGCGCGGTTCGATCAGGCATCCAAAAGGCGGCGCGCAATCTGATTGACGACCTTGCCGTCGGCGACGCCCTTAAGCCGCTCCATAGCCGCGGACATCACTCGCCCCATCTCGCGCGGCGAAGAGGCGCCGGTCTCTGCGATGACGTTGCGGACAATCTCCTCGATCTCCGCCGCGGTCAACTGCTGCGGCAGATAATGCTCGAGTACGGCCAACTCGGCAAGCTCGTTCGCTGCCTGCTCCTGCGCGCCTAAGCGCTCATACTCCTGCGCCGTCTCGCGCCGCTGCTTGGCCTCGCGCTGGATGACGGCCAACACGTCTTCTTCGCTCAGCGCGTGCTGTTGGCCGGACTTGGCCGCTTCGGTGAGCGCGGTCTTGACGCTGCGCAACGTGAGTTTCGCAACGTCGTCCCGCTCGCGCATCGCCTGCTTTAGGTCGCGGTCGATCTGTTCCGCCAGAGATAGTTGCGCTTCTGTCATTGCGTGTCCTGCCCCAATTCTTCTTTCAACTCCCGGCGCACGCGGCCTTCGAACCAAAACATAATCGGCCGCTGGTAGCGCAAAAACACAACCACGATCCCCGCCAGACCAGCCACGATCGCAACCAATTGCCACACCGAAAACAACATCACGCCTGCGCCCGCCGAGGCCGCCACGATGATGCTGGGAATGCGCAGGATCGCGGTGATCACGATAATCTTGAGGAAGCCTACACGAGATAGGCCGGCCAAGAAGTAGGGAATATCCCCAGTCGGGCCGAGCAGAAGAATGAACCAAACGGGCGTGCTGGTGCTGTGGGTGACGGTTTCCCACCTGTCCAGCCGCGCCTTCCCCGCCAGCTTCTCCGCCACAGGGCGGCCATATTGCCGCGCCAGCCAAAAGGCGATGGTGGCGCCGAGCAGCAGCCCCAGCGCACCCCACAACGAACCCATCACCGGCCCATACAGAAAACCGGCTGCAATCGGGACCACATAACCCGGGATGGGCGCCACGACGATCTGCAGCGCATTCAGCCCGACCAATGCCAGCGGGCCAAGCCAGCCGATCCGCTCAATCGCCTCCTCCAGCAATTCCGGATCTTGCAGCAGCCGCAGCACATCGGGCGCCAAACGCCAGCCCGCCCCGATGATCAGCGCCGCGACCGGAATCAACAGCCAACGTGCGGACATTTTGAGCCGGCGGCGTGTTTCCGGACCGTTTCCATTCACTTGAGCGGCGCTCATCTGACGGTTTTTCTGCATAATCGCCCGGTTATTATACCCGGCGCGGGCGGGGTGTCAACAGCGCTGCCAAGCGCGCGCCTCCGGCAATCCTTTACATCCCTACGCGTGATACCGCCCGTAGGCATAGCCCTCGTCGTACATGGCGATGATGTTTTCCGGCGGCATCTCGGCCAACAGCAGGTCATGGCTGGCGGCGAGGCAGTAGCCGCCGCCCGGCGCCAACGTGTCGATCACTGTATGCACCTCGCGGATCACGTCGTCTACTGTGCCGAAGGAGAGGGCTTGTTGGTGGTCGATGGCCCCGTGAAAGGTCAGCCGGTCGCCGTAGAGCCGCTTGAGTTCCGCCAAGTCCATGCCCCGCGCCTGACGCTGGATGGGGTTAAGCGCGTCGAGGCCCAGGTCGGTCCAGCGACCCATCAGCCCGGACACCGCGCCGCAAGAATGGAACATCGTCTTGAGGCCGGCCTGTCGCCCCAACTCGACAAAGCGCACAAAGTCGGGGCGCAGGAACTCGTCCCACATTTCGGGCGAGATGAAGAGGCTGCGCTGTGTGCCCAGGTCATCGC
>JASGTU010000309.1 GCA_030058085.1 Chloroflexota bacterium
CACGTAGTTGCCGACGCCGGACACATCCGCGGGCCCCGCCACCGACAGGCAGTACGGCAGCGTGCGCTGCAATGCCATCAACTCGGCGCGGGTCATGCCGCCCTCATCGTCGTGGTTGCCGAAAACCGCAGCCCACGGAATGCCCCGCTCCACAAGCGGCGCAACGGCATAGCGCCAGGCGGCAGCCGGGTCCCGGCTGTGCTTGCCGTCGATCACATCGCCGGTCAGGACGGCTAAGTCAGGCTGCTCCGCATCGAGGACGTCCGCCATCAGGGCGACCGTCTGCGCGTCAGCCGCTTCGCCGTTCTGAACATGCAAGTCGGTGAACTGCGCGATAGTAAATGCGCCGTCCGCCCGGAACCGCAGGTCTGCTTGCATATCACCCTCGCTCAATTGCGCCCAGCCGGGCGACTCAGTTGCGCTCGGCCAAAAAGTAGATCAGGTCCACATCGCCCGACGAATAGCCCATCTCGGTCAGCAGAAGCGCCGCCTCGGCCCGGTGCTGCGTGCCGTGGTTGACTACATGCGCCAAGATCTGCCACAGGACCCGTTCAAACTCGACGCCCTTGGTGTTGGCATAACGCACCGTGCCCGACAGTTGGGCGTCGTTCAGCCCCGCCACATAGGCGCGCATGGCCTGCTCCTCCTCCTGCCAGCGCGTGCGCAGGGCCTCCAGCGTCGGGTAGTCTCTCGGGTCCAGCCCCTTTCGCGGCGACTCGCGTTCCTGGCAGCGCACTCGCCATAGCCATTCGGCGCTCATGGTGTGGATCATCGCGCGCAGGATTGCCTGCCAGTATATCGAAGCCCGCAAGTCGCGCTCGCCTTCCAGAGCGCGCTGGGCCGCGCCCAAAACGCGCGCAGTCGCCCAATAATTGTAGTCGATCAACAGCAGCATGTCGTCGCGGTTCACCATCCCCCTCCTTTCGCCGGCGGCGATGTGCGCCAGCCTTGCTCGCTCAGTTCACGCGTGCATCCGCCGGCGCGGACGCTTCCTCGCCGGCCCCGTCGATGCGCGCCAGCACCTGGCGCAGCACCGCTTCCTCCTCCGGCGTAATATTCACCAGCGGCATATCGTCTTCGTTGAGGATGGCCTGCCCCAGCTTGCTGCGCGCCAACATGCGCAGGTCTTCCTCCATCGGGTCGAGCAGGCGATGATCCTCCACAATGCGCCCGTCGTGCATGCGCACGATGCGCTGCGTCGCCTGCGCCACGCGGCGGTCGTGCGTCACCACCAGCACGGTCGTGCCCTGCGTCCGGTTGAGCTCGCCCAGCAGCGCCATGATCTCCTCACCGCTCTGGCTGTCGAGCGAACCCGTCGGCTCGTCCGCCAGGATCAGCCGCGGGTTGTTCGCCAGGGCGCGCGCCACGGCGATGCGTTGGCGCTGCCCGCCGGAAAACTGGCTGGGCATGTGGTCGGCGCGATCCTCCAGGCCGACCAGCTTGAGCAAATCCAGGGCGCGAGCGCGGCGTTTGTGCGCGCCGATGTTCTGTCCCTGCATGGGCGTCTCTACGTTCTCGCGCGCGGTCAGGGTCGGCAGCAAGTTGTGCAGTTGAAAAACGAAGCCGACCGTCTGCGCACGGAACGCGTCCACGTTCTTGAGCCGCGCCAGGTTTTCGCCCGCGACCCACACTTCGCCCTCGGTGGGCTGGTCCAGCGCGCCGATCATGTTGAGCAGCGTACTCTTGCCGCAGCCGCTCGGCCCCATGATCGCCAGGAACTCGCCTTCCTCCACCGTCAGCTCAATCCCGTCCAGCGCATGGACGGCAGTTTCGCCGCTGCCGTATACTTTTGTCAACCCGCTGATGCGGATCAGTTGCTCGCGCATGAGCGCTTCCTCGCCTCGATCAGGGGGCCGCGATGTTCACGAACGCGGTCATCCCCCAACGCAGGCTTTCGTCCAAATCCTCAACGTCGATCTCAACGGTATAGTTCGTGCTGCCTTGTTCGGTGCTGCTGATCGGCGCAATCCTCGTGATCGCGCCTTGAAAGATGCGGTCGGGCAAGGCGTCGAACGTTACCTCGACCGGCATGCCCGTGCGCAAGCGGACCACATCCGTCTCGCGCAAATCGGTCGTCTCGACATGCATCTGGCTTGGATCGCCCATACGGATGGCGATCTGCCCTGGGGCTGCCGTCTCGCCGGGCCGCAGGTTTATTGTGCCGATCTGCCCGGCAAAGGGCGCTATGATGCGGCTCAGGTCAAGGCGAGCCTGCGCCGAGGCCAGCGCGGCCTGCGCCGATTGCAGCCGGGCTTCGGCCATGGCGATCTCCTCGGCTGTCGCCCCGGCCAACAGCCGGTCGAGCGAGGCCTGCGCGCCGGCCAAGCCGGCCATCGCCGACTGCACAGCCGCTTCCGCCGCCGGCGCGCGGCTTCTCGCCGCGTCCACCTGCTCGCGCGCCGCGTCCACATGGCCGCGGGCGACCGCGAGTTGCTCCGGCGTGGCCCCCTGCTTCACCAAGTCCAACTTGGCGTTGGCCGCTTCCAGCGCGGCGGTCGCCTGCTGCAACGCCATCGCCTCCGGCCGCGCGGCGATGTTCGGGTCCCCGCGCACCAAGTTATACGCGGCCTGGGCCTGGTTCACGCCGGCCAGGGCGATGCTCGCCTCAGCCAGCGCCGCGTTCAGTTCCACCGCAGTAGGGTGGCTGGCAATCTCGGCGTATTCTCGTTCGGCGATGGTCGCCTGGGTCTCGGCGAGTTCGATGGCCGACTGCGTTTCCAACATCTGGCCTGCCGCCTGGGCGACCTGCGCCTCAGCCGCGGCTACTTGTGCGCGCGCGGCCGCGATCTCGGCGGCAGTAGCGCCGGCTAACAGCTTATCCAGCGCGGCCTGCGCCTCGTTTACCTGCGCCGCGGCCATCTGCGCCTCGCTCTGCAAAACGGCGTTATCCAACTCCAGCAGCAAAGCGCCGGCCTCCACCCAATCGCCCTCTGCCACGGATATGTGGGCCACGGTCCCGCTGTTGCCTGTACTGAGGTCGGCCCACAGCAGAGGCTCCAGTTTGCCGGAGGCCCAGATCACACTCGCCATCTCCGCCAGAGCGGCCGCTGCCTCTCGCTCCGCATCCGTCTCCTCTGGGGGCGGGGCGAAGTAAGTTGAATAAGCCCACCAGCCGATGGCGACCGCTATCACGGCAACGACCACAATCACAATCGTGCGCTTCATTCCAACAACTCCCGTCGACGGGATGAACCGGCGAATTGAGAAATCAGTCCCCGCGCACAGCGCACGGGATGCAAGGCGCTCGAACCTGACCGTATCAGACCCCCTCTGCCCGCGCCCTACTCATAACGCAGCGCCTCGACCGGCTGCAGTTTGCTCGCCCGCCACGCCGGGTAGATGCCGCCGAGCAAGCCCAGCAACAGCGCCAATGCCGTCGCCGTCAGGAAGGTCCCGGGCGACCATTCGGCGCGCAGGAAGCCGTTCATATAGGGAAGCCTGACCAGCAGCGCAAGCATGATCACGCCCAACACCGACCCGAACAGCGCCGCGGTCAGACAGAGGTAGAGGCTCTCCTGCATGATCTGGCTGAGGATGCGCCAGCGCCGCCACCCCACCGCGCGCAGCGTCCCGATCTCGCGCGTGCGCTCGTAGATCGCCATGATCATGGTGTTGGCGACGACTACGCCGCCCACGATCATCGCCAACATGCGGATGGCGTCGGTCATGGCGCGCATCGACTCCATGTCATTCGTGTTCTGGGCAAATTCGCTGCTCTGGCTGGCGCGCGCGTCGGGGAAACGCTGGTTGATCGCTTCGACGACAACCTGCGCCTGGCTCGGCTCTTTCACATCCACGAAGATGAACGTCACCGAACGCGGACGACCTAACAGACGTTGCGCCTCGCGCAGGGCTAACGTGCCGCCGCCATCCTCGAAGGCGTTGCCCGTCTCCGTGATGCCCACTACCCGGTAACGATTCTCGTTGATGGCGAACGTGTCGCCGACGCCGACCTTGTACGTCTCGGCCGCAATCTTGCCCAGCACAATCTCGTTCGGCCTCTGTATATAGCGCCCCTCGGCCAGCTTATAATGTCTCATGGCCGTCGAATTCGGGTCCAGCCCGCCGAACATAAAGAAGGGCAATTCTTCCGACATGATAAAGCCCAACACAAACGGGCTGACGGATTCGACCTGTGGCATCGCCCGGATGGCGTGCACCACGCGTTCATCCAGGCTGCTCAGGCTCATGTCAGCCACGTCGCGCTGCATCACCGTGAGGCTGCCGGTGCTGTCGCTGCCCGCCAGACCGTTGAGCTCACTCATCATGCCCTCGACCAGCCCGCCCAACATGACCAGCGTCGCCACGCCGATGCCGATGCCGGACGCCGAGATCAGCGTGCGCGTGCGCCGCCGCCACAGGTTGCGAAAACCCTGGCTGCCCACACGCGCCAACAGCCCGGTCGATCCTTCGGCCGCGCCGCCCTCATAGCGCAGCGCCTCCACCGGCTGCAGATTGGCCGCAGTCCAGGCCGGAAAGAACCCCCCGATGACGCCAAGGCCCAAGGCGGTGACAAGCCCCTGCACGAAGATTCCGGGCGTAAACACCCCTTCGAAGAAGGCCCCCACGCCGGGGATTCGCCCCGCCAACCAGGCCAGCGCAGCGCCGAGGACCATGCCCAGCAGGCCGCCGACCAGACTCAGGCCAATCGACTCGCCCAGAATCATGTACAGCACCCGGTTGCGGCTCCATCCCACCGCGCGCAGCGTGCCGATCTCGCGCGTACGCTCCTTCACGCTCATCACCATGGCGCTCATCATGCCCAACCCGCCGATCAGGATGGCGATGGCGGCGATGCTCCAGGCGAAGGCCTGCAACATGCCGCTCCACTGCTCGCTGACATCGTAGTCGCTGGCGGTGCTCACCGTCAGATCGCTGTCCAAGTTGGCGATGCGCTGCTTGACCTGCTCAATGTCGGCGCCGGGCCGCAGCCCAACCTGGAACAGGCTGACCTGTCGCGGCTTCTGCACGATGTCCTGGCCGTCTTCCAGCGTCACCACACCGCCGGACTCCTCCATGCCCTGGCCGGTCTCGTAGATGCCGACGATGCGGTAGGGCACGCCGTTGAGGCGCAGCGTATCGTCCACCCGCTTCTTCAGAGCGTCCGCCGCGCGCTGCCCGATGGCGATCTGCTTAGGACCGGTCACGGGCTTGCCCTCGACGATGCGGTAATGCCCCATAGCGACGCTGCCCGGCTCGTAGCCGTAGACTAGGAAGTAGGGCGTGTCGCCCACTGCGATCCAGCCGAAGACACCGCCGTCCACATTCGTTACACCGGCGACAGTTTCAATGCGCGGGCCGAGGGTTTGATCCAAGTTGCTAAAGGCGACGTCCAAGGAATTGGCCTGCGTGATCAACAGGTCGTTGCTGACGCCGATGACGTTACCGTAGTTGACCGCCATGCCCTTGGCCATCGCGCCCAAAGAGACCACGGCCGCGACGCCAATGGCTATGCCGATCACCGTCAACAGGCTGCGCGTGGCTCGCCGCAACAGATTCTTGAGGATCATGCTTTTGCCTCTCTGTGCAACTGCCCGCCAACTGTGTGAGAGCCTAGAGGCTATGTGCGCTCATACGCAAGCATAGACCAGCGCTCACATTCTGTAAAAACCATACGGAGCCGCCTCATCCCCGGTCGCGAAAAAACCCTGCTTGCTATATCAGGCGCTTGAGCGCCGGGTAGATCGGCGACAAGTGGACCAGCAGCGAGCGCGTGACGGGCGAAAAATAGCGGCGCGCGTCCCACACCAACTTGAGCGTGCGCGTCAGCGGCTCGCCGGCGATGGGCACGGTGCGCAGCGCGCCGTACGCCTCCTCGTCGCGCACGGCGTATTTAGGCAGTATCGTCAGGCCCGCGCCCGCGGCCACCGTCCGCTTGATCGACTCCATGTTGTCGAACTCGGCGCCGATGCGCGGGGTTACGTGATGTTGGCGTAACATCTGGTCCAGCCAGACGCGCGACTGGCTAGCCGGCTGGCGCATGATGAAGACGCGTCCGTCCAACTCCGCCATCGTCACCTCGGCGCGCGGCCAGAACTCATGGCGCGGGCCGACGACCACATACTGCACGATGGTCTCCAGGCGCTGCACGCCCAGCTTCGCCTCTGCGCCGGCCTCCAACTCGCCCTCCACAAAGCCGATGTCGGCGCGGCGGGCAAGGACGTCCGCCACAATCTGGGGCGTGATGCGGGTTTCCAGCAGCGCGGTCAGCTTCGGGTGCTGCTCGCGAAAGGCGTGCACCTGCTCGCTAAGTACATAGATGCTCACGCCGGGCGTCGCCTCGACCAGCACCTGCCCGCCTTCCAGGTTGGCCGCGTCGGCCACAGCGCTTTTTGCCTCCGCCGCCAGCCGCAGAATGCGCTGCGAATAGTCGAACAGCGCGGCGCCGCTCGGCGTCAACGTTGCCCCGCGCCGGCTGCGCACGAATAGCTTCGCGCCAAGGCTGCGCTCCAGGTCCCTGATGTGCTGGCTCACGCCGGACTGCGTCATCAACAGCCGCTGCGCCGCCGCGCTGAAGCTGCCCTCCTCCACCACGCATTCGAAGATCTCCAGCTTATGCAAGTCCAACATGAGGAGTCCTTTTATAAGCAAACACTTATAGTAAGTATAAGCGACACAGGGTGTATCTCGCAACGTTTTGGGGTTATACTGTCCGTCGTGTTGCGAAAAGATTCCGCCGGAAATGCGGCGGATGGAACCGAGAAGGGGGAGATGCTATGTCGCGCAAAAAAGCGCAGAAGCAGACACAGGGGAATAGCCGCATGATGTCCATCATTATTGCCGTTGCCGTCCTCGCCGTAGCGGCTTTCTTCATTCGCATGCAGATGCCGGGCGGAGGCGCCTCCGGTACTGCCACGCAGCAACGCATCGATCCGCAGCAATACCGCGCGAGCTTTATGGCGCCTGCCAGGCCGCATCTCCTCGTAGACGTGCGCACGCCCGCCGAGTTCGCCGGCGGCCACATCGAAGGCGCGGTCAACATCCCGCTTGACTCGCTGGCGCAGCACCTGGACGAAATCCCGCAAGACCAGCCCGTGGTCATCTATTGTCGCTCCGGCAATCGCAGCGCCACCGCCGCGCGCCAGCTCGCCCAGGCCGGCTACACCGACATCTACGATCTAGGCGGCATCATCGCCTGGCAGAACCAGGGCCTCGCCCTGCACATCCCGCGCTAACGCTTCATCACAACCATGCCGCAACAAAACGCGGCCAACGCACCCAAGGGAGAGAAACCCCAAGATGCTGCTCAAATACTTCTACGACCCGAAGCTGGCCCAGGCGTCCTACATGGTCGGTTGCCCGAAGAGCGGTGAAGCCCTGATCGTCGACCCGAACCGCGAGATCGACCAATACCTGAAGGCTGCCGAACAAGAAGGCTTGCGCATCACCCATGTCACCGAGACCCACATCCACGCCGACTACGTGAGCGGCAGCCGCGAGCTCGCCGCGGCCACAGGAGCGATGCTCTTCCTCAGCGACATGGACGACGCCGACTGGAAATACCGATTCGCACATGAGCCGAACGTGATCCTCGTGCGCGACGGCGACAACTGGATGGTCGGCAACGTCCGCATAGAGGCCGTATATACGCCCGGTCACACACCCGAACACCTCGCTTTCCTCGTGACGGATACCGTTGGAGCGGACAAGCCAATCGGCGCGTTCACGGGCGATTTCCTCTTCGTGGGCGATGTCGGTCGTCCGGACCTGCTCGAAGAGGCCGCAGATGCAGACGGCAGCAGTGAAGAAGGCGCACGGCAGCAGTTTCACACCGTCGCCAGCTTCAAACAATTGCCCGACTACCTGCAAATCTGGCCCGGACACGGCGCGGGCAGCGCCTGCGGCAAAGCGCTAGGCTCCATCCCTTCCACCACCCTAGGCTACGAAAAGCTCTTCAATCCCGCCTTCCAGTATGACGACGAAGACGCCTTCGTCGACTGGCTGCTGGATGGGCAGCCCGAGGTCCCGCGTTACTTCGGCCAGATGAAGCGCGTTAATCGCCAAGGCCCCGAACTGCTGGAGAACCTGCCCATCCCGCCCCGCCTGGACGCGGCCGCGCTCGACGCCGCCCTGGAGGCAGGCGAATTCATCATCGACCTGCGCAGCAACGACGAGTACATTCGCGCCGGCCTTCCCGGGGCCGTCAATATCGCGGCAGACGACGACAGCTTTCTCACCTATGTGGGCTGGTTTGTCGACTACGACAAGCCCATCTACCTGATCGTCCCCTCTGCGGACGCGGCGCCCGGCCTGATCGCCGCGCTGCGCACCATCGGCGTCGACAACATAGACGGCTATTTCACTCCCGACACCATACGCGGCGAGACCGTCGCCCTGCCCGGCATTACCGCGCACGAGTTGGCGCAACGTCTGCCCAAAAACGGACTGCTCTTACTCGACGTGCGCGGGCGCAGCGAATATCACGAGCAGCACGTCGCCGGCGCCTGCAACATCCCGCTGGGCTACCTGTCCGACCGTCTCGACCAGATCCCGCGTGATCGCACCGTCGTCGTGCAGTGCATGAGCGGCTTCCGTTCGACCATCGCCGCCAGTCTGCTGCGCTCTTACGGCTTCGACAACATAGTCAACCTCGTCGACGGCATCGACGTCTGGTCTACCGAGTTGGCGACGGAATCCGCACAGGAAACAGGCTGACGGAAGCCGGAAAGCGACCAGGCTGTGGAGATCATCCTGATTGACATCGCACTCGGCCTCGTCATCGGCTTGGCGCTCGGCTTCCTGGGCGGCGGCGGCTCGATCCTCACCGTGCCGGCGCTGGTCTACGTGGTCGGCCTCAACCCCCAGGCCGCGGTCACGGCCTCGCTGATCATCGTCGGGACCAACGCCGCGCTCGGCGCCTATTTCCATCGCCGGCGCAATCCCCTCAACTGGCGCGTGGCCCTGCTCTTCGGCGGCGTCGGCATGGTCGCGGCCTTCCTGTCGGCGGGCCTCTCCGCCCACGTCTCCCCCGCCATGCTGCTCGTGCTATTCTCGCTGCTCATGCTGGCGGTAGGCGGCTGGATGATCGTCAGCCGAAGTCCGCAGCGACTAGACGCACCCCCGCGCGGCTGGGCCGTCATCGCGGCAAGCGGGGCGGGCGTCGGCGCGCTCACCGGCTTTCTGGGCGTGGGCGGCGGCTTCCTCATCATGCCGGCGCTGGTCATGTTGGTCGGCCTGCCTATCCAGCAAGCCGTCGGCACATCGCTCGTCGTGATCGCCATGAACAGCTTGGCGGGCCTGCTCGGTCACCTCAGCCTGGCAGCGCTCGACTACGGCGTAATCGCGCTCTTCGTGGTGAGCGGTTTCGCCGGCGCATTCGCGGGCGCACGCCTGGCCTGCTACATCCGCCCGGCGCAACTGCGCACCGGCTTCGCCGTCTTTGTCGTGGCGCTCGGCCTCTTCCTCTTCATCGACAACGTGGGCAATCTGCTCTAGGCATCCAACCCGAACAATTGGACCGGACGCCGCGCCGCGTGTACAATGGGCGCATCTTTCGATGGAAAACAACTGCTATGCTGTCGCGCACACTTGAAGATCGCCGCCGCGCTGAACACAAGGCGGCCCTGACCTACATCGGCCATGCCACCCTGCTCATCGAGTTGGAAGGCATGCGCCTGCTCACCGACCCCATCCTGCGCGACCGGGTGGCCTTTCTGCGCCGTCACCAACCGCAACAAGTCGCGCCGCACGCGCTCCAGGACATCGACGGCGTGCTCATCTCACACCTGCATCACGATCACCTGGACCCGCCCTCTCTGCGCATGTTGGGCGAAGATATGCCCCTCTTTGTGCCTCAAGGAGCCGGCGATCTGCTGCGGCGCAAGGGCTTCCGCCGCGTCACCGAAATGAGCGCCGGCGCCGACGCCCGACTCGGCCCGCTGCGCATCAGCGCCACCTACGCCGCACACAGTCCGGCGCGGCAGCCCTTCGGCCCCAAAGCGGACTGCCTGGGCTACATCATTTCAGGCCGCTATTCCCTCTACTTCCCCGGCGACACCGACCTTTTTCCCGGTATGGACGGTCTCTATGAAGACCTCGACGTGGCGTTGATGCCGGTCTGGGGTTGGGGGCCCACGCTCGGCGCGGGGCACATGAGCCCGGCACGCGCCGCCGAAGCGCTGGCCTTGCTGCGCCCGCGCCTGGCGATCCCCATCCACTGGGGCGTGCTGCGCCCCGCGGCCATGCACTACTTCACGACCGGCTTTCTCACCGCGCCGCCGCTGGCCTTCGCGCAATACGCTGCACGCACCGCGCCCGGCGTTGACGTTCACGTGGTCGAGCCGGGCGCTTCGTTTTCCCTGGATCAGGCGTTGAACTAAAGAACAGGCCGCCCTATGGGAAGCCGGCGGCTTCTCCAAGAGCGGCCTGTTGAAGACTGGACACTGTGCCGCCTAGGTGTGCGGGGCTGGCGTCGGCGACGCCGATGCGACCGGCGCGCCGCAGTGCGCGCAGAACTTGTAGGATGGCTGCAAGGGCTGGCCGCACTCGGTGCAGAAGCGCGGCGTTTCGGCGTCGCCTGGCGCTGCCGCTTGCGGCGTTTGCGCCGTTACGCCGTCCGCAGGCGGCGCAGCAGCCGGGACAGCTTCTGGCCGCGACGGTTGCGGCGTGACCTCGCCTGCACCGTTGCGCGTCTTGCGCAGCCGGGCGATCTCCGCTTCCAGCCGTTCGTCCATGACCGCGCTTTCGGGCGCCAGCTTCTCGATCTGCTGTATCAGGCCGATGGCCTGCCGGCGCAGACGCTGGTCCAGCCTGGCGTAGTCCTCATCGCCCAGCTTGCCCGTGTAGTAATCGAACTCCAGATCCTTGATTGCAGCCAGCACCGCATCCTTGCGCCCGACCAGTTCAGTCAGCCGGTCATCCTCGACCACGACCGGCGCCGGCCTAGAACTGACCAACGGCCACACCACATAGGCGACGGCCGCAAAGGAAAGCAGGCCGGCGACGACTGCTGCAACGATCGTAAGCATGGCTGCTCCTTAGTCCCCCGCGCTGCCCACGGCATAGGCGACGCTGTCCGCCGCCTCCGAACGTCGCCGGCCTGGGTGCGGCCAGGACGCAATCAGCGTGCCCAGCACGAGCACAAGGCCGCCGATCCACATCCACGCCGTCAACGGGTTGATATACATTGTGAAGGTGGCGGTCGAGCCGCCGGTCTCCCACCCGTTCAGCACCACATACGTGTCCTCAATCAAGGTCATGCGCAGGCCAACCTCGCTGGTCGGCTGTTCGGGCGTCTTATCATAGATGTTGCGGCGCGGCAAGATAGAACCGAGAGTCTTGCCGCTCTCCTGATCAAAAATCATCAGGCGCGCGCCGTATTCGACATGGTTCACCTTGCGGTTCGGCTCCAGCCCAGTGTAGGCGATCTCGTAGCGGCCCAACGTCACCGACTCGCCGTTGGCCAACGTCACGTTGGTGTTCTGCTGGAAAAACTCGTTGCCGATGACCGCGGCGGCAATCAGCACAATGCCGAGGTGTACCAAATATCCGCCATAGCGCCGCCCGTTTCGCCGCCACAAATTGCCCATCGCCGCCGGCACGCTCTCGCCGCTTGTGATGCGCCGGGCTTGCACCCCGCGCACGTATTCCTGCACGATGGTAGCCGCAGCAAAGGCGCAGGCCGCCAGCCCAATGGCCGGATAGCCCGCGTCATACAGCAGCCAGATGGCGACGCCCGTCACCGCGCCGACGAGCAACGGCCAAGTGAACTGCTTGCGAAAGGCTTGGCGGCTGGTACGACGCCAGCCCAGTAGCGGCGCTGCACCCATCAAGAGGATCAACAACAGAAAGAGCGGGCCGTTGACCTTGTTGAAGAACGGGGCCGCCACGCTGATGCGGTCGCCCGTCAGAATCTCGCTGAACATGGGGAAGAATGTGCCCCACAACGTAGCAAAGGCGATGCCCGCGAAGAGCCAGTTGTTGGCCATGAAGGCGGCCTCACGGCTGGTGTACGACTCGATTGCCTGCTCATCGCGCAGCAACGGCAGCCGCTTGAAGAGCAGCCACAGAAAGCCGAACAGGATGATGACCATAAAGACCAGGAAGAACGGCCCCACATCGCTGCGCGCGAAGCTGTGCACGCTCTCCAGCACGCCGCTGCGCGTGGTAAAGGTGCCCAGGATCACCAGGAAATAGGTCATCCAGATCAGCGCCGCATTCCATACCTTGAGAATGCCTCGCTGTTCCTGGACGACGATGCTGTGCAGGAAGGCCGTCGCCGTCAGCCAGGGCAGGAAGCTGGCGTTCTCCACCGGGTCCCATGCCCAATAACCGCCCCAACCCAGTTCCATATAAGCCCACTGGCTGCCCATCAGGATGCCGGCGGAGAGGAACATCCACGGGATCAACGTCCAGCGGCGCACGGTGCGCACCCACTGGTTATCCAACCGCTTGCTGAGCAGCGCGCCCACGGCAAAGGCAAAGGGAACAGCCAGCCCCACATAGCCGATGTAGAGCATGACGGGATGAAGCACCATCCAGTAGTTCTGTAGGAGCGGATTCAAGCCCATGCCGTCTTGGGGAACAAAGCTCGCCAACTCGAACGGATTGGCCGCAAAAACAAGCAGCACCGCGAAAAACAGTGATGTGCCGAGCATGACCGCGTTGACATAGGGCATGATCGCCCAGTGCCGGCGGCGGTTGAAAAAGGCCGCTGCAACGCTAAAGCCCGACAGGATCAGCAGCCAGAAGAGCAAGCTGCCCGCCTGCCCGCCCCACAGCGCCGAGAACTTGTAGAAGACGGGCAAGGCGCGCTCCGAGTGGTTCCACACATAGGCCACCTCGAACCGGTCCGTTAGCAGTGCATACCAAAGGATGGCGGCGGCTAGCGCAACCAGCCCGGCCATCGCATACACGGCGTGATAGCTGCTCAGGGTCAGCTTGACATTGCGCTGCCGTCCCCCCACGAAGCCGGCGATCATACCGAACGCCGCCAAAACGGTAGCCGTAACCAGAATGAGATAGCCGATGTGAAAGATCATGGACATTTCCTCTCAACATGCGCACTGGAGCATGCTGATGCACACAAGTGCGCGCCAATTACCGCGCCGGCACCGCCGCCTTCCGCTGGAGTGCCTAGGGGCGAATCTCGGCCAGATAGCTCTCCATCTGCGCTTCGTTCACGATTGGGCCGATGACCGTCTGCGCGATCTCGCCCGCCGAGTTGATGAAAAACGTCTCGGGCACGCCCTTGATGCCATAGCGCCGGGCGGCTTCGCTGCGCAGGTCCGGCCCGTTCGGGTAGGTGATGCCAAACTCGGCCAAATACGCCTTGGCCGCAGGTTCTTGGTCCAGATAATCCAGACCGATAAAGACGATGCCGTTGTCTTTTTCGCGCCGCCAGGCCTGCTCCAACAGCGCCGCCTCGTCGCGACACGGGTCGCACCAACTCGCCCAGAAGTTCACCACCACGCCCTGACCTTGCAGGTCGTCCAGGCTGATCGTCTCGCCCTCGAAGGTGGTGAAGGTAAACGGCGGCGCCATGCCCGACGCCCGATGCTCGGAGCGGTTGGTGTCCCACAGACGCCAGGCCAATAGGACGACGAACAGGAGCAGAATTCCGACGAAGATCGCACGCCACACAACCACCATGCCCGGCGCCGGGGCAGGAGCCTGAGCGTCCGGCGTATTTGGCGCGTCCTGCGTCTCGGAGCGGATGTCGGAGAGATCAGCCATACTTTGCCAGCTCCTCGTCCAGCTTGCGCGCGTAATCGTCCTCTGCCTGCTTCTCCGCGCCGGGGGGCGGAGACCCCGGGTCCGCCGCGGACATCTCCTCCGCCGGCTGCATCATGCGCGCCGTCTGCCGCCACAAGAAGACGCCGCCCAACGCCAGCGCCACAAAGGGCAATATCCACGCCAGCCAGTTGAACCCCTCGCGCGGCGGCTCGCCCAATACCTGCGGCCCGTACTGCTCGATGAAATAGTCCTTGATTGACGCTGCGTCCTCGCCTTCGGCCAACTTGATGGCGATCACGTCCTTCATCTGATCGCATGCCTTCAGTTCGCAGGCGTCCAGGCGCACGCCGCTGCACAGCGGGCACCACAGATCGCGCGCCACCTCGTTCACGTCGTTCAGCGTCACTTCCCCAGCCGGTTCGGCTGTGGGCGCGTCCTGGGCGGAGATCGGACCGGCGCCCAGCCACACGAAGGCCGCCAAGAACACAAGCAACACGATGGCTATTTGGTTCGTCCTGGATTTTATCATCGGCAACTCATTCAGGAACCTGTTCCGCACCAATGGTGCGGCCTATGGGGAAACGCGGGCGAAACGCCGCCGGACAAGCGCTTAGGCTTGCCGGCGCAAGCGTTGCATGATTATAGCACAAGACGCGCTTCCCAACCCTTAGAGGATTCTTAATTGGGGGTCCTTCACTGCACTCGACCCGGAATACAGATGCGGGACGTCGGGCGACGTCCCGCATCGTGTCTGCTTGCACGTAATCTCAGCGCACAGCGCCTACGGCCGGATCATGCCCGGCACGTCGCCGCCCAGATCCTCGATGCTGTCTTGCAGCACCTGGATGATGTACGGCCCGTTATGTGCATAGGCGCCCGGGTCCTTCGAGGCGTACTGATAGTTGTAAGCGCCCCGCAGCAAGCGCGGCGTCCACGAGTTGAAGCCGTTCGTGCGATCCAGTTCTTCCGGATCGACCACGCCGTTGCCGTTCGTGTCGTTGAGGAAGTACGGATACGTATGCGAGTCGTAGACGATGCCGACGCCCGCCTGGCTGGTCGCATAGGCCTGCATCGCCGCGTACAACGTCTCGATCAGCGTGTCCACCTCGCCTGCCAAGCCCTCCACGTCGTCGCCGTCTCCATCCCAATCGTCGAAGTAGTAGCGGATGTTCGCCAGGTCCTCCGCCGATTCGATTTCGATGTCGTCGTGGCAGTCGGCGCACAAGACGTAATCGACCTCCAGATTGTGCGTGCCGTGGCAGTCATTGCACTGGTTCGCCATTCTGGAGTGATTGAAGAAGCCCGCATACTCCTTGCCGGCATATTCATACGCGCCCTTGGCCTCGGTCCCGAAACGGGTGGCCCCAGCCGCGAAGTAATGCACATTCAGGAAGCGCAAGCTCTCGGACGTTTCGTCGTCGGGCGTGTCGCCGATCAGGCGGTTGACGCTTACCGTCGACTCGCGTCCCTGGTGGCAATTGAGACACAGGTTCGACTCAGGGTCGCCGCTGTCGATCACCGCTCCGGAAGGGAAGGTGACGGACGTGATTTCGTGCAAGGTGAACTCCTGCACGTCGTTGTGGCAAGTGGCGCACTGCAGCCCGTTCGACGGCGGCTGCGAGATCGTCACGCCCTCTGCCAGGAACATGGGCAGGCCCGTACCGGTATGGCACTTGGCGCAACTGCCCGGCACGACGCCTTCAGCATCCCAGTGACGGAACGCCTCTTCGGAACCGGCGAAGTGCCCGGCGTCGATGCGGTGCGCAGTCGTCATGTCCACAGGCTCCGCCAGCGCCGTGTTCAGGTCGGCAATCGAATCATGCAAGAGCTGAATGATGTACTTGCCGCCATGCGCGTACTGGCCTGGGTCCTTGACCGATACCTGGTAGTTGTACGCCGCTCGCAGCAGGCGCGGGGTCCACGCTGCATAGGCGTTGCCGCCGCCGACCTCATCCTCGTCGACCTCGCCGTTGCCATTGAGATCGCCCACGAAGTACGGGTAGTTGTGAGAGTCGTACGCGATCGGGGCGCCCGCCACATCGGCGGCGTAAGTCTGGAGCGATTGGTACAACGTCTCCTGCAGACCCACAATCTCGTAGTAGATGCCCTCATCCACATCGCCGTCTCCGTCGTAATCGACGGTAGAACCGGCCATGCGCACATCGCGCAGATCCTCGACCGTCTCCACGTCCACATGACATTCGGCGCATGCTTCGAGTTTTATTTCGAGCGTATGCGGGCTATGACAGCCGACGCATGTCTCGTAGCCTTCGACATGGTCGAAATTGGCGTCATACGTGTTGCCCTCATACTCATACCCGCCCTGCGCCAGCGTGCCGTACTTGGTAGCCGCCGCGGCGTAGTAGTGGATATTGCGGAAGCCAAGATCCGCGCTGACCGCGTCGTCATCCACCGCGGCGTTAGCGATGGCGGCGTCCACGCTCACCTTGGATTCGCGCCCCTGGTGGCATTCCATGCAGCGCGCTTCGCCGCCCAAACCCGTCAGTTCAATACCCGAAGGCATGACGACGCTGTCTTTGGCGGCGGTCACGCTGTTGTGGCAAGCCACGCAATCCACCACGGTGTTGACGGGCGCCGGGCTGTCCACCACGCCGGCCTCGCTGCCGTCTACGCCGAGGAAGTCCTGATAACCCGCCGAGCTATGGCACTTGGCGCAACTCACCGGCACTTCCGCCGGGTCATCCCCATCCCAATGGCGAAAAGCCTCTGTGTCGAACGCAGCATGGGCCGAGGACTGCCACTGTTCGAGATACGGAATGGTCGGACTGATCGTGGGGTCTTCCACGCCTTCCTGCGCCGCCACAGGCTGGGCAATTAGCGCCAACCCCAACGTCACAGTCAGACATGCGAGAACGAACACAAGGTTTCGTCTCATAGAACCTCCTCCCCAAAGACTTGGCTCATCGCACACTGCACGATGAACGGGACATTGATGTGAACATTCTGCACACTATACCAAGCGCCCGGAGGTTGCCCTTCCGGTCAACTTTGTCTCTTTGTCTCTTTCGATGGGCAACCTCCTCTCTAGCCGAGATTCCACGGCTGGAGCCGGCCAACAACCTGCCGAACGAGAGACGCCTGTCGAGATATCCTGCCTGATTCTGCGGAAACGCCGCTGGGGGAGTCAGCGCTCACTCAAGCCTCCAACCGCGGCCGCCGGCTCATACGCCGGTGTTGATGTCTGAGAACCGTTCGACATCTCGGGGCGACGCGACCAGGCGGCAAGATTTCACTCGCAAAGATGGACGGCTCAGTAAACTAAACCGCCGGCAAAGGTCCGGCCTAACGCCCCGATGTGACGCGAATATGGGCGGCTGTTATCACGGCTGTTGCAGAGGCGGCGCAACTACGGCGCCTTCGGTTCGAGCGAGTTGAACCTGGCTCTATCCTACTATGACTTCCGGATAATTACAACCCCGTTGCCAGGCAATTTGGACTCAGTCGAAACTCGCACAGCGAATCAAAACGCAGCGGCCCCGCTACCCGCCCTCCGGCGTGGGCGTGACCGGCACAAAGACGGGCGTATCCTGGCGCGGGATCGTGGTGATCGCCGTTTCCTCCAGCGTCACAAACCAATAGACCGCGGCCAGCAGCGTCACGGAGATGACGATCGCCACTGGGTAGAAGACCATCAGCCGCCGGCGCATCACTGCCGGCGAGATCGGCGGCTCCTCGACGCCCGCCTCGATCTCCTCCAGCTCCAACGCATGTTCCTCTTCCATCTGCTCATGCGTCAGCGATCCGGTGAACATGCTCTTGTTGAACCACTTCAGATGCACATGGTAGGCGTGCCACGTAATGATCGAAAGCGCGGCCAGCACGGCTTCCGCGCCATGCGCCGCCTTGGCCGCGGGGATGGCCTGCCCCGGCAAGAACTTGGTCGTCGCAATCGGGTTCCACAGCATGAAGCCCGTGATAACCATGATCGCCGTGCCCCAGATCACCGCCCAATATTCGACCTTCTCGCCGAAGTTATAGCGGCCCATTCGCGGCGGCGACTTCACCAGGCCCATGTTATAGCCCATCGCCTGCAAGCCGTCCTTCACATCCTGCAAGCCCGGCATCATGGTCAGCCGCACCCGCTTCACGAAGATGCGATAAGTCACCGCGCCGCCGTGATAGATGGTCGTCAGCATCAGCAAAATCGCGGCGACGTGGTGGATCTGGCGCGTGAGTTCGATGCCGCCCATCAGCCCGATAGCCCCGCTGGCCCACGCTGCATCGGCGTACTTCTGCGGGATGCCGGTCACCGTCAAGACCGTAAAGGTCAGCAGGAGCAGGATATGTTCGATCCGATGCGAGATATTAAAGCGAAAATACTCGCGCGCATGTTCGCTCATTCTCTACCCCGCTCCTTCCGTCCGCGCCGTTCTCGCACTTGCCGGTAGACATCCGTGCCGATAAAGAGCGCGAAGCCTCCAAGCGTGACCGGGATGACAATCATATAGAACAGGTCGACCAAGTAGACCAACGGGTTATGTTCCATCGAGGGCCGGTAATGGCTGGTCCACGCATCGGAGAAATTGGCGGTGGCGTCCGGGTGGCACTGCTGGCATGTCGCCAACAAATTCTCCTTCATGATCTGCGAGTTCTCTTCGGTCGCCGGCAGGATGTTATGCACGCCGTGGCAGTCGTAACAGACCGCGGTGTTGACCGGCTGATCCGGCGACTGCTGCTCAAACAGCATCACCGTCGTGCCGTGGAAGTCCGCCACGTAGGTGTCAAACACGTCCGTAGAAATGCCGTAGTGAGCCATCAACTCCTCGTCGGCATGGCATTCGGCGCACAGTTTGGGCGAGTTAAGCCGGAACTGCGTCGTCAGCGGGTCTTCGATGTCATGCACGCCGTGGCAGTCGATGCAGACCGGCACATCCGGGTTGTCTTCGCCCAGCAAGGCAGCCCCATGCACGCTGTGGGCATACTGCTCATTGATGGCCGAGTGGCAGGCGCCGCACGTCTCGGAAATGCGCTGCCGCGGTTCGTTGGGCGGCTGCACCGCATGGTAACCGTGGCAGTCGGTGCACGTCGCCGCGTCGAGGTTGCCTTCCGCGATCTTGGTGAAGTGAACGTCATGCGGCTGCTTTTCCGCGATATCCGTATGGCAGGCGCCGCACAGATCCGCCTTTTCCAACTTCCACTCGCGCAGCGAGGCTGCCGTCACCGGGTCGTGCGGGAAGCCCTGTTCCTGAATCTCCCGATGGCAATCTGTACACTGCAGCGGCGAATAGGGCACGCCCTGGATCTCCCTGTCTCCATGCACCGAATCGATGATCATCTGCGGGTCTACGTGCAAGGGGAGCGTCTCGCCCGACGGCAGCACGGCTTCGCCGTCGAGCAGATTATGGCAGGTCTTGCACAGCGCATCCTCCGTCAAAGCGACATCGCTGTGGCAAGTCTGGCAAGTTTGCTCGGCGGAGAAATTGGCGACGATCTGTTCGTGCGTCTCCTGCACGACCGGGTCGGCATACGTCTGGTGGCAGCCCTGACAAGTCCCGACCGGGTCGGCAGCCATGCTCGCCACGGGCGCGACGTCGTGCCCCCCGTGGCAGTCCGTACAGCCGGGCAAATTGGGGTTATCCTTTGCCATCAGGTGACCGGGATTGTGGGCTTCGATCGTCGTGTGGCAGCTCTCGCAATTCTGCGCGATATCCGCCTCGAACTCCGCCCGGTCTACGGCCGGATTGGGCTGGTGCGGGTAGCGGTAGCGATCGCGGCTCGCATGGCAGTCCATGCAGTAGACTGACTCGGCAGCATGCGCGCCATGCACCGACTCCGACAGCGGCGCCAGGTCGATACCCAACTGAATCGTCTCGCCCGACGGCAGCGTGATTTCGCCCTCATTGTCCACGTGGCAGAGTTTGCAGGCTGTGTCAGGCGGGACCGTCGCTTGAGCCTGCGCCGGAGCCGCCGCCAGGCAACTCCACACAAGAACCGCTGCGACGATGAGCAGCAGTTTGCCTATGCCTCTGTAGATTGGCGCACCACGCGAAATTCCGGCGCACCGGCATGTATCCATTGAATCACCCACTCCAGTTCGCCCGCTCCAGAATGTGAGGCGCCGGGCAGTTGAGGCGGCCCAGACGCTGTAATCAAGCCAAATCCGCATGCTTCGGATACGCGCCCATCCCGCCTACCGTTGGCGATTCAGGCTTCCGGCTGACTCCCGGTCATGGTAGCCGGTCGCCACTTCGATCAACTGCTCATCCGGCAGTTCGACGCCGCGGCCATTCTCGTTGTGGCACCCCTTGCACGTGGAATCCAGCGTCAAATAAGGGTGCGCCCCAGCGCCGTCGTCCGTGAACTGCGAGAGGGCTTGGACGTTGATCACCATCATGTGGGTGCGCACATCACCCGTGTGCTGCGCCGCATCGCCCGTGGCGTTCTTGATGATGGACGGCATGTGGCAGTCGACGCAACTGGCGTGACGCCGGTCGCTGATCTTCTGGTACTGCGCAGCCTCGAAGTGGCAGCTCTCACACCCGACCTCGATGCCGGGCGCTCGATCATACTTGACAGGCGCATGCGGGTTATGGCAATCGACGCAGCGCATCACGCTCTTCTTGCCGGGGAACAGATCGCCGTAGCTGTCGTGGTGTTGGATAAAGCCGTCGCCGGCAACCAACTCCTCGGTCTGTCCGATCGAATGGCACTGGTTGCACGACTCCGGGTTGCGGTCAATGGTCATGGCGATGCGGTAGGGGTCGTTGACATGGTCGCTGCCCGGCCCGTGGCACGCCTCGCAGCCGACGCCATCCTCCGCCCACGTGCCAACCAAGCCCGGCAAGCCGTCCTGGTTTCCCGTAGAAACGTAGCCGGTCGTGTGGCAGGAGCCGCAGTCATAGGGCTTCTCTTCGCCCGCGTGATAGGCGACCCAGTCGTCGCCCATGTCGACGCTGCGGTTATAGAGGTTAAACTGCGTCTTGGCGTTGGCATCGCCGGTAATCAGGTTGCCTTGCGCGTCGATGAAGCGGGCTTTCCAGGCATAGCCGCCCACCACATAGAGGATGTCTTCCCAGGCGTAGCCTTCGGGCGGGTTGGGAACTTCGGAGTACGGGTATTGCGGCGGCTGACCGTCGATCACCTTATTCAACTGGTAGGGGTGGCCCGTCTGCAGATACGAGGCATAGAGCCCTTCATGACATTCGCTGCACGCTGCGGACCCGACATAGGTTGGCGGCTGATAATCTCGCCCCGGCTGGCCTATAGGACCGGCAGGACCCGGTTCGCCGGCAGGTCCCGTCGCTCCGGTCGGCCCCGGCGGACCGACGGGACCGGGATCTCCCTGGGGGCCGGACGGGCCTTGCATGCCGGCGCAAGCTCCCAACAATAGGACGACGCCCAGCAATGCCGCCATTGCGAATAGTCGCCTCATACCGCCCCCCTTCTTTCCTCGCATCGCCACAACTGTATTGTTTGCTAGATTGTTTTCTGATTGTCGGTTGATTCTGGTTGCGCTGTCCGGCGTACGGAGCGTGCAAAACGGCTCTCGCCGCCTGCATGTGAAAAACGGTTGACGGGCCGCATAGCCCTGCTGGAGGAACCGCTTATGTGTACGCCGCAGATGTACACCGTAGTTAGACGGAGTCTAAGCGCTTTTCTCGATCATGTCAAGCTCGCTTATTTGGGCTCCGCTCGACCAAACGGTTGTCGATCTCTATCAGTTTACTCTTGATCTGCGCCCGCTGCGCCCGCCATTCGCCCTCGCCGATTTCGCCTAGCGCGTACAGGTCGTCAAGCCGCGCCGCTCTCTGCACCAGGTCGTCGCGCTGGCGGCGCAAATTCTGCGGCGTTTCACCGCTCTCCAGGCGGCCCGCGCGCCACGACCAGGCCACGACGCCGGCCAACGCCGCGCTCACCGCCAGCCCCATCGCCCAGGCCATCCACGGCGCAAATGGCTCGACAGGGCGCGCCGCGCCACTGCCTGATGCGCCGCCGGCGGCTGTCGCCCCGCCCATCGCGCGCGGGTCCGGATCGCCGCTGCGCAGCAGGCCGGACAGGCTGATCGCCACCGGCCCGGCCATAAGCTGCTCGCCGCGCCATAACTGGTAGCTCACGCCCTGGAAGTCCTGCACGCCCGTATTGGTCAGCTCAGGCGCCTCAATCGCCATCCCCGGCAAATCCGCCGCCAGCATGTTGAGCAAGGCGACCGGATACATGAACTCCTGCTCCAGCGTGACGCTGTCGCCTTCATAAGGCAGCGCATACTGCATCACGATCTGCTTGGTCGCCGTGCCGGGCACAAGCGGCGTCGTGTCGTAGATCAGCTCGCCGGCCTGTCTGAAGCGGTCGCCCAGCGCGCCGTTCTCGAAGCTCAGTTCTACGGCCTCCGGCGGCACATCAAAGGCGACCGTCACCGGCTCGTCGACGCCCGCGGCCTGCTCGCCGACAAAGGTGCGGTCGCCGGCATTGCCGAACTCCAGCACCTGCAAGACGATCAGCGCGCCGGGCTGCGAATCGAGGATCCAATGCACCCGGTCCAGCACGACTCCGCCCGGATCGCCGGTCGTCTCGAAGAGGGTGACAACCGTCTCGGCTTCGGGCTGCTCTGCGGCCAAAGTCACGATGGGGCTGCTGTAGCGCACCCCGTCGGAAGAAGCCGATGCTAAATAGACCACGTTCGGATCGACCGCCAACCCGCCAAACTCGAACCGCCCGTCCGCGCCGACGGTCGTCGTCAGCGCGGCCATCGGCTGAAAATCGGCAAACGCCTCCAACGTCACGGTGACGCTCTCAACCGCCGGCCCGTCCGCCGTCCCCTGCACCACAGCCCCGCGGATCACGCCGTCGCCGGGACGTAAACCCGACTCCCAGGCCGGCGCATAGCTGAAGGCGCGCACATATTCGAGCACGGCGCGCTGCTCAGCCAACGACCACTCCTCGCCCGCCGCCGGGTGCGCTGCCTGCCAGCCCGCCATCCAGTCCGCCTGGCTCTTCGTCATGGCATACACGACATCCGAAAAATCGGGGAGCTGCTCCACAGCCTCCGGCCCTTCGCCGGCCCCGGTCTCGCCGTGACAGCTTGCGCAGCTCGCCGCGTAGAGGTCCGCGCCCAGCGTATGCTCTTCTTGGTTGGTGTGCAGGCTCCAGGCGTAGGCCGTCGTATGCCAGATCTCGGCATCGGTCATTTGGTTTTGCCACGGCGGCATCAGCCGTTCCAGCCAGCCGAACTTGGCCGTATGGAAAAGCTCGGCAGGGCTGCGCTCCCACACCGCGTCCGGATCGGCGAACGCCGTAGGCGGCCCGGGCAAGTCGGCTACCGCCGGACCGTCGCCCATGCCCAACAAGCCGTGACAGGGCGCGCAGTTCTCCTGATAAGAGCCAATGCCTAGACGGGCGGACGGAATGCTGCCCGGAACCGTTACCTGCTCGATGTCAAAGTCGGGGCGCTGCTCTTGGGCCAACAGCGGCGACACTTGCGCCAGGACGACGATCGCCGCTGCGACAAGCGCGTTGGCTACGCGCAACAAGAGCGCATCCGCTGGCGAAGCGGCGCGGCGTCGACGAAGAATTTTCTCAATACGCGACCAACATCGCATGGCGGGCGACCTTTAGGGGCTGAATAGGATGCGTGAAAACAGAGGAAACCAACCTGGCGCAGAAAATGCGGAAACAGACGGCGCGAAAAGCAACCACCGGCGCGTCGGATTAGCGCGACGCTTCGACAAAGACCTCTTCCGGCTCTTCTTCATACCGGCTCGGGCATTTCAGGAGCAAGGTCTCAGCCTGGAAGGTGCCGTCGGCAAGCAGTTCGCCTTCGACAATCGCAGAGGCGGCCCGTTGGAAGTTATCCGGCCGCGGGCCATAGAAGACAATGGGAAGCTGGGCGCCGTCTTCGTCGCTGATGGCAAAGCGCAGCGTAACCTCTTGCGCGTTCCAATCCTCGCTGCCATCCACCACTGCACCGCTGACACGCACGCGCTCGCCGACGATGCCCGGCGTCCTATCCGCCAACTCGGTCACTGTCAGATAGTACGCGCCTGTCGAGACGGTCGCTTGTACGATCAGGGTGATGATCAGCGCAATCACCAACACGCCGCCGATAATAAACTTAAGATTCTTGTTGGCGGCCTGCTTCTCCTCCAGATCGACCGGAATAGATTGCGCTTGTTCCACTAACTGTGTCATTGGGCAGCCCCTCAACTGGCGGTCATGACGCCGATATCTTCCGCAGCGTAACCCCGGCAGCGTTGCCGCTGAGAGGCGACATGATTGGTCGCGCGGCTTCAGCTCTTGCGGTAGCGGCATTATAGGCAATTCTGCCATGCCGGGCAAATCCCGATTTAGAAACGGAACGCGTTGACCCGAATCTGTTCTCATCGCCCCCGCGTGTGGTACGCTTATATGCAGAGGCTGCACTTCCGGGACGCGCTCGACGACCGTTCGCCAAGGCGTCTACGCTACAATGCCTCGAACAGACAGCAACAGACAAGTCGCCCGATCACACAAACTCATCTATGGAGGGAAGCCTATGATAGAGGCGCAGCCGCTCTTGGCGCACTTCGACGCCAACCGGCAAGCGATGCTCGACCGCATCCGCGAACTGGTCGTCGACGAGACGCCCACCCACGACAAGGCCCGTCTCGACGCCTTTGCCCAACGCATGGCGGAACGCCTAACCCAGTTGGGCGGCCGCGTCGAGATCATCCCCGTCCAGGAGCGCGGCAACCACGTCCGCGCACGCTTCGCCGCCGGCACAAACGCCGCATCCGGAGAACAGGCCAAGCCCGCCCTGATCCTCTGCCACATGGACACCGTATGGCCTGTGGGCAGCCTGGCAACTCACCCCTTTCGCATCGAGGAGGGCAAGGCCTACGGCCCGGGCATCTTCGACATGCAGTCCAGCCTGGTTCTCGTCGAATTCGCCCTCGCCGCCCTGCGCCAACTGGGGCTGGCCCTCTCTCGCCCGATCACCGTCCTTCTCACCGCCGACGAAGAAGTGGGGAGCCAGACTTCGCGCCGCCTGATCGAAGAGGAAGCTTTTGCCTCCCAGCATGTACTGGTGATGGAGCCGCCGATCCCCCCCGGCCTGCTCAAGACCACGCGCAAGGGCGTCGGACGCTTCTCGCTCGCCGTCAGCGGACGCCCGGCGCACGCCGGGGCCGAACCGGAAAAAGGCATCAGCGCCATTCAGGAATTGGCCCATCAAATCCTAGCGCTGCACAGCCTCTCCAACCCCGCCACCGGCGCCAGCGTAAACGTCGGCATGGTCTCCGGCGGTACGGCAGCCAACGTCGTCGCAGCCCAGGCCGTCGCCGAGATCGACGCCCGCGCCTGGACGCAAGAAGACGCCGACCGCATCACGCAGGCGATCTACGGCCTGACTCCCGTCACGCCCGGCGCGCAGCTACGCGTCGAGGGCGAATGGAACCGCCCGCCGCTGGAGCGCAAGGCGACCGCCGCCATTTTCGCCCGCGCCCAGGAGATCGGCGCCGCCATAGGGCTGGACCTGCAGGAGGGCGGCACAGGCGGCGGCAGCGACGGCAACTTCACCGGCGCGCTGGGCATCCCCACGCTCGACGGATTGGGCGTGCCGGGCGACGGCGCACACGCCGATCACGAGCACATCGTCGTCGACCAACTGCCGGGGCGCGCAGCCCTGCTCACCGCGCTGATCACGCAACTCTGAACTTCTTGCATTTGTCGACGCTTCGATTAGAATAAGCTTACCTCGATTCGAGCCTCTCATTTTCTTTCTTGAACCTGCGGAGACAACCATGCCAACCGTGCAATCCATCGTTCGTCAGGCGCTAGGCGTAGTCATCGGCGGCCTGATCGTCGCCGCTATGACGTTGGCGCCGCGCGCCAATGCCCAAGAGCAGTTGACTGTCACTTCGCTGAACGGCCCTCTGAGCATCGACGAGACATACGACACCGACAAACGCATCACCTACCAGGGCATGTTGCTGGACGCCCTAGGCCAGCCCGTGCCGAACGGCAGCTATTACATGGTCTTCAGCATCTACGATAGCGCCACCTCGACCCAACCCCTCTGGGCGCAGGAGTTCAACCCCAACGCCAACACGGGCGTCAACGTGACCGGCGGCTACTTCACCGTGTTGCTGGACGTGAACAAAGACGGCACAGCCGATAGCACGATCTTCACCGGCGCAAGCCGTTGGCTGGGCGTACGCGTCCGCAACGACCCGGAGATGACGCCGCGCCAGCC